>NZ_CP032744.1:2193699-2507085 GCF_003641145.1 Lactiplantibacillus paraplantarum
CTTCTGCGGCGATCGAATATAAAATATCCATCACTTCTTGGGTGTTTTCACTATCTAAAGCCCCCGTTGGTTCGTCCGCAATGATAATATCGGGATCACTCGCCAGTGCTCGGGCAATCGCGACCCGTTGTTTCTGACCACCCGACAGTTCATTTGGATACTGGTGGGTCTGCTGTTCAAGCCCCACCCGTTTGAGCAAGTCTTGTGCCTGTTGAACCTGCTGCCCACGAGACATCTTGGTCATCTTCAGTGAGAGCATAACGTTATCCAAGACGGTTAGATAACTGACCAAGTTAAAGTTTTGAAAAATAAAGCCAATGGTTTCACGCCGGTACCGGTCCATTTGCCGCACATTCATTGAGCGCAAGGACTGACCGTCTAATAAGACGTCCCCATCATAATGATGGTCCAAACCACCAATAATGTTCATCAGTGTTGACTTACCGCCACCGGACTCCCCAAGAATCGAAATAAACTCTCCCCGTTCAAAGTTTAAGTTAATGCCCTTTAAGATGACATTTTCTTGGTGATTTAAGGTATAGGCCTTACGAATATCGTGTAATTCTAAAAAGCTCATATATGTACCTCCACTATTTTTTTAACTACATTCCCCACGATGTATTTCCTCATTAATAACATTGCGATTTTTGGTGAATGATGTAAAGTGTTATTGAATACCTGTGGTCATCATTCATTATTAAAATTATAATCATCTTAAACCCTAATAAGCCGCATACTTGGTAGTTACAATTTGTAAAATATCGCTTATATGATCAATTTTTCGAATAAAAAAATTTCAAATTCAGGATAATTTTGTATCGGCAATCAACACTTACTAGCGTGTACGCTTATTATCAGCACCCCACCGTTTCAAGGTATACACTAAAAAGTGGTTTTTACTAGGTTTGTCATTTCCTAGTAAAAACCACTTTAAACTACATTGCGTTCATCAATCTGGCACGAATCATAGCATCACGATTAAAACTATACCATTCCTTAAAAGCAGCCAGCTTAGACCCCTTGGAAAAGGTTCAATTTAGTGTAGACCTGCTTGGTTAGTGCATCCTAGGCGTTCTGCCAATTGCCGAAACGTGGGCCCTACAATTGTCACCCAAGTCGGAATAGGGCGCACACCCGTTGACGAACAGTAAATCTAATTGATGACATATTTTAATCATGATTCAAACTACATAATACATACTTTAAACCAGCCACTTATATTCGGTACTCTCAAAACAGCGCTACTTACGAAACAGTTCTTACTTAAAAAAAGAGCGTTTTGTTACGACGCGATAAATCGCATCAGCTAACCCAGTCACAAATACCACAATTAGCCCAACAAATTGTAGCCATGGTAACTGTTGATTGATCACCGTCACTTCACTGCCTAGCCAAAAGACCAGTAACCCGACCACAATAATGATACTTTCGATAATGTTTAATTTACGCATATTAAGCTCCTTAAATTTAGCCATAAATATTAATCATGGCTGAATTTTTTACTATTTATATAGTATAACCCGCCTTATCCGTTTCCGCAGTCTAAAGCTCATCTAGCTTGAGCAACTTCAAATCAAGCTTGCTTGATCCAACCTGAAGATTATGTTAGGACACGCACGTGCGTATAAACAAGAATCCACCTGATTGAGCTGCCTCCACACTTATTAACTAGCAAATTGGTACCATTGGGATTAGGTGATAAAGTCTATATAAGACATCAAAAAACACCAAAATACAAATCAGCAATCTGCCAATCCGTATTTTGGTGTTTTTTAAATGATAACTGTTAACTAGTCACTAAGACGGGCAGTTAACTTTTTAGTTAATTCTTCGTAACCAGGCTTGCCAAGTAAAGCAAACATGTTGTTCTTGTAAGCTTCAACACCAGGTTGGTTGAATGGGTTGATCCCGTTCAAGTAACCAGAAATGGCCACGGCAGCTTCAAAGAAGAACATTGTGTAACCTAACGTGTAAGCATCTTGTGAAGGAATGTTAACAACCATGTTAGGAACACCGCCATCAACGTGGGCCATAATAACCCCTTCGAAGGCTTTGGTGTTAACTTGAGCCATCGTCTTACCTTCAAGATACTTCAAACCATCAAGGTTTTCGGTTTCCTTAGGAATGTCAACGTCGCTAGTAGCATTGTCAACTTTAACGACCGTTTCCATCAAGTTACGACGACCTTCTTGGATATATTGACCCAATGAATGTAAGTCAGTCGTAAAGTTAGCTGATGATGGGTAAATACCCTTTTGGTCTTTCCCTTCGGATTCACCCATTAATTGCTTCCACCATTCTGAGAACATCGCCATGTTTGGTTCGTAGTTTTCCAGAATTTCAGTAGTATAGCCCTTCCGGTACAAGATGTTCCGGTAAGCCGCATATTGATAAGCTTCATTCTTAGTTAAATCGGCATCTTTATATTCATTTTGGGCATCGGCAGCACCCTTCATTAATGAGTCGATGTCTCCACCTGATACCGCAATTGGTAATAAACCAACTGGTGTCAAGACAGTGAAGCGACCACCAACATCATCGGGAATAACAAAGGTTTCGTAGCCTTCAGCGTCAGCTTCTTGCTTCAACGCACCGCGCTTACGGTCAGTTGTCGCATAGATCCGGCCCTTAGCAGCTTCTTCACCATACTTCGCAATTAACCGTTCCTTGAAGACCCGGAATGCGATTGAAGGTTCCGTCGTCGTCCCAGACTTCGAAATAATGTTAACAGAGAAGTCACGGTCGCCGATTAAGTGAATTAAATCGTTGACGTATGAAGATGAGATTGAGTTCCCAGCAAAGACAACTTGTGGGAATTTACGGTCTTCACGTGAAAGTGATGACCAGAAAGTTTCGTGTAAGAATTCAATGGCTGCCCGTGCACCGAGGTATGAACCACCAATCCCGATCACAACGAGGACGTCAGAGTCGCCTTGAATCTTCTTTGCAGCGGTCTTGATCCGTGCAAATTCTTCCTTATCGTAATCTGTTGGTAAATTTAACCAGCCGCGGAAATCATTACCGGCGCCGGTTCCTTCACGCAGCTCCTTATCAGCAGCTGTGACCATAGCTTGCATTTCGCCAAGTTCATTATCATGAACGAACTTAGTTAAATTAGAGCTGTCAAATGAAATGTGTGCCATTTACTATTACCTCTTTCTATACGTATTTACATGTCATATTATACAATAGCTCGCCTAATAATGAAAAGCGCTTCCCCTCTTTTTTCGTAAATTTTCGTAATTTGTGTAAAAAATAAATACAATTATTAACAAAAAAGGTGCTGATAACTTGCCGTTACCGCACCTTCAGCAGATTTTTTTAATCTGTAAATAAAATAATTAATTTTTTAGTAAAGCTTTACTAAGCCTTCATCAAGGATAACGCGATTCCACCAACAATGACTAGAATCGAGCCAATCACCACGTAGACCATTTCTCGTTTCGTCTTGTGTTCACCTAATAGGTAGATGCTACCAAATGTTGAGATAACAATTCCCATTTGTGAAAGGGAGTAAGCGACGGCTTGCCCAATTTGGGCCATTGCCATAAACATGAAAAGGTTCCCAACACCCCAGACCAGACCAGTGACGATATTACGATAAGTGGCTTTAACGACCCACGGCTTATCCTTAAAGGACCAGATCAAAGCACCGAGCAACATCCCCACTGCTTGGGGCATGACAACCGCCTGCGCATTAACATTACCATAATGAACAACGATCGTGTACCCGGCATAGCCAATAGTTGATAAGATCAAGGCGCGAATCCCAACACCCCAATTTTCAGAAGCACTACGGTTCGGATCAGTCTTATCAGTTAAGGAAGTCAACACGGCCCCCGCAATTAGAACAATCACGGAAACAGAACCAATCCAATACATGTTGCCGTGCCATTCATTAAATAACAGCACACCAGCCAATGCATTAGCAACCAGTTGCATCCCAGTTGAAATTGGCGTCGTCCGTGAAATGCCGACCGCCTTCATTGACGTAAATTGTTGACCTTGACCAATACTCCAAAACAACCCGGAAACGATCCCAATCAACCAAATTTTGCTTGTTAAGGTTGGTTGTTCGACCGCCCATAATGCTAAGCCAAATACTAAGGCCCCCATGGTCATCCCAAGGGTCTGTTGCCGAGCGGTACCGCCCATTCGGCCACTAATTAAGCCGATACTGCCCCACGCAATCGCAGGAATCAGTGCAATTAGAATTCCCATTACTAATAATCCTCATTTCTATGTTTTCTCTCTTGCCTAACGACAAAGAAACATTTTACCAGTTAAGTAACCGTTTTACCAGTCACAATCAGGGATTCAAGGCCAAATATAATTATTTTTATATTTTCATGAATTCGTTTTCTTAGTGATAGGGACCGTTTTCAATTAATGAAAACGGTCCCCGAAATACCCATTAAAATTTTTTTATTTGCCGCTCAAATTATGACGTTATCGACTATTTGTCGAGCGTTAAAACCAGTACCTTCAAATAATTACTTGCTAAATATGCCTTGCGTGTAACAAAATCAGCTGGCAACCGGAACGTCTCACTAAGCGTGAAGTGTCGATCACTACCAACAAAGGCCGCCGTCACCGCAGCCTTAAACTTCTTCATAGAGAAATTATTGGCAGTAGTTGCAATTACTAATTGACCATCTCGCCGAACAACTGGCAAAGTTGCCGTTAATAAGTCCGTCAGATCGGTGGCAACTTGGAACTTTTGCTTCTTGACCCGAGCAAAGGTCGGTGCTGTTACAACCACAACGTCATAACTTAACCGGTGCTTTTGCGCATAGTCTAAGTAACTATTCACTTCGATTGCCCGGATTTCCTGCTTATCAGGATCAATGTTATTGACTGCCAGTTGATCAGCAGTTTCTTTGGCGCCTTTTTTACTCGTTTCAATGGAAATTGTCTTGGCTGCGCCAGCAACTGCTGCAGCTGCCGTTACCCCATTTTCTTGACTAAACAAGTTCAGAACCGTCTTACCTTGTAATTCAGCACCTGCCAACCATTCCCGAATGGGCCGCATATCTAATAACAGCCCAGTCGTTAAGTCATCGGCAAGGTGTAATGGGTACGTCACTGCACCTTCTGTCACTAACAACGGTTCTGGCGCCGCCGCCCCCGTTACCAATTGACTCTTCAAGTTAGCTTCTTCAACGTTAAAGCGTAACTTAGCGTAGATTCCCTTAAATTGATGATCCGTAGCCGCTTCAAAAGCTGCGTAAAGCATTTCGCGTTGTTGATAAACACCTTCTGCATACCAAGTAAACACATAATAATCTTGATAACGATCAATGGCTAAACCACCTAAACCGTCGCCATCCGCATTGAAAACCCGTTGTGGCAACTGTGGATCCATGCTTGTTGCCCGCCGCACCAACGCCTGTTTGAATAACTTGCGGAAATAGTCGGTCGTCGGCGTCTCACTTTCATCCAAGCTAAGCACCCAACCTAATTGTCGGCGATGCTTAGCAATCAGCGCGTAGCCCATAAATTGTGAACTCGCCATTAATGCCACGAAGGAGCCATCGGTTAGTTTCATACTTGGATCTTTTAAATCGTCCTGTACGAGTAAGGGATAGCCATCCTTGACCTTACGTTGAGAATTACCCGTAATTTGTACTCTTTGCATAATTATTGTTTCTCCTATTCATTTTAAATCTTATCTAAACTATTGATAAATCGCTGTTTGCAGCCTTGTTAAGGGTAACATATTTAGCCCCAGAGTGCGAGGTGGAACGCTAACAAATACGGAAATGCACTGGTCAGAATCAGTTTGCTAAATCATCAGTTAAGGTCGCACGACTTCCAATTCCACCTTAACGTTACCACTGCATTAACAAAACCGGGCTTTAAGATCAGCACAATCTCAAAACCCGGTCACTTATTTAGTCACGCTTTTCAAAACGCCACGTTAATCATCAATAATTGGCTTATCAAAACCTTCATCCGGGAAAGTGACGGTAAAACAGGTTCCTTCATTTTCCACACTATCCACCTTGATCGACCCACCATGTTGTTGGACCAACTGATGTGAGATGGCAAGTCCCAAGCCTGATTCACCATACTTTGTATTTTTTCGTGATGGATCGGCCTTATAGTACCGCTCCCAAATATTCTTGACCTGATCTGGTGTCATACCAATCCCATGATCTTGAATCGCCACGACTGTTGCGTGATCGGTCCGACTAGCCGTTACTTCAATCACGTTAGCTTGTGAAAATTGAATTGCATTTTGCATGATGTTGAATAGGACCTGAACAAACCGATCGTAGTCCGCCCACACTGGTAACTTTTCAGGAACCGTCAGTTTAAATTGATCATCAGCGGCGGCCGCCTTCTTTGTGAGTTGTTCAACTAAGTTATGCAAAACCTCGGCACCATCAAAATTGGTCTTGTTTAAAGCAATCTGTCCGGTTCGGATTTTTTCATAGTCTAAGTTCTCATTAACTAGTCGAATCAGCCGCTTCGTCTCGTTTTGCATCAACTCGATCGAATGACCCTTGTCTTCTTCCGGAATCGCATCGTATGCTAATCCTTCCAAAATACCATTAATTGTGGTCAATGGTGTTCGCATCTCATGCGCGGCATCCGCCATAAACTCTCGGCGCCGCTTTTCCTGCCGCTTAATTTCTTCATTAGAGGCTCTTAACGAGTTGACCATGCCGTTAAAGTCATCCGCTAAATCGTCAATCTCATCTTTGTGATTACTATCCACCTGAATATCAAAATCACCGTTAGCAACGGAATGAGTTGCATAACGTAGCCGGTTGATCCGGCGAACCGAATAACGCGCCAAGATATAACTCAATAGTAGCGCCGCAATTCCTGAAACTAGCAGTGCGATGAACAAATTCTTTTCAATCTGTTGTTCGCTCGCCTGTAACGTTTGTTCAAATGAACCAATTGAAATCGCCCCAACAAATTTCTTAGTCGATCCATTCTTATAGAAAAGCGGGACTAACACGTCAATCGTCCGCAACGATGGCGTATTCACTGGTTGATTGTGATTACGCGACCGAAACGTAACATGGGGCGCTTGTGTAATAATCTTATTCTGCTTGAGCTTCTTCCAATCCTTGGCCGAAATCTTAGGGTCGTAGATTGATCCCCCAGGGGTACTGTCCATCGATGTCCCCACGCCACTAGGATAGACCAACGTCTTATTAGCATCATAGACCGAAAAATGAATGTGCTGATCGCGTAAAATAACCGTACCATCATTTAGAAATTGTTGGTTAAACCCCACGACTTGATTAGTCTTCGTATTATACCGAATTGCTTCTTTTTCAATACTCGCGGCGTATTGCTGTAATTGCTGCCAAGAGTTTTGATAAAGCATCGTCCTAGTCGTCCGGATAAATGAAAACCCGAGAACCACAATCACCGTAATGATAACGGCAAAGAACGCCAGCATTTGTTGATAAATCAGCTTCATTGAACATCAACTCCACTATCATCAAACTTGTAGCCGACCCCCCAAACCGTTTGAATAATTTGTGGTCCGGCCTTTTCGATCTTTTGCCGTAACTTCTTAATATGGGCATCAACGGTCCGTTCGTCACCATAATATTCGTAGTCCCAAACGAGTTGTAATAACTGCTCGCGTGAGAAGACCTGGCGTGGTTTCTGCGCCAAAGTCTTGAGCAGGTCAAACTCCTTAGGCGTCAAATCCTGAATTTGTTTGTCTGCTAAATAAGCCTCACGCGTCTTAGTATTGAGTTTAAAATGATCCGTCTGTACATCAAAAGAACTAACCGCATTGGCTGGTTGTTCAGCTGGCGTCGTCTTCGATAGATCAGCTCGTCGGTGTAGTGCCTTGATCCGGGCAATCAACGTAATCGGTGAGAACGGCTTAGTCACATAATCATCCGCCCCCATCTCTAACCCGAGGACTTGATCACTTTCCGAGTCACGCGCCGTCAACATAATAATTGGTACAGTTGGTGAAGCCTTGCGAATATCCGCACTAACTTGCATGCCATCTTTACCAGGTAAATTCAAGTCAAGGGTCACCATATCCCAGCCATTGACATCTTCGTTAAACATTTCGACTGCCTCATTGCCATCATAAGCAAAGTGGGCGTCCCACTTTTCCTTCTTAAAAAACATGGCCATCATTTCAGAGACCGACTTATTATCTTCAATCATTAATAATTTCATAGTGTAACGTCCTCCAAGTTAATTACGATTGCTAACGTTATTGATTAATCATCATTTATTAACCTACTATTATCATACCCTACTTCGCGCTAGGATTCAGGTTTAGTATAACAACAAATTAATACCAAATCGTGCACGCTTTGTGAAATAACTGTGTCATCCGGCAATGAAGTGCGTCTTTTTCGCTATTAGTAACTATACCAGCAGGTTCCTCTCACTTAATAACGTTCTAACACAAAAACACAAGTTTTCTACCATATCACCATGATTAGAAAACTTGCGTTCCGTTTACTTATTGATGAGCCAATCTGACCAATCATTCTGACCAATCTGCTAGGTGTGAGGTCCGCTGACGAAAGCCCACTAAAATAATCCTTTTTAGTTTTTGAACGAGTGGATGGGGGCTGGAATATGGCCACCACGTTTAATGAAAGCCGTTGGTTGATTAGTATTGACCGGCATAACTGGTGCCCGGCCAAATAAGCCACCAAATTCAACCGCATCGCCAACACCTTTACCAGTTGCTGGAATGACCCGCACCGCCGTTGTTTTATTGTTGATCATCCCAATTGCAGCTTCATCCGCAATCATACCACTGATAGTAGCGGCACTAGTATCACCTGGAACCGCGATCATATCCAGACCAACTGAGCAGACCGCCGTCATCGCTTCCAACTTTTCAATATTTAAGCGACCAGCACTAACCGCACGAATCATCTCGGCATCTTCAGAAACTGGAATAAACGCGCCAGACAGCCCGCCAACATGTTCGCAGGCCATCACACCACCCTTTTTCACAGCATCGTTCAGTAAAGCCAATGCTGCAGTGGTTCCTGGCGCACCAACACTTTCCAACCCGATTTCTTCCAGAATCTCAGCAACCGAATCACCCTCGTTAGGTGTTGGTGCTAATGACAGGTCCACAATACCAAACGGCACGTGCAATCGTTCAGACGCAATCGCACCTACAAACTGGCCCATCCGGGTCACTTTAAACGCTGTCTTCTTGATTTGCTCCGAGACCACGTCGATCGACTGCCCCCGAACTTCTTCCAAAGCCCGCTTCACCACACCAGGACCACTAATTCCAACGTTAATGATACGATCTGCCTCACCAACACCATGAAAAGCACCGGCCATGAATGGATTATCATCGACCGCATTGGCAAAGACGACTAGGCTCATGCAATTGACTGGATCATCAGCCGCAATCTGCTTAATGATATGGCCCATTTCACCGACTGCATCTAAGTTAATGCCGGCCCGCGTTGACCCAACATTGACAGAACTGCAAACTCGGCTCGTTGCAGCTAGCGCAGCGGGAATTGATGCAATAAGCTTGCGATCCCCGCTTTGATACCCTTTCTGGACCAGCGCTGAGAAGCCACCAATCAAGTCAACACCTAATGCTTGCGCTGCTCGCTCCATAGTTACCGCGTATGCAACATAGTCGTGGTCTTGGCTAGCGGCCGCAATCAAGGCAATGGGCGTCACCGCGATTCGCTTATTAATGATTGGGATCCCATACTCCTCTTGAATTTGAGTGGCCACTTTAACTAAGTCCTTGGCACTACTCGTAATTTTGTCATAAATTTTCTGGCGGGCCCGTTCACCATCACTGTCAATACAATCGAATAATGAGATCCCCATTGTAATCGTACGAATATCAAGATTTTCTTCGGCCACCATTTGAATAGTTTCTAAAATTGAACGACTTTCCATGGCAGCCTCCTATAATTTCTGAATCGCGTCAAAAACTGCTTGCCGCTGAATTCGAATAGTTAACGCGGAGGCCTCACCCAGCGTTTCCAATGCTTTTTTAGCTGCTGCAAAACTCAGCTGCTGATCATCCCACTCCGCTGACAACATCATGGTAAAATTATGGTCCATCAGTGTCTGCGAAATATCGACAATGTTCATCTTCAGGCGTGCTAACTCGTTTGCTACTTTGGCGACAATTCCAATTTGATCCTGTCCAACAACAGTAATAATTGCTTTCATCTTCATACCCTCCGCTAGACGCATAGTTACTTGCGTGTAATTGTTCATATCATAGCATGAGTTCTCATGAAACGCACTCGTTACCTCATTAATATAGTAACCAATGAGAATAATAAGATATTCCTCATAAACGTGGGTTCACAGACTAAGTTTTGCTATAATGAAAAATGCTTATCGTTTTCAGAAAGGAGTCGCAATTTGACACAACAACATCATTTACGGGGTGTCTTGCTCGCCAGTAGTGCCTGTATTCTGTGGGGTATCTCAGGTGTTGCCGCGAGCACCCTCTTCATTAACAATCCACACTTAACAGCGATGTGGTTGACACAGGTCCGTATGATCAGTGCCGGTTTGATTTTGATCATCTGGGGAATGCTAGCTGGCAAACACCCCTTTCAGATTTGGCACCATCGCCACGCTGTTTGGACGGCGGTCAGCTATGGTTTGCTGGGCCTTATTCCGGTGCAACTCTGCTATTTTGAAGCCGTCCGCGTCGGTAACGCACCGATTGCCACGATTATTCAATTTCTTGGGCCGTTTATTATTAGTATCTATTACTTCCTATTTAAGCACGTGACCCCTAGTCGCATCGAATTGATTGGGATGATCATGGCCTTTATCGGCACATTACTGATTGTTACTCACGGTCATTTGAATAGTTTGGCAATTTCCCCCGTTGTCTTATTCTGGGGTGGTTTATCCGCAATCGGGGTGGCTACCAATACTTTGATTCCACGGACAATCTTGCCTAAGTATGGCGCTTTGACTGTCACTGGATGGGGACTACTCATAGCAGGGATTTTTCTGACATTGTTACAACCCATGTGGCGCGTCCATCTGACAATTACTTGGCCTCAATTTGGCTTACTACTCGTCATTATTCTGTTAGGAACAGTGGCTCCCTTCTTAATGTTTGCCCGTAGTTTGAGCGACATTTTGCCAACAACAGCCAGTTTAATGGACGCTTTCGAGCCCTTAGCCGCGACGGTCTTCTCAATTACTTTTCTAAACGTTCAGCTCACCAGTTTCGATTTTGTAGGCGGATTACTGATTATCTTGGCAGTCATGGCACTTTCAATGAACACACACAAGATGTTACAATTTTTACACCGACGCCGAGCCCACTCGTCTTAGAAGTTAGTTGCGCATTGTTAATACCTTTGGACAGATTAGTTGGCAGAACTGCTGAGCTATGCTAAACTAGGATTGTTGAATTTGGGGATGTTCTGGATTCGACAGGTATAGTTTGAGTTCGGATTGCGCTTCGTAGGTTGCGTCTACGTAAAAACGCTCAGTTTAAATTATAACTGCAAAAAATAATAACAATTCTTACGCTTTAGCTGCCTAATAAGCGCTTAACGTAGATCCTCCCAGGATCGTCCATGTTCTGGATCTGGGTCCTAATTTAGTGGACTTACGCTCAAAGCTTCCACCTGGAGTTGCGAGAAGAGATTAATCAGGTTAGTCATTGCTGGGTGCCCTGACATACGGCGTTTGCAATGATGAAATTTAAATAGTATGAATATGAGCGTAGATATCCGAGGGGCAATATGCTTGGACGCGAGTTCGACTCTCGCCATCTCCATTACCAGTATTACCCGATGTTCAACTTGACCCGTTGCCAATTAGGTAGCGGGTTTTTATTATATTAAAATAACGCTAGGATACTGATTGATTTTCAGACGTTCCTCATTAATATTAGCTAACTAGCAATTCAGTGTTCAATTGCCAATTATTTGATCACACCATGTTGTACTTAAATTTCAAATTACGATATAAAAAAAGGTTACTTGAAACGAATGGATTCGTTTCGAGTAACCTTCTCATATTCACCATATTAAGCTAGACCGTCCCAACTCGCTGCCGATCAAAACCGATTCGTACTAAAATCCGGTAAAGTAATGGCACAATAATGACACATGCCACCGCGTTGATGGTCGCAGCCAGTAAACTTGTAAATGACCCAATCATGGCAACTTTTAAGGAAGTCCCCACCATTAAAGCTTCAATCACACCAGTGCACCAAGAAGTAACGATCTTAGTAAGCCCGGCCACCAAGGATACCCAGTAAAGTCGTACTAAGTGATCTTCACGATAGCCAATCGATTTAAAACTCAGATTAACCATCGCGGCTAAAACAATGGCTTCTATAATGGTTAACCACGAGGTCGCGGCATAGCCATTCAAAATATCAAACAAACCAAGTCCCACCGCACCAGCCGTAGCTCCGTATCCAAATCCAAGTAACATCACCGCCAGGACCGTCAGAATGTTACCAAAATGAATAAACGGCCGACCAACAATTGCGGGTAACGGGATCCGTAATACACTAATGCCAATAAAAATAATAGCTGCAAACAGCCCTGCAAATACAAGCTTTTTTAATTGTTCAGACCTTCCCATTCAATTCCCTCCAATTACACACATCTTTTTATCATTATATTCTAATATATTCCCGAGGCAAATAATAGCCCTAGTCTAATTTTTTCGTTGTGGTAACTCAATAATTGTAGCAGTTTCCGGTACTTCAACACTTACTTCGTAGGCGATGGCAAGCAAATCGTAAGCCGCCCGGGGCATCTCATATTGATGACAAACTAAATAATAGCCTAAATCAACCGCAATTTGATGTGCAATAACAACACTATCGCCACTATGGTTAAGCCGCTGACGAGCCCGTGCAACGAGTTTTGCTAACACAACATCGTTCTGAATTTCGGTGGCCCGATTTGCTAGCGCCAATTGGGTACTTAATCGTTCATTGAGATAAAACACCCGTGTTTTTGTCTTCGCCATCTTCCTCAACTCCTCGCTGTAATCATAGGAGTTTAGCATCGACTTCGCAACGAATGACACCCCCAAAACCGCGTCACCATTGAGCTCATTTACATCTCACAAAAATTATTATCAGAACAAGCTAATTCGAATTCAGCCATAGCAATCACACCATCGTTCCGGATAGTATAAGTAAATTTAACTTACGATTTAATTTATATCGGTAACTGACACTTTAATCGGCGTGTTCTTGGTTAGGCAACCCCAATAACAGCACACCGATACCAAGTAGTAACACCGCTACGAACACCATAAAAATAGCGGTAATGCCAAAACCAAGTGCCATCAATGCCCCAACTAAAAATGGACCAATTGTCGCACCAATCCGGCCAATCGACTGTGCAAACCCCATCCCGATTCCCCGAACTGCTGGCGCAAATTGTCCCGGCGTGAACGCAATCATAATCCCCCACGCACCCAACGTAAAGAATGACAGCCACGCACCACTAATAATAATCATCACTGGATTATTGGCCAGTCCAAATGCCGCAGCACTGATAACTGTTCCAATCAAATACGTTGTCAAGACGGCTTTACGTTTAACGACGCCAATCAACCAAGATGCCAAATAATAGCCTGGAAGCTGAGCTAAACTCATTAAGACGGTGTACCCAAAACCATGAACTAATGAAAATCCTCGTAGAACTAAAACGCTTGGTAACCAAAGAAACATGCCATAGTAAGCAAACATGATCACAAACCACAAAATGCTGAGACAAATCGTTGAACGCCGGTATTCAACCGACCACACTCGACGTAAAGCCTGTCCAAAGGCAATTTTCTCCGACTGCTGGCGTCCCTGTTCCACTGGTAAATGTCGCCGCATTAGTAACGCATACAACCCCATCAAGGCCGTAATCAGGACCGTCAAGCGCCAACCAATGTGCGGCATGATTAAGAAAGATAGCAGCGCCGCGACAATCCAGCCAAATGCCCAAAAACTATCGACGAGGACTAGCATCCGTGAGCGTTGCGTCCCCGTAAAGTGATCAGCGATAATGGTTGCAGCCACCGGTAACTCACCACCTAGACCGATTCCGGTAATTAAGCGAACAACTAGGAACCATTCAACATTAGGTGTTACTGTCAGCAACAAGTTACCTAGTGAAAATAATAGTAACGTTCCAATTAGGACCGGCTTACGTCCCCACTTGTCCGCTAAGTAACCGCATCCCAGCGCACCAATCATCATGCCCAGTGAGGTTACCGCACTGACCGCCCCCAACTGTCCAGCCGTCAACTGCCAACTTACTTTGATAACGGGCATCACAAATGATAACAGGGCCACATCGAGTGCATCAAATAACCAGGCCGTTCCGATTACCCATAATAGCTTGGCCCCAGTTGTCTTATCTTCATCCATTTAAATACTCCCCCAAATTTCCCAAATCGCAATATTGTATTTAGGTATTTTTTACCTTTATAGTGCTATAAAAATAGCATACTAGGTATGCCGTGTCAACTGACCTACTTCAGTCGATAAACCTTAGCCGGCCGTCCAGAAGAACTAGGACGAGCAGTACCGACTTCCGTAAATAAATGAACATGCGTTTTACGAAAGTTAGAATTATCAATAGTTGCAACTGGCTGCCGCCATAAAATCGCATACAATTCACGAGCCTGCTTAAGCGTAAACTGGTCGCCCAGCACTAATAAGATCGTTGGTGCATAATCAAGACGATTACGTAAGCGCTGCAAAGCTGTTTTTAAGATTAGACCATGGTCAGCCGTTAATGGTTGCTTCGCCGAATGTTGGTAGAAATCCCGCTCAGTCTGTGAATCAATAACACCGGCAAACTTTAGACCGTCCGCCACGAGATCATCACGATCCACCCGGGGAGTAACCGCAAACCACTTGACGTCCCGGGCACCATACCCAGGCACGAGTTCTGGCTTGACCGGTAGATAGACCATATACGTCAAAGCTAATGAGCGTTCGCCTGGAACCCGATCAACGGCAGTGAATGTTCCCAATTGTTCCGTATGGAATTGTTCAAGCTGGACACCTAGTTTTTCACGAACTAGCCGTAACGCCGCTTCATCGGCACTCTCATCCATTCGTAAATACGTGGTCGGTAACCCCCATGTATCCTCAAACGGTGCGTGATCACGCTGAACAAGTAAGACTAACAACTGTTTGGTCACAACATCAAAGCTCCAAATAACATTAGTAATACTAATCAGCGGTCGTTGATTGATTGGTTGTGCCATCCAAATCGACCTCCTACAAAAACGGCCACTGGCATCTGCCGTGGCCGTTGATTATTTTTTAATTCATTGCTTGCAACGCTTGAACTGTCCAACCGTTAATAGCTGACTTTTCAATAATTGCTTTTTTAATTTCCCAGACATCCGCTTTGATATAGCGATGTCGGGCGGTCATTAATGGAATATCAGCATAGACCTCTTGACCGCGATTAATGGTAACGCGCATTGAATTACATCCTTTCCTAATGCTCAGGAAATTTGTAAATAATTCTAATACTAAATACTGGGGCAAGTACGTGATACTAAAAATTAATTTATTCAAAATCCGAAGTTAATTCAGTTCGGTAGCGTGAAATCTTCCGAACCAATATATAACTTTATCATACTTCACCCATTATCGCTAACAGAACGCCTCTGCTTTTATTGTTTTTAACTTTATTCGGCTTATGAAGGCGTTTGCATTGTGTAAATGAGGCGCCGGCTTTACACTTAAGGTAATTTTATAAGGGAGGTTTTTTACATGCGCAATTATAAATATGCCGTCTACGGCGGTATCTCAATTGTCTATTTAATTACACTATATGCGTTGTACCACCTTATTCGAACGGCTTATATTCTATTCTTTCTATAGTTCTGTATTCGTCTACCTATTTTGCAAGTCATGACGATTAGCAACGGTTAAAGAAGCGCATCAAGCATGAATAAATACTTGATGCGCTTCTTTAGTTGCCACCATCATGATTAGTTATATTTGATCTAAGACTCAGATCAGACCTAATTATCTACCATTAGACGGGCTACTATTAGGCAATTGTCTCAAACATTATCGATGCCACAAATACCGATCAACAGCCAGCGCTACCTTAGCATTTTCATGTAACTGACTATGCTGGGCATGGGCGCCATAAAAATCCTTTTCTGTATAATCAACACGACGGTCACGTAACAAGTACTTGATGGAACGCGCTGAAACATTGGTGACTAAGCTATCCGAATGACTCCCATCATTCAACGTACCCACAATATTCAATAATTGTACGTTCTTTGGAAAGTTGGTTCGCTTGGCTGCCAACAATTCATAAGCCGCGTGTAAATATTTTGGTTGTCCAGAAGCCAAGAATGAGTTCTGATTGGCAACATCATCCTCACCAACCACCCCATCGAACGGGCCCGCAATCGTAACTAACTTATTGATTTTTGGAAAACTGGTCGGCTGTTGTGTCATTAACATATTGACACTGGCAACACAACCGGCCGAGTGGGCTACGATATTATATTTTTTAAACGCATGCTGTTGTTGAACAGTTGTAATAACCTTCGCTAACCAGGCACTCTGCTGATCGTACTGCGCCAGATTATTCTTAAACACGACTTGAATAATCGGATTACGTACCCGACCGTTCCAATGACCAGTTAACGTTACTTGACCGCTCGTGCTGACCGTCGCCACCAATACCTTGTGAGCATGGGCCGTTTGCTCAGCATGTGCAATCAACGTATTCGTCGACTTCGCACTACCTTGAAAGCCATGAACGTAAAATGTCGGGAGCTGACGATCCACGTATGGTGACGCCTTTTTAGTACTAGTTGTCTGACGGGCCGTTTGCTGCTTATTGGTCGTACGCTGCGTACCACAGCCGGCCAAACCAACGACTAATAATAGTGCCATCAACCACCATCTGATTTGCTTCACTTTATTCGCCCCATTAATTCTAATTTTGTTACCTTCAATTAATTACGCTGCTATTACCAGTTTCGCTTAACCACGACCAACTCATCTCGTAAATAAGTGCTTGCTAATTGTAGGTAGGTTACATGCTTGCCTGGTGTTGGTGCGTGTAATAACCAACCATCACCCGCATATAAGGCAACGTGGTGAATCGCACCATGTCCATGGTCATGGGCAAAAAAACATAAGTCACCAGGCTGCGCATCAGCTAAGTCAATCGCGCCCCCTTGCTCAATCTGATCTTGAGCATCTCGTGGTAATCGTATCCCTAAACTCCGATGCAAGCTGTAGACAAAGCCCGAACAATCGAAACCATACGCACTGACACCACCCCACAAGTACCGTAAATCCAAGAATTCTTCTCCCAAACGTACTAGGATAGCACCACGGGTCAAATTAGCTGTCTTAAACGTAAACTGAGTTGCCCGTTTGGCAATCTTTCCCGTTCCTAACGGTGTCTGTACCGTATAATAACGATGATCTTTACTACTAATGACAGGTAATTCGGTTCCAAGACTGAGTGTTAACAACGTCCGCCCATCTAATCGAAGCAACGGGGTAAAGCCCCACCGAATAGTTACAGTGGGACCTGTCAAAACTGGCAATGGGACAGTCGACAGTTGCGCCGCCCATACCCATCCTGGATATCCCTGCGGATGACGAGCATCCGTCTGATCAAGAACATAGCCATACGCCCAACCATTAACAAACCGTTCCACTAAAAAGACATCATTGAATAACGCCTGCGTCACGATCCGATTGTCCTGTTCCAACGTTACAGTATCCGCATCTGTTAATTGTGCTAGCCACGGTTGTAGGCCAGTATTAGTCAACGCCAGCGTATCAATTGCGATATTTTCAGGTTGCCGCCACACATTCGCTACCGTAGCAATGATCCGTGTTGTTTGCATTCTAGTCACCTCATTTTTTTAGTTTACCATATCTCCTTAGTGACGTCTGTACACCTTACTTAGACTTGCTACAATCTTAATCTTACTAGTCCAGCTCACCATCACCGGCACGTTAAGAAGCTATCCTTTCAGTAGAAACTTTACGTCAAATATTAAAAAGCACTGTGAAAGTATGCTATGATACTAATAATTACTTAGGAGGCGTTTTGACGATGGATAAGACCGATTTGAAGATTTTGAACGCCTTGCAGGCCGACGCACGCATCTCACTAAAAGCGCTCGCCGATCAATGCTTCATTTCTTCGCCTGCAATCTCCGCACGAATCACCCGTCTAAAGAAAAGTGGGATCATTCGTGACTATCAGGCCAATCTCAACTTTGAAAAACTCAATTACCATATTAAAGCTTACATTCAATTACAACTAGAACCTACTCAAAAGGAACGTTTTTACCCGTTTGTTGCCGGTATTCCAAACATTCTGGAATGCGATTGCGTGACGGGCGAATACTCGCAAATTTTGAAAGTGGTTTTCGAATCAACCCAAGCCTTAGATGAGTTCGTCAATCAATTACAAACCTTTGGCAAGACAAGTACTCAGATCGTCTTCTCTACTAGTGTTCCCAATCGTGGGCTGACATTACCAGATGATCATGATATGACCAAAACTAGCCACCAATAGCCACTCAGCCAAGCCTAAATAGGCACCCCGAAAATGATTCTCGGGGTGCCTATTTAGGCTGACAATATATAAAAGGACTAATATCGTTGAACAAAGGCTAGTGTTAAACTTAAGACCAATTTAATAAGCGAAAAATCGCTTGTGGGGTAGTCACTTGATAATGACGTTTCAAAACCTCTAGACCAATATTACAGCCAACTAACAGGCCACCGCCTAAAATCACGCCGCCCCATAATAGTGAACCAAACCAATGCACTGCCACCAAACTGAATAAAAATAAAACCGCACCGCTAATCATTCCCAATGTCAGTCTAACAAACCATCGTCTCATTGGATCACCCTCCATTAAGCGAATCGATTCATTACATAAATTGCACCAAGTCCAATTCCCCACAAAACTAATAATGGCACTAAAACTAACATACCGAACTGGTACCAACCCAGTACCACCATGAACAAAACTTCGATACTATGACCTAAAACCAATAACTGTAAGTATTCACGAAAATACCATTGCACACCGATGCCGATTAAAAAGCTAATTAGTATCACACCATAGAACGTCCCGTGAATCATCCTCCAAACTCCTTTTGATTGTGTTTGTCATTCATTCTTACTTAATAAGTATGCCGCATCTAATCGCTAGCCATTATCATATTTATGTAAAGACTAAGTTATTTTTCAGTAAAGATAACAAAATAACTTCAGAATTCTCATAAACTGTTGTTAACAGTTACTGGTGTAACGTGTTATGATTAAAGGACAAACCAATTAAACGCAATAATTATGGGGGCGCACTGTGTTACAACTACTCACGCTATCAAGTTTAGGCAAAGACCTTTTTAATATTAAGATGTTAATTGTCATTCTTATCACGATTGGCCTGATCACCCTAATGACAATTCTCACTTACCTTCTGGAGCAACAAGTTCATCGTCGTAAAAGCCGATACTGGACAATCTTAGCTCATGGTTCTGAGGCCTTAAGTGTTCTCATTAGTATGATCTTATTACGACAAATATTTATCACGCTAAATTCAGGTAGTATCATCAGCTGGACTTACGCCACAGTCCAGTTAACTATCTTGCTCTTTAGCCTTAACACCATGCGTAACCTGGCTGTTGAAATTATTAATCTTTTAATGCCACTATTTATTTATGGTCAAGCAATCTGGATGGGCCATACAACGCAATACTTACCCATCTTTGTGGTAATGACGATCATCTTAATTGGGACGGTCATCTATATTACCCATAACTATCAAGAATTACACACGACGCAATGGAAATACCTTCTATTCCAAATTTTATACGGTGGCACGTGGTGGGGCGTCATTTGGTCAGTCCATCCTTTCGAGCTGACTCATACCTTAGTCATCATTATGGCCTTCATTCTTTACATGTGGCTGATTCGCTTAGCGGTCAATCGAGTGCAGAAGTTTTTTTACGAAGTCCTAACTTTTGATCGACAAGTCAATTACGATGAATTAACTGGTATTCGTAATCGTGCCAGCTTTGATACTAGCGCCAACGAAGTATTTAATGCCTTCCAACAACGACATATGGGACCCATCACCATGGCCATGTTTGACATTGATCACTTTAAACACTTCAACGATCAATACGGTCACTTGGCAGGTGACGCTGTATTACGCCATGTGGCTCATTTTTTTGAATTAGAACTCAGTCAACGCAGCACTCACGGCCAAATCTTCCGTTATGGTGGTGAAGAGTTTGTCATAATCTTTCGAGGTTCCCCAGCCTTAGAAGTTGGTCAAACCATGCGTACTTTGCAACGCGAACTAAAAACCAACCCCATTAAATTTAATAGTGAGACGTTGGCTGTCACAGTTTCAATCGGTATATCTGAATTACAACCCACTGACCATCGCTTCACTGATTGGTTCGTGCGGGTCGACGACTACCTTTACCAGTCCAAACAAGCCGGCCGTGACCAGACGACCGTTGAAAGTCAGTTATTAATAGATTAATATTTTACGTCTTAAAATAGGCTCATTACATTGTACTAGTTATCAGTTAGTAGAGGACAAAAGGTGGTCTGCTTGCGAGCATTAATGTAAATTCGGCGATTATTGCTGGGCTTGGAATCATCACCGAATTTGGGTTAAGCGGAACAAGCCACCTTTGGGCGCTCCTTTCGACAATATTGATAGAAAAATTGTGTTCAGTTTCTTGAGAAGAAGTCTTTTCTTAAGCGACTGAACACTTTTAGGTTTGTCTAATCTCTTCGCCAGCATGTACGCATCCTACCATGACTTTTGGAAATCAGGAGAATGGCTGAAACGTTGCCAAAGTACGCTCCAAGTAACAATCACGCATATCTTTTTAGTACAAATTCCTCTCAACTTCAACTATTGATGTAAACATTACTCAGCAAGGTACCCTGGCGTTTAATTTTATGGATTGCAAGGTCATTCACTTCGCCTGGCATTAACCACTGATTAAATACTTCAACCCACCAATGTCTAAACCTAAATAGCCCGTGTCTAGGCCGCCAATTAACGGCGACCTAGACACGGGCTATAACTAATAACGCTATTCTTGACGTTCCTTCAAACTGAGCTTTTCGACGTTCAATTCTTTATCGACCCAACCATTCACAAAACTGCTTTCATGGCTAACTAGGATCAAATTCCCTTGAAAAGCCTGTAAAGCTCGTTTAAGTCCCTCTTTGGTCTCATCATCCAAATGATTCGTTGGTTCGTCCATAATTAAGAAATTACTTGGCACTAGTTCTAATAAGGCCAGTTTAACCTTAGTCTGCTCGCCCCCACTAAGTAAGTGCATCGGCTTCATCGCATTGGCCGCATTGATACCACACTTCGCTAGCTTAGTCCGAATTGTCTTCGGTAACATCGTTGGATATTCATTTTGAATCGTTTGTAACGGTGTTAACTGTGGATTATCCCATTCCAAATCTTGATTGAAGTAATTAATTTTAGCAGATGGTGAGAAATTCGATTTTCCACTTAGCGCCGGAATCACACCTAGAATCGACTTAATTAGCGTCGACTTACCGACCCCATTAAAGCCCTTAAACGCTAGCTTTTCACCATTAGTCATCGTAAAGGTCACTGGTTCCAATAATGGCTTACCGTAGCCCACAGATAACTTAGTCACACTCAACGCATTTTGTGACCCCGTATCCAAGTACGGAAAAGCAAACTTGGCATGTTCATTCTCACTCGGCGGATCAACCCGGTCCAAATGCGACAGCATCTTTTCTCGTGACTTGGCCATCGTTGACTTCGAGCCCGCCTTATTTTTACGAATAAACTTTTCGGCTTTTTCAATCACAACTTGTTGCTTTTCAAAGGCCTTTAGTTGGGCTTCCTTACGAGCTTCTTTTTGGCGCATGGCCGACTTAAAATCGCCCCGATACTTAATAATTTTTCCAAAGGCCACGTCACAAATACAGTTTGTCACCTGCTGCAAGAAATCGTAATCATGGGAAATCACCATGACGGCACCTTCAAAACCATTCAAATAATCTTCAAGCCAACTAATATGCGCCGTGTCCAAGTAGTTGGTCGGTTCATCGAGGATAATCACATCTGGATTTTCCAGCAATAACTTAGCCAAAATAATCTTAGAACGCTGTCCACCAGACATCTCACTAATGACGTGATCCCGACCGATTTCATCTAATCCCAGTCCAGTAATCACCCGTTCCATTTCAGTTTCAATATCATAAAAATTATTGGCTTCCAAGGTTTCTTGAATCCGACCCGCGCGTTCCAATAACTGGTCATCCATCTTTTCAGCATAATCCGCATAAAGTTGTTGCATCTGAGCATCCAAATCATAAAGTCGCTGAAAAGCCGTCTTCAAAAAGGCGTATAGCGTCATGCCGGCTGGAATATCAGCATATTGGTCCAAATATCCCGTCCGGACGTTGCGTTGCCACTTGATCTGACCAGATAATGGTAAAATCTGTCCCGTTAAGATTTTGATTAGGGTACTCTTACCAGCACCATTTTGACCGACAATGCCCATATGATCCGCACGTTCCAGCGTAAAATTAGCATCATCATATAATTTACGGTCCGCAAAGCTTTGCGATAAATCCGTTACTTCTAGTAAAGCCATGTTGTTTTCAACCTACACTTTCATTTTGACCCGTATTAAAACGGGCCCCGTGCGTCACGAGGCCCGTTGCGATGAACCTGTTGCTAAGCTAGCACCAAGTCCTTATCTAGTTCGTATTGCATATGGAAGTACATCCGATCACCGATAGGCTTGATGCCTACCGATTCGTAGTGGTAACGGTCATAGAGCTTTTTTGCTCCTAAATTAGCCATATCAACGTTCAAACCGATCCGCTTCTGACCAGCTTGACGTGCGTATCGTGGCAGAGCGGCAAGTAACTTGCCACCAATCCCATGACCCTGATAATTGGGGTCGACCGCAATCGAATCCAGGTACCATTCGTGCTCATAACTTTCAGCTTCAGCTTCAAATGCTGAACCAAACGCATCATTATTCGCAGTAACTCGTGCTAACACGTCGTCCACCGCGTCCTCATTTTTGTCAGGATAACCAAACGCTACCCCGACCACTTGACCATCGGCCTCGGCCACTACCGTCGTTGCCTTGCCGGATAAATAATCAGGTGTCCGGTAAGCGGCAGTAATGGCCTGCTCTAAGTCAGGTTCAGGAATGTCGTCTAGTTCCTCAAGTTGCATTTCATCAAAAATCATATTAATTAGCGGTGCTATCTGGCCCGCGTCGTCTTGATCGGCTGGTCGAATTGTTATCACGAATAGCCCTCCTTCTTATAGTAACACCTACATTACTATGAAAAGCAGGCATTGTCAAAAGTCGCGTCTGGTGTGAACGGTTACAGTTGTTATTTTTTGAGTTGGTTACCGACTGCTGTCACGTCCGTCGCATTATCAATCGTGGTATACTGAATAACACCGTCTTATACTCATTATTATTGGCATGAATCATGATTAAAACGTACCAGTTGTGTAAGTTCAAAAGCAGCCAGCTTAGGCCCGCTGGAAAAAGATCTATTTAGCGTAAACTTGCTTAGTTAATGACGTCCTATGCCGACTTCCAGGCATTTCTGCCAATTGCTGGAACGCGGTGGACACAGATTTAAGCCGAAGACCACGTCTTAAATACTGGTCTTCCACGCCTTAATCCATATTGGTGAAACGTGTTCAGGTCAGACTGAGACTTCCGGTTAGGGACGCTATGACGCCAAGCGGAAATTCACCGCTTAACGCCCTAGCTAGGCTAATCCTCAGTCTCAACCCGTCTGAACCTCACACTCTTGCACCGCTGAGCATTGGCCGAAACGCCTTCCAGTCGGGACAGTATTCGAATGGCTGACGGTGATGTACCCAACCTTTGATGGACTTATCATTGTTCCTCATAAACGGTAATGTTGTTAATTAACTGTCAGTCTGAAAGTGATATTGTGGGAGCTCACTATTCCTCAAGCGGCATAGTAATAATCGAACTTCTCGACAAAGTGGTTAATGGAACCCTGACGTTTCGTTTAAGGTTCCGGTGTCAAAATAGTCAGCGACAAATTTTACCAAGTTAAGTGGCCGTTAATCTGCCATTCGAGGGGGGTTCCAAAACGTGTTCGGTGCCACTGAAGCCTGTGCTTGCTACGCCAACGGACTAATGCAAAAACCGCATTAGTCCGTTGGCTAGGCAATGCTCGGCTTAAACCCGTGGCCCCTCACACTCTGAGACTGGAGGGGCTGGGTGACAATGCTCAGTAGCCAGATTATTCTTAGTCGGAAGTGTCTTTCTTCCGGCTTAGAATAAGACTCGTATTTGAGATGACGCGGGTTATGCGTTAGCTCAAATCGACGTCGGCTGCGTTCCAGCAATTGGCACCCAGCCCCGGAGGTCGGCATAGGACGCGCAACGGCTGACGAACAGCAATCTAACTGGTACGTTTTAATCATGGTTCATGCCAAACCTGATGAGTACGACACATTTAATAATGAATTATTTTTGAAGGGATTTGAGCTTGTGAATATTCGCGATATCGATCATTTGACCTTAACCGTTACTGACATTGCACGATCATTACGGTTTTACCATGAAGTATTTGACCTTCCCATTGTGACCTTCGATGGTGACCGCCAAGCTGTCTTAGTGGGCAAACAAAAAATTAACTTTCAGACCACTGACCAGCCACACCAACCAATTGCAGCTAAGCCAACGCCTGGTAGTGCGGACCTTTGCCTGATTGCAAAGGATAATATTGATGACATTCAGCATCACTTAAAGAGTTATTTCGTGGATGTGATTGCCGGACCGGTTGAAAGAACTGGTGCTCACGGAAAGTTGACGTCATTGTATGTTCGCGATCCTGATAACAACTTGATTGAAATTAGTAACTATCATTAAAAAAAGCCACAAAAACTAATCATCGAAGACGCCCAGAGCAACTGTTCAGTAACTTGCGAACAACTGCCCTGGGCGTCTTTTGGTCGTTATCTTGATATTTTGGTCAGTCGTTGATCAATCTGCGCTGCTAGCTGCGTAATTCCAGCGGCTGTCAGTCCCGTTGCTTCTGGATAAATCAAGACTCGCGCACTAGCTTGTAAGTCCAACACGGCTGCCACTGGTCGACTGACAACCAGCAATTGGTGGGCGGTCACCGGTAAGTCGTCCGCGGTTGCGGCCCTAATCTTAAGTGTTGACTGGGCTAGCGCCTGCATTAGCCGCTTGACTAGTCGTGCATCAAGTGCCGCGTCAATCACCATGCTGCCCGAAATCGAATTCTGTAAAATCCCCGTCGGTGTTGAGTTCAACACTAATACTTCGTCAATCATGTTACCGCCCCCCCTATAATGCCAATAGTATATCGTGGGAGTCAGTGGGAAGCAATCAAACGCACTGCCCCCGCATCAAGTTGTTCATTTGCTGTCACCGGTTGACACGATACCCGATGCAACACCAAAAAAGTTCCGCCTAAATCGAAATGATTTAGACGAAACTTTTTCAACAAACCCAACGTTGGCAGCACAGGTCTTATTCAGCTGCACCAATCAAATCACCGCTAATCACATGACCAGTTGGATTAAGGATTAGTTTATTAACGTGGTCCATATTGGTAATAACGACCATCATCGTTGTCGCTTTACCTGCCGACTTAATAGCGGCCAGGTCAACCGTTGCGACTGCGCTACCAGCCGCAATTTCATCACCAGTTGCGACGTGTAATGTAAACGGCGTGCCATTCATTTCCACAGTATTAATCCCCATGTGTAGTAAGACTTCTAGGCCGCTCGTCGTCTTCAAACCGATGGCATGCTTAGTTGGAAAGACACTTGTCACCGTCCCACTAACTGGGGCAACGATTTCGCCATCTTGCGGTTCAACCGCGTAGCCATCACCTAAGAGTTTACCAGCAAACGTCTCATCCGCAACCGCACTAATCGGCATTAATTGTCCCGTTGCCGGTGCATGCAAGACCGTTGTCACCGGTTTCTCCGTTATAGTAGTAGTTTGCGGTTCAACGGGTATCTGTGGTTCAGCATCAGGCGCTGAGGTTGTTGCTACCTGACCGGAAAATAATTTTTGTAAAGCCTCCGCCACAAACTGGACTTCCGTGCCAATCACAATGTGAATGTTATGAACATCCAATACGTTCAGGCCGGGCACGCCAGCAGCCATTACGGCCGGCTGATCGACTTTTTCCGTATCCTTAAGTTGTAACCGCAGCCGTGTCGTGCAGTTATTAATTACACTAATATTATCATGACCGCCAATGGCCGCATAAATCTGCTTGGCTTGGCGCATATACTTATCATCCGTTGCTGCAACAGCCACCGCTGGACTAGCAGGTGTATTCACCCCATCAACATCGGCCGTCACAACTTCACGACCAGGCGTCTTCAAATTAAACCGTTTGATTGCAAAGTCAAAACCAAAGTAATAAATGACGGCCATCACCAGTCCTTGAACCAGTAACATATAGGGTTGGTTGGCTAACGGCATCCGAAAACTCAATAAATAATCGACTAACCCGCCACTAAACGAAAAACTTGCGGTCCAATGCATTAGCGCGGCAAATCCCAACGATAATCCCATAAAAACGGCATGTAATAAGTAAAGTGGCCAAGCCACGAACATGAATGAAAACTCAAGTGGTTCAGTAACACCAGTAAAGAACGACGCAAACGCACCCGCTAACATCAACGAACCGACTTCTTTTTTCCGTTCTGGTCGCGCATTACGATAAATGGCATACGCACCCGCGGGTAATCCAAACATCATAATTGGGAAAAAGCCAGCTTCATACATTCCAGTAATCCCTTTAACGCCATGACTAGCCCAAAAATTGCCAATATCATTGATACCTGCAACGTTATACCAGAATACTGAATTTAAGGCGTGGTGTAACCCGGTCGGAATCAATAAACGATTGAAGAAACCATATAAACCGGCCCCCACGAAACCTAATTTAGAAATCCCCGTGGCAAAGAGCACGATGGCATCATATACAAACGGCCAGACAAAGTATAATACTGCCGTCACGATTAACATCACGAAGGCAGCCATGATTGGAACCAACCGTTTGCCACTAAAGAATGAGAGCGCCATTGGCAACTTAACTTCGTGGAACCGATTATAGAGGGCAGCCGCAATCAATCCCGCACTAATCCCAATCAAGACGTTGTTATCTAACGCACTAAACGCCGGGTTGATCTGACTCACCTTAACGTTCAGCATGGTTGCTAACGTTGTCGGTTTCAAAACAGTTACTGGGACTTCAAATGCGATTAAACCGGCAATAGCCGCCGCACCGTCCTTATTGACCGACATTCCAATGGCTAAACCGACTGCAAACAGTAAGGCTAAGTTATTCAGGACAACGTCGCCACCCTGAATTAAGTAATTTGCAAACAGCCACTGTTTTGGTAAGTAATTCCCAATCCCAACCAAAATTGCTGCTGCGGGCAGCGTTGCAATCGGTAGCATCAAGGACTGACCGATTTTCTGAAAATATGTCTTCATACCAATTTCTCCTCGTTCTCTTTTTAAGCACGTTATAAATCCTATCACAACATGTTTTCATTGCAAGTTTACAAGGTCACTTCATTGTATAGACCAATACGAAAGAAATCGATTTCAACCTTACTAAGTTAAGTTTTTCTGCCCACAAAAAAAGTTCTGAAAATTTTCAGAACTTTTTCATTAATATTCTTATTTTTCAGTAACTGGGATCTCCGGGTGCCGATACTGCCGCATCATTTCTGCTAAGTGGACTTCATGGGTCACAAATTCATGGACCCGACAAACATAGTCGTGTTCCCGCCCAATCTTGGCAATGTAACCATTAATATAATCAACTTCGGTTGGCCGCCCCTTCGAGAAATCTTGATACATTGATGGGTAATGGTATTTGTACGCCCGACTGACCGTTTCAACCGAATCAATCTCTTCTTGCCGCGTCTCAATGAGTTTGATACCTGCTCGTTCACAAGCATCGTACGCTTCGTTGAACATCTGGGTGGCCATCTCCTTAACCCCCGGATATTCAATGAATTGGCCCATCTGAATTTCAAACATCGTACACAAACTATTAGTGACCGCGTTGAATACAACTTTGGACATGCACATCCCCATAAAGTTATCCGACCAGATTGGATTTAAATCTGCGGCCTTGAAGTCAGCCATCACTTGCTTAGTAGTCGCATCAATCACACCCGCATACTTACTCATGTGCATCGCCTCACTGCCCTTAGGTCCCATAAAGTCAACGGCGCCCGGACCATTTAAGACCGTTGCAATCATTGCAGTACCGCCAATAATGTGGTCTTCAGGAAAGTATTGCGCAATCTTTTCAAAGTGCCCCATGCCGTTCATTGCGGCAAAAACGTACTGGTCCTCATGAAATAACGACGCGTCGCGCTTGAGTTCATCGGCTAACTGCATTTGCTTTTTAAAAACAATCCAGACATCTGGATGGCCTTGATATTCTTCAGGATAATAAATGTTGATGGGAACAACGTGATGGTTCTGATGATCCCGCGCTACATCAACGCCGCCTTGCTCGCGGACCTTCGCTACGTTTGGTTCCCACGTATCGATAAAATCAACGTCTACACCAGCGTTTTCTTGTAACATCACGCCGTACCGATATCCCATTGCGCCTGCGCCAATAATGCCATATTTCATAAGTAAAACCATCCTTTCATCTTGCCAACTATGTGTGTACCCGTCAAACATCAATTCACGACGTCTCTAATCTTAGTCCACTGGACCGATCTCTATGTGTTGCCACGCTATACCTACTACTATGTGTCTAAGCTACTTAACGACTATGTGTTTTTTAAATAAATTAGTGCTATGTGTCACTTGATGAAAAAAACGCCCTTTGAATAATCAATCAGATTATCCAAAGGGCGTTTACACGCGATACCACCTTAGTGCTAACCGAACTCACATCCGGTTACTCATCACGTTCACAACAACTAAACGTGTGCACAATAATGGGTGCGACCAGTGAATCTCGTAAAATCCACGCCAATCCTTTAACTTTCCACAACCTGTCATCACACCTTCACAGCAACGGCGCTTTCTGAGCATCACAAGTCGGTTACTCCTTAAAGCATTATAGCTTTTCATCAAGTTTTAATGTTATAACCATAATATCATTTTAAAGAAAAGTCAACCTTAAAAGCAAAACTTTTTTCAAAAACAGGCCATATTTATCCGACACAGGTCACGAATACTAACCTGGTCCCACCTATTGTCGTCGTTCACTATCGAGCGTCGTTAGTAACGGCTTCCAATCAAGCGACCAAATCATACCGAGTGCGTGATCCCCCGTCAAGACGCCTAAGACAGGACCGATGACACCCGTTTTGACTCGAACAGCTGGAAATTGATAGCGTAACTCACTTGCCCAGTCTTCCGCAATCTGCGCATCATTAGCACTAATAACATCAAGTCGAACCGGTAATTGACTGGTCATCACAAATTGACTAAATTCATCTTGAACAGCCTGTTGCGCATTTTTTAACGTTCGCTCCTTGCCCAAGAGTTGAATCTTACCGTGCTCGTTAAACGTAATAATCGGTTTATTCCGTAATACCATCGTTCCGGCCAAACTACTATTGTTATATATCCGGCCATTCTTAACTAAATGTCGCATCGAATTAACGATTAAGACGGTTGTCGTTGCTGCCCGCAAGTGCTTTAGCTGTGCCAAGATGTCATCCAACGCGTAGCCCGCTAATGCCATGGCCGCCGCTAACTTCACCATATTGGCCGTACCAGCACAAGCCGTCCGTGAATCAAACACCCGCACGTCAATCCCATCGACTGACGGCGCATAAGTCTTCAAATTATTGATCCAACCACTAATACCACTACTCAAGCCAATGACCAAGATTTGATCATACCCAGCCGCTTGCAATTGGTCAAAAACCACTTGCATTTCTGGCATTGAAATTTGAGAAATTGTCGGAATATCTTTCTCAACCTTCAATAACCGATAAAACTGATCAGTCGTAATATCAACGTTTTCATGATAAACGTGATTACCGAACATAATTGGATCATTCACCACCGTAATTTGGTAATCTTTTATAGCTTGCGCACTCAAATTGGCAGAGCTTTCGGTCACCACCGCAATTTTCATAATTTCACTCCTCATCGTGTCAGTCAAATAACTGCCACGTCCCGCTAATTAACTTCGATTAGCGCGTCCATCAGCCATGATAATTCCATGGAAAATCAGCGCCAAAAAAAGACGCTCAGATACAGTATACTGTACCTGAGCATTCTTTTTCAAATCGCGACATTTACAGGGGTTGTAATCGTATTCTCGGACGTTTGCGGCCAGACCGTGGTATTTGCAATCGGAATGAGATTAATCGGTAATTCAGCTCGTAGTTTGTCACGCTGGACAGCAGACAACGCGGCAATCCGATAACAATTGGCCGTAACGAATTCAACTGAGAAATCGGCCTCATTAGCGCGGCGCTTCAATTCTTCTTGACTAACGGTACTAAAACCGAGATACGTTTGTGTTAACTGGTCCAACCGAGCCACTGTTAACGGTGCAGCTGGTTCGGGATTGCGAACAGCTTGATGGTCACTAATCAGATGCTTAGCCGCCACTAAAACATCGTTAAGCACACTATTGGCAGTTGCCGTACTCCCAGCCCCTGGACCAGTGTACAAACCAGTTCCAATAGCCTCACTCTGGATCACGATTGCATTTTGAACACCATTGATTTGACTTAAAGACTGATTAGTAGGAATGGCTACCGGTGCCACACGACAATATAATCCGGTAACATGCTGCTGGATTTGGGCCAGTAATTTAACGCCCCAACCATTTTCAGCTGCTAACTGACAATCCACGGCTGTCAGCGCCGTAATGCCAACGGGACGAATTTGTGACAAAGTCAGCTCCTGACCAAACGCAAAGCGACTGAGGATCATTAATTTATAGGCCGCATCAACTCCCGCAACGTCATTAGTCGGATCAGCTTCCGCATAACCGGCCGTCTGGGCGGCAGCTAACGCTTGTTCATAAGATTGACCAGCTGTCATGGCACTTAAAATATAATTAGCAGTCCCATTAATAATGCCACTAACAGACTGAACATTATCCGTAGCATAGCTATCCGTCAAGGTTCGCAAGATGGGAATTCCGCCCGCAACACTAGCTTCATAAAACAAATCACACCCCCGCTTCTTAGCTAGTGCGGCCAATTCAGGCCCGGCCGTGGCAATTAAGTCTTTATTAGCCGTCACAACGGCCTTACCTTGATTAAGCGCCGCTACGATCGCCGCCTTGGCTGTCGCAACTGTTCCCATGACCTCAATGATCAATTGAATCTGTTGATCACAAACAACGTTCGTCAATGAATCAGTCAGCCGCGTGCCAATCGGTAACTGAACTGAACGATGGGCATTCAAATGATTAACGACAACTGCTGCTAGGTGCAACCGAATACCTTGCGTTTGTTCAATTTTAGTTGCTGAGCGGGTCAACCGTTCAACCACCCCGCTACCCACGGTCCCTAACCCTAACATGCCCACTTCAATTGTCGTTGTCATTACAACACCCTCCGTTTCGTTCACTTTCAATCAGCACAAATTCATCATCAGCTAAATTTGTGCCAAGGCTTGATCTAAATCAGCGATTAGATCTTCCGCATTCTCAACCCCCACCGAAATTCGAATCAAATCAGGGGTCACCCCGGCAGCCAATAATTCCTGTTCATTCAACTGCGCATGTGTCGTTGAAGCTGGGTGAATAATTAATGATTTCGCATCGGCAACGTTGGCTAACAATGAAAAGAGTTGCAAATGTTCAATCAACGCCTTACCAGCCGCTTCACCACCAGTTAATCCTAAGGTGAAGATGGAACCGACCCCATGTGGGAAGTACTTAGCTGCTAGGTCATGGTACGGGCTGTCTTCAAGTTCTGGGTAATTGATCCAAGCAACTTTCGGATGCGCCTTTAAAAAGGCCACGATTTTGCGCGTATTAGCAACGTGCCGTTCTACTCGTAGCGACAACGATTCTAACCCTTGCAGTAATAAGAAAGAATTGAATGGACTGATGGTGGCACCAGTATCCCGCAGTGTTTCTGCCCGCACCTTGGTCGTGAAGGCTGCACCACCTAAGTCAGCAAAAACTAGTCCGTTATACTGGGGATCAGGTGCCGTAAAGTCTGGGTACTTGCCACTCGCACGCCAGTCGAACTGTCCACCTTCGACAATGACGCCACCCATAGTCGTGCCGTGTCCACCAATAAACTTAGTCGCTGAGTGCACGACCACGTCAGCACCATGTTCCAGTGGTCGAACCAAGTAAGGTGTCCCAAAAGTATTATCCACAATGAAAATAATGCCATGGTCATGGGCAATTTTACCAATTGCTTCAAAGTCGACAAGGTTGATTCCTGGATTACCAATGCTTTCAACGTACAAGGCTTTGGTATGCTCATTAATCGCGTTCTCAAAGTTGGCAGGATCATCTGGATCAACAAAGTGTGTTGTAATACCTAACTTATTCAAGGTTACGCTGAATAAATCATAGGTACCACCATACAGGGTATTAGCTGCTACGATTTCATCACCCTGTTGTGCAATATTCAAGATTGCGGCCGTAATTGCAGCGGAGCCGGTTGCCAACGTCACCCCCGCCGTTCCGTGTTCTAAAGCCGCGACTCGCTTGTCAACTACGTCCGTCGTTGGGTTAGTTAATCGGGTATAAATATTGCCAGCATCAGTCAAAGCAAACCGGCCCGCAGCTTGCTTGGCGTCCTTAAAGACGTACGACGTTGTCTGATAGATTGGAACAGCACGAGCACCGGTTTCATCGACCGTTTGCCCTGCGTGGACTTGTAACGTTTCAAAGTGGTAATTTTCAGGATTCGTTGTTGTCATAATTAATAACCTACTTTCGCTAAATTCAAAGTTGCCAACCAGTTTTGATACAACCGGTCACTTGCTGTCTGCCAACTGTAATCGACCGTTGTTAGTCGTTCAGTTGCAAAGTAATGTTCGGGTAACTGAATTGGTAAGTGTTTCCGCCGATCACGGAAATATTCATCGGCTAGCGTTTGCCGTTCATATTCGGGATGCCCAGTTACATAGACCGCGTGCTGTTTCGGTGCGGTCAAAACAAGCGGTCCCACCTGTGGATTGTCGGCAACAACCTGCAAGCCATTTGGTAATTGTTCGGGCATGACCAGCGCGGTGTGCCGTGATTGCGGCATTTTTAGTAAGCCCCCAGCGCTCAGACCGTTAATTAATGGTGATTTAACATCAGTATTCGTCGCACGATAAATACCAAATATTTTGTGCGCCACAAGCCGCTTAGCAATGCCAAACTGTGCGTATAACCCTGCTTGTGCTGCCCAACATTCAAATAAAGTCTGACTAACATGTCGTTGCGCCCAATCAATAATCACCAGTAACTCCCGCCAGTAATCGACCCTTTCAAACGGCAACGTTTCAACTGGCGCCCCCGTGACAATCAAACCATCAAAATACTGGTCATAGATATCCGCTAACGTCACGTAATGTGCGGCAATAACCGCTTGGGGTAAGCTCTTAAACTGATGACTTGCCGGATACATAAAAGTCACGGTAACGTCGGTTGTCCCGGCCGCAAAGCGCTTCAAGAACTGCCGTTCAGTTGTTAGCTTCGTCGGCATCAAATTTAAAATTAAAATTTGCTTGCTCTGAGAATTGACCTGATTATCCGCACTTTCCCACTCACCACGTGCCGCTAACAGGCCATTATTTGCTGTGACTGTCATCTAACCGCTTCCTCTCTCGTGTTCTTAAACAAAAAAAGCTTTCGTCCATTAGTCTCTATACATAGAAACTAACGGACGAAAGCTTTCGCGTTACCACCGTTATTCGTTGTCATCTCACGATCACAACCTCGACGAGTACCCTAACATCTAGGAAACCCCGCAATATATCGGTTGCCACCGCATGCGTAGCCGCTACGACCCGCATCATGACTCCAAGCTCATCTTCACCGCACTTCTGATTACTTCTCTCACCATCACGAAGCTCTCTGCAAATCAGTTATGTGATTACTCTTCTCTTCAACGTCTTAATCTGTTTTTAATTTAAAACTAATTTAACACCAGATTTATTCATTGTCAACTCATTTTATTGTTTTATTTTTGTTATGCTTTAACTTGAACCCGTGCTTTGAACACCCACAATCATATACCTGTTCGGCAGCAATTACGCATCCTGGGCCGATCTCCAGGGCCGGTGATAATTGTAGGACACTTCAACCTAATACGCTAATTTAAAAATAAGTACATTATCTTGTTAAATCGACTACTGAATAACAAATTGACCGTTTATAAAGAATAGCGCCCAATCCATCAGGGGTTGAGGGACATCTTTACCAGACACTCGAATACCATCCCGACTAGAAATCGGCGTCGGACGAACCAACTAAGCACGTTTACACTCAGCTGGCTGTTTTGGACTTAAGCTATCCAATAACTTATAAGCATCCGCATATCACAAGGCTTTCACCACAAATTTTAATATTTGTTGAAATTTATCCTTGACACTTTTTTCGTCTTTGCCTATACTGAACACATTCAATAACGAAAGCGAGGAACCAAGATGTCAAAGTCAATTACTAACTTGAACAGTTCATGGCAAAGCCGGCCGTTCAGATTGTAATACCGTCCACACGGATACAATCTGGCAAACAGTTTGTATCTGTGCTGGCTAACTTTGATATTCAAAGAAGTCTGCATGGGTTTTAAACACAGCAGGCTTCGGTTCCGTAAAGGGCAAACCAGAGCTTACTGGTTTGCCCTTTTTTATTGGCTTTGAACTTGCCCGAACTTAAGAAATCTTTTGAGGTGATTAGATTGAAACGTATGATTGCATTTATTAGTGCCTTAATCGTCTTTCTAGGGGTAGCCTTTGTTATGACTGGCAAAACTACCGCTACGAAAACGACCAGTACAAAGAAAGTGCCAACAGTTGGCATTCTTCAACTTCAGACCCACCCCGCTCTCGACGCCATTCATCGCGGCGTGGTCGCTGGTTTAAAGGAATATGGTTATATTGACGGCAAAACCGTTAAGATTGATTATCAAAACGCGCAAGGTGATCAGAGTAACCTGAAAACGATGAGCCAGAAATTCATGAATGAAAACGCGGCATTAACAGTTGGGATTGCCACCCCCGCGGCACAAGCACTTGCCTCGGCGGCGAACAAACAAACCCCCGTCATGTTAGCAGGGATCACTGATCCATCTGGTAGTGGCCTCATCAAAAGTGATCAGCATCCAGGTGCTAACATTACCGGGACTTCAGGCGAATCACCTCTGAAATCACACTTAGATTTATTGCGCAAGTTAGTGCCAAGCGCTAAAACTATCGGCATTATCTATACCACGTCAGATCATGGTGGTGAATATAATGCCAAAAAATTCGCGCGGATTTGCAAGCAAGAAGGCGTGAAGTACAAGTTATACACGATTGCGAACACGAACGACATGCAACAAGTTGCTGAAACGATGGCCGCTAATGTCGATGCCGTTTACGCGCCCCAAGATAACGGTGTTGCTAGCGCCATGAAAACCCTTGTCTCCGTAACAAACAAGGCTAAAATTCCAGTTATTCCGGCCGTTGATACGATGGTTAAAGCGGGCGGTCTCGCAACCTTATCCGTTGATCAATATCAACTTGGTAAGCTAACCGGAGAAATGGCTGCTAAAGTTTTGAAAGGTAAAGCAACGAGCGATTACCCAATCAAAGTGATTACTAAGGGTAAGATGACCATCAATTTGAGTGAAGCTAAAAAACTCGGCATCAAGTTCCCTGCTAGTGTTATTAAAGAAGCCAAGACGAAAGGGGTTATTTACAAATGAGTATGATCGTATCAAGCATTGGCCAAGGTCTCTTATGGGCTACCCTTGGCGTCGCATTATTTTTGACATTCCGAATCCTTGATTTTCCTGACATGACCGTTGAAGGTACTTTCCCGCTCGGTGCAGCAACTGCCGTCATGGCAATCAGCCATGGAATGGGGCCCATCACCGCTTCCCTACTAGCCTTCGTTGCGGGCGCGATTACGGGACTAGTAACCGGCCTACTTTATACCAAGGGTAAAGTGCCAATTCTCTTAGCTGGTATTCTGGTGATGACCGCGTGCTTATCAATCAATTTACGCATTATGGGTGGCAGCTCCAACGTCTCACTACTTGGCAAACAAACCATTTTTTCTAATCACTTTTTAGAATCATTACCTAAGTATTTTGACAGCGTCTTTGTTGGCCTCGTTGTGATCAGTATTATTACCGTGCTTCTGATCGTCTTTTTACAGACTAACCTCGGTCAAGCCTTCATTGTCACCGGTGACAATCGTGAGATGGCACGCTCGATCGGCATCAATACCGATAACATGACTATCATGGGTTTAATGGTTTCCAACGGCATCATTGGTCTGGGCGGCGCACTAATTGCGCAAAATAACGGTTACGCTGATGTCAGCATGGGGATTGGGATTATTGTAATCGCACTAGCTTCGATCATAATCGGTGAAGTCGTCTTTGGCGAATTGACATTGAACCAACGACTCGTTGCGGTCACACTTGGTAGTATCTTGTACCAGTTCGTGCGCTTATTAGTCCTCCAATTGGGATTCAACACCAACGATATGAATTTATTATCCGCATTGATTTTGGCTATCTGCCTGATGCTGCCTCAATTCAATAAAGTCTTACACCTTAGCCATGTTTTGAAGAAGGGAGTGGCCCGTTATGACGAACAATAACGCTCCATTATTATCATTAAAAAACATCGTCACTAAAGTTAATCCCGGAACCCCGAATGAGGTTAAAATCTTGCGGGGACTCAACCTAGACGTCTATGACGGGGATTTTATTACCGTCCTCGGTTCCAACGGTGCTGGTAAATCGACCCTCTTTAATACGATCAGTGGTGAATTACCCGTTGATAGCGGCACCATCCAATTACGAGATCACGATATTACCCGACTTTCCGTTGAAAAACGGACGGCCTTCCTGGCGCGGGTCTTCCAAGATCCTAAAATGGGGACCGCACCACGAATGACCGTTGCCGAAAATTTGCTGCTCGCTAGTCAACGTGGCAAACGGCGTACATTGAAATTACGGCAATTAAAAAAGCATCTGCCACACTTCCAGGCCCTGACAGAAACCATGGACGGCAACGGTCTTTCTGAGCGGCTCAATACCGCGACTGAAAATCTATCTGGTGGTCAACGACAAGCGCTGAGCTTTTTAATGGCAACTGAACAGCGTCCCGACCTCTTGTTATTAGATGAACACACGGCCGCCCTTGATCCCAAAACTAGCGCCCAGCTCATGACGCAAACTAATCAGCGCGTTACAGAAGAAAAGCTAACTTGTTTGATGATTACACATCACTTAGATGACGCACTTAAGTACGGTAACCGCCTGATTGTCCTTGATCAGGGTCAAATCAAGTACGATGTTCGTGATGCGGAAAAAGCACAACTGACAAAGGAAAAACTGTTAAGTTTCTTCGATATTATTGAATAAATTAAGTCTAGCCTGTTAATACTGACACCCAGTCATCAATTTTTTGATGACTGGGTGTTTTTTACAGCTAATTGTAACCGTTTTAGTTGTGAACAATTTATTTTAGTGCTATATTCTAACTAGAATATTTCTAAACTGAGTGGTGTCGACATGCACAATCATTTCTAGTTAATAATTTAGAATAATTACAAACTGCCCTTGTCGACAAACTTAGTTCGTGTTATATTCTATTTAGAACAGTTCTAAACTAAAATTTGGAGGCTTTACAATTATGAAAGTTATTGTCGTTGGTTCTTCTCATGGTGGTTATGAAACGGTTCGCGGTATTTTAGCCGCTCAACCAGATACGGAAATTCAATGGTACGAAAAAGGCGATTTTCTGTCATTCCTCTCATGCGGGATGCAGTTATACCTCGAAGGTACCGTTAAAGATGTTAACGCCGTCAGCTATGCCACGCCTGCTGGAATGCAAGCGCAAGGCGTTCACGTCTTTGTAAATAGTGAAATTAGTAAGGTCGACCCTGCTAGTCACAGTGTTCACGTTATTGATCACGCCACTGGTGACGAACGTGATGAAGCTTATGACAAGCTAGTCCTAAGTGTCGGCGCAGTACCATTTGACCTACCAGTACCCGGCCATGACTTAGCCAACATCTACGCGATGCGTGGTCGCGACTGGGCCATCAAATTAAAGGCCAAGACCGTTGACCCCAGCGTTAAAAATGTGGTTGTCATTGGCTCCGGTTATATCGGTATCGAAGCGGCTGAAGTCTTTGCTAAGGCCGGCATGCACGTCACGGTTATCGACTTATTACCACGTTTACTCAGCCTTTATCTTGATCAAGAATTCACGGATATCTTAACTAAGACGATGGCCGATCACGGCATCTATGCCGCCGTTGGCCAAGGTATTAAAGCGTATGAAGGCGTTGATGACCACGTCACCAAAGTGGTGACCGACCAAGGCGAATATCCAGCTGATCTAGTCGTAACCGCCGCCGGAATTCGGCCAGCAACTGGCTTCTTGAAGGACGTTGTCGACTTGGATGATCACGGTTTGATCAAGATCAACGACCACCTCCAAACGAGTGACACTGACATTTACGCCGTCGGGGACGCGACCTTAGTCCCATTTGCCCCTACTGGCAAGGATAACCGCATTGCGTTAGCCACTAACGCTCGTCGGCAAGGTCGGATTGCCGCTAAGAACTTACTTGGCGAAAACGTCCCAATGCCCGCCGTTTCTGGTTCATCCGCACTTTCCGTCTTTGACTATCACTTTGCTTCCACTGGTGTTAAAGAAGGTACCGCTGATAAACTGGGCGTCAAGACAGCATCCGTGTTAGTCACCGATACCATTCGGCCTAAATTTGTCTCTGAAGACGCTGGCAACACCAAAGTTTGGTTCAAACTAACCTTTGACCCAACTGACGGTCACGTGCTTGGTGCGCAAATCATGTCGAAGTACGATGTCACAGCTAACATCAACGCCATCTCAGTGGCTATTCAAGCTAAACTGACTGTTGCTGACTTAGCTTACACGGACTTCTTCTTCCAACCAGGCTTCGATCGTCCTTGGAACATTATCAACGTCGCCGCCCAAAAAGCAGCCGCAACCTTAAACTGAATCAATTAGACCTTAATTAAGCCATGAAACATCAAACGGATTCCTCAGCCACACATTGCTGAAGAATCCGTTTTTTAATGCCAGTCATCAGAATTGACAGTGTAACAAGTTTATTTTCAGATATCATTTCATAAAACACCATGCTAGACGTTGTACTAGTTATTACTGAGCATCAATCGTGATTAAAATGTGCCAGTTAGATTACTGTTCGTCAGCCGGTGTGCGTCCTATTCCGACCTCCGGAGCTGGGTGCCAATTGCTGGAACGCAGCCGACGTCGATTTGAGCTAACGCCCAACCCGCGTCATCTCAAATACGAGTCTTATTCTAAGCCGGAAGCAACCCACTTCCGACTAAGAATAATTGGGCTACTGAGCATTGTCACCCAGCCCCTCCAGTCGGTAAGCCGCTCGAATGGCTGATAAAACAGCCACTTAACTCGGTATAATAGGTCGTTGAATATTTTGATACTGACACTTCAGTTAGACGTTGCGTTATCATCGTTCATTTTAACTATTCCAATACTACGCATGACGATTTAGACATAGTTCTACTGTCACAATAGTACTATCAGTCTGAAAGTTTGATGACAAGATTATCGTTTGAGAAGAATAACGATCAGTCCTTCAAAAACTGGGTACGCCTATGTCTGCCTTTAGAACACTGTCCCGGCTGGAAGGCGTTTCTGACAATGCTCAGCGGTGAAATTCCACTTGGCAAGCGTTCTTTGCTTGGTTAGTGGAAGATCAGTATTTAAGACGTGGGTTGCGGCTTAAATCTGTGTCCACCGCGTTCCAGCAATTGGCAGAAATGCCTGGAGGTCGGTTTAGGACGAACCATCAAAGCATGTTTACGCTAACTCGCACTTTTTCCAGCGGGCCTAAGCTGGCTGCTTTTGAACTTACACAACTGGCACATTTTAATCACAATTCATGACAAATTAACTCGCACCATGTGTATCATGTTAATAAAAGACGGGGATTCAGAAAGGTTTAACTCGCTGAATCCCCGCCTTGATAACTATTATCTCAAGAAACATATGCTGTTTGAGCGACTTTCATCAAGTCGGCCACGTGCTAATAAATATTAATCAAGCCCTGAGTGCCTTGATCACCCAAGCCTTTGACATCGACCATTACTTCATAAAGTCGTTTAGCCTGCGCCGTCGCAACCAGATTAAGTCCCATCGCATCCGCCTCACTCAAAGCAATCCGCAAATCTTTAAGAAAATGGCGGGCAAAGAAGCCCGGCGTGTAATCGTCCTTCAAAATCCGGGGCACGTAATTATCCATGCTCCAGTTATCGGCACCACCGCTGGATAACGTTGCCAAGACTTTTTCCGGATCAAGACCGGCTGCCTTGGTATACAATAACATTTCAGTTAAGCCAGTCATCGTCCCTGCAATCATGATCTGATTGGCCATCTTAGCGTGTTGGCCGGTACCAGCATCCCCAAAATGATTGACCTTGTGACCAAGAACGTTGAATAACGGTAACATCGTCTCGTAAGTAGCGGTATCGCCACCAACCATCACTGTCAAGGTGGCGTTTTGAGCACCAATATCACCACCGGACACGGGCGCATCCAAAGCATGCATGGCGTGTTCACGCGCGTAAGTCGCAATTTTAACGGCTAACTTGGGTTGGCTCGTCGTCATGTCAATCACTGTTTTTCCAGCAGCCAAGCCGCTGAAAATCCCGTGATTGCCAAAATAAACTTGGTCAACGTCCTGTGGAAACCCAACCATGGTGAAGACCACGTCACTCATTTGTGCCACGGCAGCCGGCGTATCCGCCCAAGTGGCCCCCGCCGCAACTAACGCATCCGCCTTACTTTTTGTCCGATTATAAACCGTCATATCATAGCCAGCTGCCATCAGATTGCGGACAATCGCTGCCCCCATGACGCCGGTACCAATCCAACCTAATTTCATCATTTACGCACCTTTCCTTCTACGCGCTGTTCATTGCGGAGACGTCGCCAAAAATGAATCAGGAGCGTGATCATAAATGCTACTAATACGATACCACCAAAGGCCGTCGCGGGAATATCCCAACCAATGGCAGGAATCGAAATAAATAATTTAATGGCAATCAAAACAATCAAGCAGTATGCCATCGTTTCCAGTTCAGGAATCTTACGCATTAATCGCATGATTACTTCAGCAATCCCGCGCATGCAAGCAATCCCAATCATGCCACCAATCAAGACGATGACTGGATTATCAGAAATGGCTAATGAAGCTAATACCGAATCAATTGAAAAAATAATATCCATCATTTCAATCTGAATCACAACTGACCAAAAATTACTCAAGCCAAAGAAACGTCGTTGTTTCTTCGGTTTCTGTGCCACCGCAGCCCCATTTTTCGGCTGACTAAAATACCGATAAACCAAGTACACTAGGTAAGCCGCACCTAACACCTTAATCTCCCAAAAACTAATTAAATACGTCCCGATTCCAATAATCAAGAATCGAAACACGTAGGCCCCCCATAAGCCATAGAATAACGATTTTTCGCGTTCTTGTAAATTATCTAAACTCTGTGTTTGCGCTGCCAAGACGACGGCGTTATCAACTGAGAGCAAACATTCAATAATCGCTAATGATAAAATAATCAACCAATCATTAGCAGATGTTATCACGTTGCCCCAGTTAGTTGCGCTGAAGAAGGGTCCATACAACTGTTCGATTAAATGTAACAAGCGGCATCCTCTTTCTCTCAATTTGATTTGCTAATTTAAGTATACCCGTAAAAATAATTGATGACGCTTCCGCGAACTAATTTTCAAAAATAAAACTTATTTTCATCGTATTTACGAATCATTATTCTAATAAGCTGTCTGTGGATAACAAAAAAACTAGCCTATTGCTAGTTTTCTAACCCATCATTCTAATGTCCGGATGACTTTAGCTGGCACACCGGCCACTAATACATTATCTGGCACATCATGTGTCACGACCGCTCCCGCAGCGACCACGACATTATTACCAATTGTCACGCCGGGGGTAATTACCACTCTACCACCAATCCAGACATCATCACCAATCGTGACTGGATGCCCTTGTGCAAGGTTAGCACGTCGGCCACGTGCCGTTAACGGATGATTGACCGTATAAATATCGACATTCGGACCAATCATTACGTTATCGCCAATCCGAACCGGCGCAATATCCAAAATCGTTAAATTATAATTGCTGAGAAAATTATCGCCAACGTGAATATTACGACCATTATCGCAATTAAAATTAGCTTGCACAGAAAGATTGCGGCCATAGCTACCTAAAATTGCTTGCATCTTGACAGTTTGCGCATCAGGATCCGTCGCATCAATCTGATTGAATTCTTGACATAATTGGGCCGCGCGCGCCTTTTGTGCAGCCACCTCAGCGTCCTTAAATTGGTACCACTCACCAGCGGTTAATTTTGCTAATTCTGACATTGTGCCACACTCCTTTAGATTTATTACTTTAACTGTACGACTTAGAGTATGCTCCAAGTCAACCAAAAACTTACTGATTAGCCACTGTCGAACCGAGCGTCCACGTCACCGTTCCTGTATAAGTCGCTGCTCGGGCCGTTGCCGTATTAACTCGTAGTAACAGTCCATCATTTGCCGACCAGCCACTCGAATGACAGATGAATAGACCCTTAGCTTGAGGCAATTGGTCATTGCGTATTTTGATACTAGAACTTCAATTAAACGTTAAGTTGGCATTAACCATTGTAGACATTTCAATACCAATATGGATATTTAGATATGGTTAGGCTGTCGCAATAGCATCGTCAGTCTGACAGTTAAATGCCAAAATTACCGTTTGTGAATAACAACAATCAGGCCATCAAAAGTTGAGTACATCCCTGTCAGTCATTCGAATACTGTCCTGACTGTAAGGCGTTTCTGACAATGCTCAGCACTGCAAGCGTGTGGACTCAGTCTAACCCGAACACGTTTCGTCAATATGGCATTAAAGCGTGGAAGATCAGTATTTAAGACGTGGGCTGCGGTTTAAATCTGTGTCCATCGCGTTCCAGCAATTGGCAGAAATGTCTGGAAGTCGATATAGAAAGCACCTACCAAGTAAGTCCACCCCAATCAGAACTTTTCTCAGTGGGCCTAAGCTGACTGTTTTTGACTTTAGTTGTTTCGACCGCTTTAATCATGATTAATACCAATTGCATCGAAATTAACCATAAAAAGGAAACCCGCAAGTACACAGATTTCCTTCATATTATTTAAGCTTTAAACTCGCGCATCAATTGTTGGACCTGCCGATTATCGTCAGCAGTACCAATGGTTACTCGTAACCAGCCCGGTCGTAAGCCAGTTCTGATTAAATAACCATGCTGGCGTAAGTAATCGGCTAGTCGGTCTGCTGCGGGATAATTGAAGAAAATAAAGTTGGCCCCCGACTGATCATACGTCAGGCCTTGCTCATCCAAGAATGTTAACCATTTAGTACGCTCGGTTGCGTTTTTTTGAACAATAGTTTGAACAAAATCAGCGTCGTTAATCGCTGCCAAGGCCGCCACTTGTGCTAATGAATTTACGTTATAAGGCAACCGAATCGTTTGCATCGTTGACGCATACTGCAAGTTGAAGACCGCATAACCGACCCGGAAATTAGCCAAACCATATGCTTTTGAGAAGGTGCGCATGACGGCCACGTTCGCATACTTAGCAGGTAATTGCATGGCAGTGACCTGCGACGCAGCCGGGACAAAATCAATATAGGCTTCATCAATTAAGACCATCGTGTCAGTTGGGACTTGCTGAATGAAAGCTTCAATACTTGCCAGCGATTCAACTGTTCCAGTCGGATTATTCGGATTACATAACCAGACCATTTTCACCTGAGGGGTAATTGCACGCAGCAAACTAGTAAAATCAACGTGGTCATTCGACAATGTTGGCACACTGACTAGTTTAGCACCCTCGATTTCAGCGTGTAACCCGTATTCAGAAAACGTCGGTGTCGAGACCAACACTTGATCATCGGGAGCTAAAAATGTTCGTGATAGCATCACAATCATCTCGTCAAGGCCAACGCTAAAGACAATACTGGCTGGATCAATCTGTTGTTGCGCTGCAACTGCTTGCCGTAACACCGCCGCCTCAGCATCTGGATAACGATTGCTTTGAGCAAAATCCCAATTTTTGACGGCTTCGGCCACTGCTGGTGAAGTGCCATACGGATTTTCATTGGCTGACAACCGGACTAATTTGGCGACGCCCAATTCTGCTTGCAAAGTCGCCAGGGGTTTCTCTGGCACATACGGCTTTAACCGTTTAATACTAGCCTTCATCCAACTACCTCCTATAAATTATTGATTTCAGGTCGATCCTTGTAGTCACTCATCTTGCCCTCACGTTTAGCCAATTCTTGCTTGATCTGGTCAAAGCTAACACCACGTTCGACCAATAGCACTAAAACGTGATACAACAAGTCTGCCGTCTCATAAGTCAATTCATCATCACCAGGGTTTTTGGCCGCCACAATGACTTCAGTCGATTCCTCGCCGACCTTCTTTAAAATCTTATCGAGCCCCTTAGTGAATAAATAATCCGTATAGGAGCCCTTCTTAGGCGTTGCTTTCCGTTGTTTGATCAGTTCATATAATTCTTCCATATTTTGCATATTCGACACCACTTTCTTCTATAATATATTAATCAATTAATGAGGACTGAAAACCATCTGCCGTTAATCAACCATCCCAACATCACGCGTGATTCTTGCAGCAGATTAGCTTCCTACTAACACAACCGGGCTCACAGACGATGTCGTCAATTGCAACAGTCTAACGTCTCAGCCTTCATTTTCTAGTTCAACCGGGTTAAAGAAACAACTCGTATGTCCCGTATGGCAAGCGGGACCGTGTGGGTGAACTGTGACCAATAAAGTATCTTGGTCACAATCCAACGTCATACTGACGACATCTTGCAAGTTACCGCTCGTAGCGCCTTTGTGCCATAATTCTTGCCGTGACCGTGACCAGAACCACGTTTGGCCTGACGTCACTGTTCGGTGATAACTTTCAGCATTCATCCACGCAACCATCAAGACATCCTTCGTATCCGAATCAGTGACGACCGTTGTCAGCAAGCCATCGCCCTTCTCAAAATCTGGTGTCATCGTACACCCACTCCTCGCTCGCGTAATCTCGTTTTAACATCCGCAATCGTCAACTCGCCAAAGTGGAAGACGGAAGCCGCCAATGCACCATCAATCGGGGTTGTCCTAAAAACATCCACAAAGTCTTGTAAGTTACCCGCACCACCGCTGGCAATAATGGGTACGTTAACGGCTGCTCCCAGCGCCTGATACAACTTCGTATCAAACCCCGCCTTCGTGCCATCACGGTCCATACTCGTCACCAATAGCTCGCCCGCTCCTAATGCCACGGCCTGTTTTGCCCAAGCAATCGCATCTAGGTCAGTCGCTTGTTGACCACCATGCGTATAAACACGATATTGTTGTGTGGATGAATCCCACGCCGCATCAATGGCAACGACTATGCACTGATTGCCAAACTTCTCGGCCCCAGCACGAATCAGTTCCGGATTGGCCACTGCCGCAGAATTGATGGCCGTCTTGTCAGCGCCTGCTCGTAGAATCCGTTGCATATCCGCGACACTACTAATGCCACCACCAATCGTCAGTGGCATGAAAACCTGAGCTGAGACCTGCTCAACCATTGTCGCCATAGTCTCACGGTGCTCATTGGTGGCCGCAATATCTAAAAAGACTAATTCATCAGCACCCTGTTGTTGATAAGCCGCTGCAATCGCAACTGGGTCACCAACATCAGTCAAATTCACAAAGTTAACACCTTTCTTGACTCGGCCATCGGCAACGTCCAGACAAGGAATAATCCGTTTTGCTAACATTTAGTCACCCCCGCCAACTCAGCCAGTGTCACGCCGCCTTCAGCTAAGGCTTTACCAATAATGACATCTTTAAACCCACTAGCTTGTAAGACTTGAACATCGGTCAAATTTCGAACGCCACCACTGGCAATCAAGTTGGCCGTGGGCACTTGGGCTTGTAATTCTTGATACAACGCGAGGTTCGGCCCCTGCATCGTGCCATCACGCGCAACGTCCGTCACGATAAAATGCTTGGCACCACTTGCGGTCATCGTCTTCATTAACGTACTCATCTTGGTCTGCGACTGCTCCAACCAGCCTTTAATTGCCACATAGCCGTTGGTTCCGTCCAACCCAATCACGATTCGTTCGCCACCAAACTCACTTAGCAACTGTTTAACCAGTTGTGGATCAGTCAACGCAACCGACCCTAGAATCAAGCGGTCAATCCCCAATTTGAGATAATCAGTCGCAAGCTCGTAAGTGCGAATGCCACCGCCAAGCTCAATCGTACCGGTAAACGCCTGCCGAATCGCCGTAATCGTCGCTAAGTTTTCAGGACGACCAGACTTGGCCCCGTCTAAATCAACCATGTGTAGTTGCTGCAGGCCCGCCGCATTAATTTGTTGGGCTTGAACGACAGGGTCAGAATTGATTAACGTTGCTTGTTTAAAATCACCTTGGTAGAGCCGGACACTCTGACCGGCCCGTAAATCAATTGCTGGAAAAATCATTTGCACTCACCATTTCCTTAAAAGCTGCTAGTTGTTTCAGTCCGACTTGCCCACTCTTTTCCGGGTGAAACTGCATGCCAATCACATTTTGCCGCTGGACGATACTTGGGACCTGGACGCCGTGTTGGACCGTCGCCACAATTTCTGCTGCCGGGCAAACCGCGTAGTACGAATGAACGAAGTAAGTATAAGCTGCGTCAATACTGGCAAAGGGACTGTCAGAACGCTGGAGTTCATTCTGATTCCAACCCATCTGTGGGACTTTGACATTCAAGTCCGTTGGCAGAGCAGTAACGTGGCCGCTTAACAACCCCAGACCCGAATGCTCACCGTATTCTGAGCTACTCTCAAACAACAGTTGCATACCCAGACAAATCCCCAAAATGGGCTTACCATTCTGCGCTAATGTCTGTAATACGCTAACTAGTCGTCGTTCTTTCAAAGCAGCCATCGCCGCTGCGAAAGCCCCTACGCCGGGTAAAATGATCGCATCGGCGACCGCTAATTGTTGCGGGTCAGCCGTTAAAACGGTTGGCACTTGCAGGTAGTCAAAAGCTTTCTTCAGATTACGAGTATTGCCCGTATCATAATCGACGATCGCAAACATTTAAATCACACCTTTCGTGGAGTTGACCCCCTGAATATCAGGATTGATCGTGACGGCCGCCCGCATTGCCCGTCCGAACGCTTTGAACAAACTTTCAACTTTGTGATGGGTATTACGGCCGTACAGGATCCGTGCATGCAAATTCATTTCGGCAGCGAAAGCGACAGCCTGGAAGAAATCCTCAACTGTTTCAGTATCCAACCCACCGAGCCGCGGGTTAGTGAGTTCAGCATCAAAGACTAAGTAAGAACGCCCACTTAAATCGACACTGACTTGCCCCAACGTTTCATCCATGGGGACAAATTCCGTCCCGTACCGTTCAATTCCCTGCTTATCACCCAGCGCCTGCTTAAAGCATTCACCAAGCACGATTCCCGTATCTTCAGTCGTGTGGTGCGGGTCAACGTCGAGGTCGCCATGACACTTCACGACCAGCCCGAAGCGCCCGTGCTTCGCAAATAAGTTCAACATGTGGTTCAAAAAACCAATTCCGGTATCAATTTCGATACCACTCTGCTCATCTAAATTCAAACTGATTTCAATCTGGGTTTCTTTCGTTTCACGTTTAATCGTTGCTTGTCGCATATTCATTTCCTCCTCATCTACTAAAACGACTATCGACTGTGGTCACAATCAGTATCAACTAATGGTTGCTCCTTAATCATAGTAAGTGTCGAAACGGCTCTCAATCGCCCGTGCGTGGCCTTCCAGACCTTCGACCCGCGCCAACGTGGTAATCGCTGGGGCTTCTTTTGCCAACGCATCCTTGGTGTACTGAATAAAGGACGTCCGCTTAACGAAATCATAGACGCCAAGTGGTGATGAGAACCGCGCCGTGCCACTTGTTGGTAAGATGTGGTTCGGGCCTGCCACGTAGTCGCCAAGTGGCTCGGAAGCGTAGCGCCCTAGGAAGACGGATCCTGCATTTTTGATTAAATTCAAATATTGAGTGGGATTTTTCAGTTGTACTTCCAAGTGTTCTGGTGCCACCGTGTTCATCAAGTCAAACATTTCTTCAACTTTCGCAACAACGGCAATGAACCCTTTTTCGTTGACCGCTTCCGTGGCAATCGCTTCTCGTGGTAAAACTTTCAACTGCGACGTCACGTTGTCACTAACGGCCTGCGCCAGATCGGCACTATCCGTAATCAAGATTGGTCGAGCACGCTGATCATGTTCAGCCTGGCTCAGTAAGTCAGCCGCTAATTGACGTGGATCGGCGGAATCATCCGCTAAAATCCCAATTTCTGACGGACCGGCGACCATGTCGATTGCTACCTGACCAAAGACTTGTTTTTTCGCAGTAGCCACAAAGACGTTGCCGGGACCAATAATCTTGTCAACTGCTGGAATTGATTCCGTCCCATAAGCTAAAGCAGCAATCGCTTGAGCACCACCGACCTGATAAATGGCGTCGACGCCAGCGATTTTGGCTGCGGCCAACACTGCCGGATTGATACCATCTACTTGCGGGGGTGTGACCATAATGACTTCGCTGACACCAGCGATTTTAGCAGGCAACGCACTCATCAGTAACGTTGACGGATACGCGGCCGTGCCACCGGGAACGTATAATCCGACCCGCTTGAGCGGTAACAGTTTTTGCCCGCGAAGGACCCCAGGTTGTTCCGCATCAATGAACCCCGTCGCCTTTTCTTTTTCGTGAAAACTCGTGATATTACGCTTTGCTAACAACAAGGCGTCCTTTACTTGGGGATCTAAGTTCGCATAAGCGTCGTCAATCACCGCTTGTGACAATTTAAAATCCGTCACATCGACGTTATCGAATTGTGCTTCATAGGCTTTAACGGCCGCATCTCCCTTTTCAATGACGTTAGCGATGATATCTCGCACGGCTGATTCAACTTTCAGGTCTGTCAATTGCTGGGTCTTAGTTTGAACTAAGCGTTTTAAACTAGCTAAATCTTTATTAATAATTTTCATTAGACAAACTCCTTTGGATTATTCATATTGATAACTGCGGCTAACCGGTCAACTAAATCAAAGATGGCGGTTTGCTGTTGTTTTAAAGCCAACCGGTTGACTACTAACCGCGTCGACACAGGTTGTAGATAGTCATAAATCTGTAAATGATTCTCCCGAATCGTGGTTCCGGTCTCAGTAATATCCACAATGGCATCGGCTAGCCCGGTCAACGGGGCCAATTCAACTGACCCCTCAATCTTGATGATTTCAACGTCTTGACCCAAACGATCAAAATAGCGTTGGGTAATCAGCGGGTACTTAGTCCCAATAATTTTCCGTCGTGGTGCAACCGGATCAAAGTCAGCAGTGGAAGCAAGTACGAATTGGCACTGGCCAACGCCCAAGTCTAAAAGTTCGTATTGGGTACTCTCGTGTTCCGTCAGAATATCACTCCCAACGATTCCGATATCGGCAGCACCTCGTTCGAGAAAGGTCGTCACATCAGGACCCTTTGCCAAGATAAACTCATAGGGCTGCGTCTCAGAATCAAAAATCAAGCGACGTTGCTTGTTACGAACTTGGGTACAATCCAACCCAGCCTGTTCAAGTAATGGCAGCACTTGTTGTTCCACGCGCCCCTTAGTCAAAGCAATCTTCAATCGTGTTTCAGTCATTGGTCACACCTCCAGTTAAATCAATCAGTTGGGCATTCAAACGTTGTGCTTCGATGCGCGCACCTGCCAAATCATCAGCTAAACTCAAAATGGCGTGCGATTGCTTTGCCAAGTAGGCTTCGGCTTGTGCCCACTGGGCAGGTTCAAAATAGATCAACTGTTCCGCATAGGCGGTTTGTTGATTAGTCGCTAAGGTCGTTAATAGGTCAACATTGAGGCCCATACCCACGGCTGGTTCGGCTTCAGCCTGAAAGTTTGTCAGCAATTTGTCATAGCGCCCGCCACTAAACAAGTAGCCTGCACCTGCCTGTGAATACCCCCGAAAAGTAAGCCCAGTATAATATTTTTGCGGGGCCTGACTACTCAAATCCACTGAAATGGCTTGCTTTGGCATCGTCTGCCGCATCCAAGTAACAACCGTTTGTAGCCGTTTAATACTCGGCTGAACTGTAGCGGGTAACGGTGCGGCCGCTAATTCTTGAAAGATACGTTCTGGTCGACCGAACAAGCGTGGCCACGCCTGGAGAAAAGCATAAAGTGGTTGCGTGCGATACTTACCAATCAAACTCGTGTAACGGGGAACCTGCTTATCAAACAGCGCAGTCAAAATCGCTTGCTGTTCAGTTGTATCGTCTGTCAAACTCGCTACGACCCGTTGTGCAAATTGGGCGTCGCCTAACTCGATCTCGACAGCATCCGCAATCAGTTCACTTGAAAGCTGATTAGCAATCGTCAAACATTCAAATTCAGCTTTTAGCGACGCGTAGCCGACCAATTCAACCCCCGCTTGCGTGATCTGGTTATACGAGCCCGATAGCTGTCGGCTCACCCGGAAGATATCACCAACGTAACCGAATTTTTGGGGTAACGGCACGTTGGTCGCACTAATGAAGCGGGCCACTGGTAAGGTCATATCGGGCCGCAAAACTAGCGTCCGACCATTATTGCTAAACAACCGATATAACTGGTAACTCCCCATCTGGTAAGGTTCGAATACCGCCTCGTTCTCTAATAACGGCGTTGCAATCGGCGCTAACCCCCGTTGCTTAAAATGGGCTTGGATCACCGCGATCAAGTGTTGCTTAGTACGGGCTCGCCGACCAAATTCATCACGAGTTCCTAATGGTAATAAGTGTTTCAACATAATTTACGCCTCCTAAAACGTCGTTATTTTTTAAAGCTAACCAAATCAATTCATACCGTTGTCTATCAAACACATTAACCAAAAACTTACATGCCACCCGGAGCGGCTTACTGTTCCATGATGCTGGCTTATCACAGGAACAAGTTGGAACTAAAAAACGCCCCCTTAGCAATTTGCTAAAAGGACGTTTTCGCGTGGTTCCACCTTATTTCATCCACCGCTCGCACGGTAGACCTCATGTTGATCAAGTCAACTTGGATAACGAAACCAATTCGGCTAAGGCTAATGAGACTGGTTCACCCTAGCAGTTCATAGATGTGTGTTCATTAAGTCTGTCTGCTCGGTTCTCAGCTACCCGAGCTCTCTGGATGAGGAAGACTTAACTACTTGTTCTAATCACAACCGTTTATTAAAATTTGATTAGTTGTTTAATTTAATATTCATTGTAGTCACTAACCTGATAGCTGTCAACCCTTAATTAATTTTTTTATGAGATGATAACCGCGACCAACACTAATAATATCATGCGCATCTGACCCATAGATCATCGGAATACCAAGCTTTTTCGCCCGCTTCAGAATCTGCTCACCCGGATAAAAATCATTACAAAATGGTTTGTAAAGACCTGCTAAATTCAAATCCAACTGCCGGTGCTGTTGCTTTATCAATGCCAGAATCTGATCAACTAATTCAAGGTTGTTCGCATCCAATGGCTCGTTCAAATTAAAGTAGTCCTGGTATTTGCGGACCAAGCTCATATGACCAATTCGCTGAGGAGCGTACGGACCCAAGTCAGTCTGTACTGAAGCTAAGACCGTCTGATAATAGTGCTCAAAGACCTGTTGTGGCGTTGACAACCATTGACCAAAGCCAGCTGAAAAATCATCGGTCGACATATCTACTGGCCAAAAATGGTCATGCCGACCACGCATAAAGTGCACCGATAAAATACTTTCCTGCGTCTGTGGGCCGTAAGTATTCAGAAAATCGCGCGTCCAAGCGACGTGATCAGGCAAAAAGTCAACCTCAAAGCCGACTGAAATCTCGATTTGCCCAGCATGTTTGACTTTCAGTTCGTTGGCTAATGCCAAATAATCGTCAACTTGATCCAACCGCAATGACGCCTCGGTATAACCGGCCAGCGTACCTTCATACTGGTTACGAAATGCTGGTGGCAACGGTGCATGCTCCGTAATGCAGTAACGTTGCATGCCTAACTGTATCGCCCGTTGCACCATCTTATCCGTTGCTTCACCGCTTCCATGCGGACATAATTCCGTGTGAGTATGCCCATCCATTAACATATCCTCATCACCCTCTCATAAATTATGCTTATTCAACCATACTTTTATAATTTAAGCAAACATCGGCGATGATGTTCAGGCCGATCCGGTCACATGTTCAAACACCGCTATCCTGTTGTGCCAGTCATCACTAATCATGATTAAAACGTGCCAATTAGTTAAGTTCAAAAACGGCCAGGTTAGGCCCGCTGGGAACAGGTGCGAGTTGGCGTAGGCTTACTGAGTTAGTCGACTTCCAGGCATTTCTACCAATTGCTGGAACGCGATGGACACAGATTTAAGCCGAAGTTCACGTCTTAAATACTGGTCTTCCACGCCTTAATGTCATATTAGTGAAACGTGTTCAGGTCAGACTGATAATACTATTGTGATAGTGTAACGATGCCTAAGTCGCCATGCTTAGTATTGGAATAGCTAAAATGGACGATGACAGCTTAACGTTTAATTGAAGTGCCAGTATCAAGATATTCAATAACTAATTGTGCCAAGATAGGTGGTCGTTCGTCTGCCATTCGAGCGGCTTACCGAACGTAGGGGCTGGGTGCCAATGCTCAGTAGCCAAATTATTCTTAGCTGGAAGTGAATTTCTTCCGGCTTAGAATAAGACTCGTATTTGAGATGACGCGGGTTGGGCGTTAGCTCAAATCGACGTCGGCTGCGTTCCAGCAATTGGCACCCAGCCCCGGAGGTCGGACTAGGACGAGCACGTGCTGACGAACAGGAATCCATCTAGTTGGCACGTTTTAATCATGATTAATACTAACTAAGGGTTAGCGCTTCTGGTGAACACCGGCGGTATCGCACCGAAAGTCTAATAATTTACTTATTTATTTATATTAATCGTCACAATTTCTTTATACCATGATATAGTCAACATTAGTTAAATTGCATCAATCATCAAAGGGGGGACCAGCCATGCACGAACTCATTACTAAACTTTATCAACTCGCACTTTCCAGTCACATTGTCAGTACGTTGCTGGAACCCGTGCATATCGTTATTTTGGCTTTACCCATCATGACCTTACTACTAGCCATGATTATCCTGACTGTCCAGTTACGGACCCGCCAAACATTGAGTGAACGTAACCTAATTAGTACCTATTCGTTCATTTGGTACTTGGCCGCGGCCTATTTACTGATTATTTTGCCGCTACCCACCCGCTCCTCGGTAGCCAGTTTGACCAGCGCCGAATATAATTTACAACCCTTTTACTTCTTATCGCAGTTGAAAGCACTCACGCCATTTGAGCTTGGCGACCCTAGTACTTGGTTAGCCGCCTTCAAATCCGACACCTTCTTTCAACCCTTCTTCAACATCCTATTATTCATGCCAATTGGTGCCTACTTAAAGTGGCGTCATCGCTGGCCACTCTGGTTGATCACCCTGACGAGCTTCTCGATTTCATTGTTCTTCGAGACCACTCAGTTAACTGGATTATACGGATACTACTCACGGGCTTATCGCATGTTCGATGTCGACGATTTAATGATGAATACTCTCGGTGGCATCGTCGGTGCTTGGTGCCTGCATCTCATTCCCAACAAGTGGCGCAATCGTGATCACAGTACCCGACTGAGTTGGCGTGACCACCCGATCAACTGGCGCCGAATTGGGGCACTGGCTACCGATTGGCTGATGATTGCCGCCTTTGATACCGTCTACTTTGTCCTAGTCAAACATTTTAATTGGCCACTACCACATGATTTTCGCTGGCTATACCTAGCCGATATCGTCCTCTTCTTCCTATTACCAGCTTGGTGCTGGCAAGGTAAGACGCTTGGCGGCCGCCTGCTCAATAGTCAAATCATGACGACAACCGGTAACCGCGCTAACCTCTGGCAACTACTAATTCATTACGGTGGCCTCTACTTCATCAGTCTGCCACTATTATTCTTAGACTTATGGTTATTCAACCGGCTCGGTAACGTTCCCAGTGCCACGCTTAACCGCCTCGACGTCTACCTCGTCTTAGTCTCAGTTATTTTACTAATAGTCAGTTATGATTTGTTATTGGCCCTATTCAGTCGTAGCCACCAATTATGGTGTGAAAAGTTAAGCCGGACAACCGTCAATTAGTTAGGTCGTGGCAAAACTTCCTTTGCGTTGACCCGCAACTCATGTTAAATTGAAGATATCTCAAAACGCTGGAAGTAAAAACAATGATAAAAGTCCATGAATTAAGCGACGATTTCCGTTGGGTCGCTGTTAATAATTATACTGAAAACGACTATCACCAACTCGTTAGTGAAGAACATGTTACGGATGAAATGCTAGGTTATGCAACCGACCAGCATGAACGTGGTCGGCTTGAATATGATGCTAAAAGTGCCATCACCACGATTATTTTCGACGTGGTCACTGAAGATGATGACGAAGGAACCTACACGGCACAAGTTAGCTTTATGCTGATCGACCACACGCTCCTGACATTCACTACTGATAACACCATCTTTGTCGAAAATATGTTAGCTGACGAAATCGATGCGGATTGGGAAGACGTGCTGCACCCATACGACCATATCTTCAACGTCTTGTACAAATTGTCGCGCCAATATTTTTCCGCTATCAACAAAATTAATAAGCAGCGCCAAGACATTCAAATGAAGATGAAAAAGCAAATTCAACGGTCGGTTATCATCCAATTAATGGATTTGGAAACCACGTTAGTTTATTTTTTAACTTCACTGAAAAGTAATAATGACATGCTACAATCACTGAAGCGCTTTGTTCCTGTCAAATTTTCAGCGGCGCAACTAGAACGGCTTGATGATATTATCGTTGAAGCTCAGCAAGGGTTGGAGATGGCCAACATTGCCTCTGACATTATCGGCCGGGTGTCCAATGCGTACTCCAATATTCTGGATAACAGTCTAAATAACACCATGTGGGTGCTCACCATCTTCTCGATCGTACTCACCATGCCCAACATCGTCTTCGGTTTTTTCGGTCAAAACGTCGACCTACCATTCATGAAAAATCCGTTCGGTTGGGAAATTACCGTCGTGATTGCCATTGCCCTATGCGTACTCACCATCTGGCTGCTGCGACGTAACTCATTTCGTAAATAAAGGAAGTCTTAAAAATGCCTAGTCGAGTCAAAGTCACGGATACCAACGATTACATCACCAAAGCCGCCATAACGACACAACCAATTTTGCGCACGCTTGACCAGCTTATCACGACTGAATTACCTGATTTCACTGCTAAAATCAAGTGGAATTTGCCCTTTTATGAACATGGCAAACAATACGTCAGCATCGCAGCTTATAAGGCTCACGTCAGTCTTAGCATTGCGACCGATCTTGATGATAAGACGCTCGCCGCTGCTAAAACGGCTGGCTACGCGACTGGTCAAAAGCGGCTTAATATTCAGTTGAACCAACCCGTTCCAACTGAACTAGTTAAACAAGTCTTACAATTAATTGCTTAATGCTTATCCCAACCCATCAACTTGTTAGGTTTAACCCAATAAGATCGACGAAAATGGCAGTCATTCTTGATTAGCGAATGACTGCCATTTCTTTGCGTATATCTTTTCAAATGCTTATTCTTGAGTGCCAAAAACGGTTGTCAAACTTTAATTATGCCTATGCAGCTAACTTTTTTAGACTTATTAAGGATACTCAAATCACCTGCTTAAGTTATCCTCATACAGACAATTTTTATTCATACGTTTAGTTATCACGACCGTTAACGGCGTCTTAAGCGGTAATCTTTCACATTCGCAAACCGGGCCAATTCATCCAGCTGGCCAGTTGTCTTCAAATATTGATCATACTCTTGATCTAATTCTGGCCGCACTTCATTCGTACCTGGTACAAAATGAATGTTTTCATGACCAGCTTCTGTGGCTGTCTGATAATACCATTCCTTAAACTTCAAATAACTCATTGTATCTTGTAAATCGGTAATCTGCTGTTGCAAGTCTTGTTCGTGCTTTTTCAACAGCTGATAGCGATCCGTCAATGTCGCGTCACCCTTCAGTCTGAGCGCAATAAAAGTCGCAATTTCTGCAACCGGTACGCCGGCATTCTTAAGACAGACAATCGTCCGCATCAGATGAATATCGTTGTCAGTAAAAGCGCGCCGGCCAATCGAATTACGCTGGACAAAGGGTAATAAGCCAGCTTTATCGTAGTACCGAATCGTATCGATTGATACACCTAACTCGTTTGCAACTTGTCCAATTGAATAAGTCATGCAGTTCCACTCCTTAGGATTAGTTTTCCAATTATCTTAACGCGTTTAATCATCCGTTGACAACGAAATATTTTCGCGTGATTGGATTTCAGTCACCAATCCTTGTAAATTTGCTAAACCGCCATGATAGGCAAAATCACCAAGTGGTAAGTGTGCTGGAATTTCACTTGCATTAGCCTGTGCAAACATTACCTGCGCAATACGTTTTGGATTGCCAGGAGCTTGTGTTACAGAATCAGCTACGCTTGCAACTGAATCACTAAAAGCCGCATAATCCTTGATTGTCGGCACGACCTTTTGTGAAGAACGACCTGACCACTGCGTCCGGGCGCCACTAGGTTCAACCGTCATCACCCGGATACCTAAATCAGCTACTTCTTGGCGTAACGTATCGCTGTAACCTTCAACGGCATACTTGGTTGCACTGTAATACCCCATCGTCGGTAAAGTAGTTAGAGCCAATGCCGATGATAAGTTAATAATCACACCCGAACGTTGTCTGCGCATCGTAGGGAGCACAGCCCGGGTCATATTCGCTAATCCAATCACATTGACCTCGAACATATACCGAACTTGGTCCATGTCACTCTCTTCAATTGTTGCAAAATAACCCAAGCCAGCATTATTGACCAAAACATCGATGGTTTTAAAACGCTCAATGGCCTTAGCAACGCCCGCTTTAATTTGGTCCTCATCGGTAACATCAATGACAACCTTTTCAATACGCTTAGCATCAAAAGCATCTAAGTAAGCCAAATCATCTAAGTGCCGGGCCGCTGCCACTAAGTTCGTATCTTTATTCTGCGCGACGATTGTGGCTAATGCCTTACCAAAGCCACTCGAAGTTCCTGTAATTAACCATGTTTGTGCCATTTTGTATGCTCCTCTTTATTCTCACTAACCAGTTTGCTTAGCCACTATTTCTTAGCTGCACGTACTAAGCCGTCTAACCAACTTTGGTGCCCATTCAACATTGGATTGGGGGTCTGTGAAGCTAAGTCCTTAGCTGGTTTACCAATTTGAGATTCTTGTGTTAATAATCTAATCCGGCCATCCGCCAACTTTTCAATTAGAAATGCATGATAAACATCAAATTGAGTATCTTGATCGCCATTTTGCCAACCATGCCAAGCTAGGCGAGCGGTCTTACCATCGGTTGGTTCAACTAATTCCATCACCTGCGCATCGATTGGAAAGCCAAACGTATCGAAGCGAAAATGTTCAGCAAATTTTAACTTAGAACTTGTCTGATTATCCAATACGATATTAGCCGCATTGTCATAGTACGTTGTCCATTTAGCTGTATCTACAAGATTCTCCCAAACAGCCGCTAACGTAACTCCTTCAGCGATGACCTCATTCGAAACAAAATTATCCGTACGACCTGGTAAATATTCAGTTGACCAATTGATTGATTGCATTAATAAGTCCTCCATATTTGTTTTGCGTTAAAATTTTATTCAAACTAACAAATTGGTATTAGAACATCTCATTGACCATTCATTAACTTTGAATAGCCCTAGCTTATATGCTGGAGCTGACTCCAGGACAAGAATAAAGACCAATCATTGACTGTGTCTTAATAAATTTTTAATTTTTCGAACCGAACTTCATCTTAGCATGTTCAACCACTACATTTGAACTAACTCTCGAATAGCTAGTCATAGCAAAAAAGCTGATTGCCAGAATCAATATTCTAGCAATCAGCTTTTAAATTTCCACTGACAAATCGGCTTTATTGCACGTGCAATAGGCCCATCTTGTCCATGGTCTCCGCAATCTGGACTGAGTTCCAAGCAGCACCCTTTAAGAGGTTGTCAGAAACATTCCACATGTGAAAGGCTTGCGGTGTTTCTTGATCAGGACGAACCCGGCCAACAAACGTGTCCTTAGAGCCTTCTGCATTATGGGCTTGCGGATAAATTTGGTTATCAGGGTCGTCTTGTAAGACTACGCCTGGTGCAGCCGCCAAAGCATCTTGAATGCCCTTGACGGTCGCCTTAGGATCTTCAACTTCAAAGTAAACTGATTCAGAATGACTCACTGGTACCGGAATCCGCACACAGGTTGCCGTTACTTTGATGTCCTTACTATCCATGTCGCCGCCACACATAATCTTTTTGGTTTCATGGATCATCTTCCATTCTTCATGGGTGTAGCCATCTTCCTCAAACACGTCAATTTGTGGTAACGCGTTAAAGGCAATTGGATAATGCTTCTTATCACCCGCAACCGGCAAGATATGGGCTTCCATCTCTTCACCTTTTAAGTAGGCTTCCGTCTCATCATGCAATTCCTTCAAAGCCCGGTTACCAGCACCACCAACGGCTTGATAAGTCGAAACAATGACCCGCTTTAAACCAAACGCTTTGCGCACTGGTTCCAAAGCGACGACCATTTGGATGGTTGAGCAGTTCGGGTTAGCCACGATTCCATGATGAAGCTTCAATGCTTCAGGGTTAACTTCAGGAACGACCAACGGAATCTTAGGGTCCATCCGGAAGGCACTCGTATTGTCGACAACTACGGCACCCCGTTTGACTGCTTCAGGGGCGAACTTCTTAGATACTGAGCCACCCGCTGAGAAGAGGGCTAAATCAATTCCTTCGAAAGATTCAGGAACAGTCTCTTCAACAGTTAAGGCTTGACCATTGAACTGTAATTGTTTACCGGCTGAACGACTTGATGCCAAAAGCTTAACTGAGTTAACAGGTAAACTCGTCTGTTCCACCATTTTGATCATCCGCGCGCCAACTGCACCAGTTGCACCGACAATCGCGACGTTATATCCACTCACTATGAAGACCTCGCTTTGATAGTTATTGAAACCTCATTATAGCACGTTTGTAAAAATTAGAAAATAATGAGTTTCGTGTTGGCACTAATTAATTTTACCCCACCACTAATCTCGCACTGCTTGCAGCTGGCAAAATCGGATAGCAGTAACCGCTACCAACATTGTCAATATCACGATTACTAGTTTTGACGTATAATAAATGTAACTCAGAGGAGGCCGTAAAGATGTGTACCAGCTTAACTTATCTTGATACCACCAACCAACATTATTTCGCCCGTACAATGGACTTTCCCACGACTACACCTTGGCGCCCCATCTTTTTGCCGCGTCATTACCAGTGGCCAACGGGACTCGCTACCGCGCGAACGACGCAGTACGCTATTCTCGGTGGTGGTCGGGCCCCCGCTCACTTTGACAGTTATCTCATGGCAGATGGCATCAACGAAACTGGACTGACATGCGCCGAACTCTATCTTCCTCACGCGGCAACCTATGCCAATCATCGTCAATTTGGAAAAATCAATTTAACACCCCAAGCCTTCATTAACTGGGTGCTTGGGGAACACCAATCGGTCGCGACCGTTATCGCAGATCTGCCATTGGTCAACCTTGTTGGCGCATCCTGGGGTGACGATACTGGAGAAATCTATCCCTTTCATTGGTATCTCAGCGATTCTCACCAGAGTATCGTCATCGAACCAACTGGGGGGCCGCTGATTGCCCAACCGAATCCGGTAGGTGTGCTCACCAATACGCCAATACTAACGGATCATCAATGCCGGCTAAACCGTTACTTAGGACTAGCTGGCAGTCAGATTTCCGCAGCAACTTACCATGCAGCCAAACAACTGGTTCAGACACGACAGCCGTTGCCAAATAGTCCCATTCCGACCGAGCGTTTTATTCATATGGCCATCCGTCGACTTGGAACGCCCCAATTGTCGGCACAACAAGTACCGGCAACGGTATTCCACTGGTTGCATGAGGTCAGTCTGCCTTACGACGCACGTCGACGCAACTTGATCAGCCATAATTACACCCATTACCGTTGCTTAATAACCTTAGAAACACGTCATTACCGCTTCATTCCACGAACAACCGGTCGTGAACAAGCATTGACGCTAACTCCCAAGATGGCCGCAACGTGGCACGCCCCCTACCTTTACCCCACTGATTAACACTCTGACTATCAATTAAAAACTCACGGTTGACGATTCCTCGTCAACCGTGAGTTTTATTAATGCCGTCGTTTTAAAAAATGTTCAAATTCCTGATTAATGGCTGCCCGTACTCGTGGCTCATGCAGATCAGCCTGGCCCGCTTCTGTGCCACCAGTTACCTGACTAACCACCTGCAAATAACCAAATAACACCTGACTAGGATCCAAATGGTATTGTTTCGCTAATGTGACCGCTAAATCATAACGGTCTGGACCTAATAAACTTGAATAATCCATCAATCCATATCTCCCTTCGCTTGTTCCAACTGCCGACTCATTCGCAAATAAGCGAAGAAATGAAAAATAATTCCGCCCGCTAGTAGAATCGCGCCTAACCACACCGACCAAAAGGTGGCTAAGATAGCTAAACCATATATCGTCACACTTCGAACCGGATCAAACTTGATTGTCGCATAAAAAGCCATTGAAATGCCGGGCCTCTTCAACTCCTGATGATGGTGCAAATAAGCATACATAAAATAGAACGTTGCCGAAATAAAAAGCGCAATTAAGTCATAAGCAATAAAAGCCGTCTGCATATCCTGTCGATTACCGGTCGTTAACGCATCAGCAACTAAAGACATCGGATAATCTAATAACGTAATACTAAAGAGCATCAATAAGTTCAGCATATTCACGTTACGATCAATTCGTTGTAGCATATTGAAATAATCATGATGAAACAGCCACAGCGTACCAACATAAAAATATGAAAAGACGTACGACAAGATCAGTGGCCATTGTGCCAACAAGGCTGCCAATAAATGGCCAGTTCGATAGTCTGGAATGTGAAATTCTAACACCAAGATTGTAATTAAAATTGCAAAAATACCATCACTAAATGCCTGAAACCGATCCGTTTTCAACACCAACACCTCCCACAGCGTTTTAGGATACCATAACTCCCAAGTAATTACTGTAATTAACTTTTCAAACTGGTGCCCAAACCGCTACTCCCGTTCCTGATATGGTAAGATTAGCTTAATAAAAAGTAATTGATGTGGGGGCGTCAAGACAAATGCGAAAATTATTAACACCGAAGTTGCTGTTCTTGTTTTTCTGGGGAATCGTGGTATTTGCAAGTATTTTGATTTTACCGAATATCACCACGTTTGTGAATGAACAAACAGCACTGCCACAAGATTCAACTACAAGTACCAAATATCAACAACAATGGGGCCACGGATTAGCGGGCACCCAATCCTTAACCTTAGTTTTCAATAATCCAAATGGTAAGTTATCAAACCACCAGCATCAACAAATCACGACAACCTTATCCAAACTCAATCGTCAAGCTGATGACTACGGGATCAATCAACTTCGAACACCAACGGGGATGACTAATGATCGGCAGCTCCTGCGTTCCAACGACGGGTCCACTGAATTAGCGCTAGTGGCCGTTCAAACATCCCGTGCCGATTTAGCCGTTATTGGCAATCAACTTAATAACGCCATCTCAATTAATGGACTCACGACAAGTGTCACTAGTACTGATCTAATTTATCAGCAACATGCCCAGCAACAACGCCGCGATTTGATGATTAGCATGTTCATCAGTAGCCTACTCAGTTTAATCATACTCGGCTTTATCTTCCGTTCAGTGTTAGTGCCATTATTAAACTTACTATGCCAAGCCGTCACCCTGATTACGACGGTCAGCTTCATTACCAATGCACGCTTGGCTTGGCATTGGCCACTGACTGCCAACGCCATCGGTTTAGCTGGCTTAATTAGTCTAATACTGACCAGCCTACTAACCTGGCACTTTATGCACACTTATTGGCAATCCGCTGACAAACTAACATCAACAACGGTCAGCCTCGTAACTTTAAGGCGGCAATATCGCCAATGGCTTCTAGTGTTAATCCCAATACTTATCATCACATTGATGCTAAGTTGGACTGCCCTAATTTCATTAGCCTCCGCTTGGACCATTACGATTGCCGTAGTACTGACTTTACTCGCCGTGCCAACACTCAACTATGCTTTTACCGTCCTACTCGGTGACAATCTTTTCTGGCCGGGAAGCACAACCTGGCCATCACGCTCACGCAACTTGTGGGGGCCAATTGAGTAAATTTAGTCATTGGCAACCGGCATTGGGCGGATTGACTGCGATCTTGTTAGTCGTTCCCGGCTTAGTCATCGCCACTAATCAATTTGCCGATGATAACCTACAACCCTGGCGTCAGACTCAACTGAGTAATGCCGAGTTAGGACAACAATTAGTTCAAGCACATTTTGGAACGGGGGCTACCGCCCCAATTACAATTACAGTGCGCGCAACCAATAATTTAACGCAACAACGTTCACTTCAAACCATCGATCACTTAACAACTAAGCTTCAAGCTGTTACCGGAGTCGCGCGCGTGATTTCCGTTACGCAACCGACCGGCCAACCATTGAACGCGTTCTACGTCAAACAACAACTCGCCCTGCTTAATATTGACTTAGCCGGTAAACAGGCTAGTGCCGTTAAACTACAGCACCAACTGACAGCCGATCAAACTAGCTTAGAACGAGCTGCAACTGGTCACCACACCAAGTCGGTCGACCAACTATCCGATCGTATTAATGATTTGGCCAATCTTAACGACCAGTTAACGCAACAACTACAAATACTGACCGATCGCGATAATGATTCTAACAACATCAATCAACAATTAACAAAATTGAATCAGTTAACTGATCAAATAACGACGGCACTAAATCAAGTTGTGACTGCTCAAACAACCGTTGCAACCGAAGCTGGGCATATTGATCAGCACATCCACAACGTTAACCAGTCATTAAAACAAACCGTCCTACCACTGAAGACATTATTGGCATCATTAAAAAACACCCAGACCTATCTAAGCGGCTTAGCAACTAGCCAAGTCGGTCATAGCTTTTACTTACCCACCAATGTAGCCACTAACCAAGCCTATCAGAACAGTCTATTTACAAATATTAGTAGTGATCGACGAATGACCCAGTTAACAGTCACTTTAAAGACCGCACCGACTAGCGCCAGCAGTCGTCAGACACTACAACGCCTTCAGCAAGTTACCCATGCCAGCCTATTAGCAACACCGCTGGCACACGCAACCGTCCTGATGACTGGAGTAACACCGCAACAGTCCCAGCGCCATACGTTAATTTCACACCACGCGATTAAATGGATCGTACTGGGGCTCGCTGTTTTCAGTATCATTCTGTGGCTGGAATGGCGGTCATTGGCATTTAGTATACTAATTACAGCGGGCCTCGTTGGCATTACATTAACCAGCTGGGGGTGGACACAATTAATTTTGACGCACTGGTTACAGACTGGGGCCCTTAGTAGCAGTGTCTTTCTCAGCAGCTTAGCTTTACTGACACTACATTGGTTATTGATCACGGCTACGACCTCTCAGCATCAAAATTGGGTACATCAGTTCAATGCCAATCGACTGAAACAACACTTTTACTATTGCGGTCAACTAGTGTGGCCCGTGACGATTATCGAATGGATCTACTTACTGCCGTTACTCTTTATGAGCGCTCCAGCCTTGAAAGGCTCGGCACTCATGAGCCTGATTGGCATCAGTATTAGTAACTTGATTGTGCCGTTGATTTTCCCTGGCTGGATTCGCTGGACAGCCGAGCCACCTGCCCTAACCTCGATTTTACGACGACTGCGACCGTCAACCAATCACTAAAGCAAGTGTGCCTGACTTGTACCTGCTTTCAGATTGGCCGCGTTGTCTAACAATGAACCAAGCAACTTCCAAAAGCCCTAATTTAGCCTAATGAGTACCGACAAAAATTGCGTTTTCAGCATTCAATACTGAAAACGCAATTTTTCATTTGCTACCAATGTGCTTAGGGTATTTTTAACATGATTCATAACCGCTTAATTAACGCCAGCCGTCTTTGTCAGTGTGAAAGCACGCATTAAATAAATAACCATCATTGGATTGCCACTATGATAACATCAATGTCATAGTTTGATGCCGTAATCCGGCCTCCATAAACGGTTCACCCTGTGGTTGGTAACCCAATTGTGTATAAAATTCTTGCGCGGTAACCTGGGCTCCCAATGTTAATTGGCGCCAGCCACGCTCAACACCGTCGGCAGCAATTCGTTGCAGTAATTTTCGTGCGTAGCCCCGCCCACGAGCTGCCTTCAACGTTGCGACCCGTTGAACATGGCCTGTCTGCGCATCACTGGGAGTCACCCGTGCAGTGGCCACCGCTTGTCCTTGATCATCATACAGAACATAATGCCAAGTTGCCGGCGTGACCGTATCAATCTCCAAAGCTTCATCGATGTGCTGTTCAGTAACAAATACCGCTCGACGAATCGTAATGGCATCAGCATACACCAATGAATCAATTTGATTGCTTGTTTTAATTTGCATCGCTTTACCTACTTTTCTTCTCAAATACTTTGAGAATACGCGTTTCATACACGACCGTCAAACCAGCACCGGCCGAAATTAACGCATTCTTAAAAATGTTCGCGCTTACGACTTTACATCATATGTTAAAATGACTTGATGACTGCTTATCGAGTCATATCCAAATTTGTTAAAAATGAGGTCTTTATCGATGTTTACCAAATTTCGCCAATACGTTAATACGCGAATTGGATTTTTTTGGCTACTAGTCCTTCTATTTTGGGCCAAGACCATCTACGCGTACTTAACGGAATTTTCGTTAGGCGTTGCCGATCCACTTCAAGCATTTTTAATGCTCGTGAACCCGATTGCAACGACGGTTTTCCTTTTTAGTCTGGCGTTCTACATTCGTAAAACCGGTGTATACTATTATATTCTGCTATTCATTGATGCTTTAGACACCATTTTACTGTATGCCAACGTGATCTATCATCGTGAATTTACGGATTTCATGACCGTTAGTACGATCACTGGAGTCTCCAAAGTTAGTCAGGGACTCACCGGTTCATCACTTGCATTGGCAAGTTGGGGTGACGTGCTATATTGGGCAGATATTATCGTCATCCTTGCCCTAGTTATTCTTCATCGAATCAAGCAAGAGGCCCGGCCAATTGCGAAACACACTGCCTTTGCCTATACTTCCGCCGCCATTGCCGGCTTTGGTCTCAACCTAACTTTGGCCGAAGCCAACCGTCCGCAACTACTGACCAGAACATTTGACCGTACCTATATTGTCAAATATCTTGGTCTCGATGCCTTCACGGTCTACGACGGTATCAAAGACGAACAGACGAACCACCAACGGGCCAGTGCCAAAAAATCAGAACTGGACACCGTTAAAGATTATACTGAGTCTCACTATGCGGCTCCCAACGCCAAGATGTATGGGTTGGCTAAGGGACGTAACGTCATTGTGATTCATTTGGAAAGTTTTCAACAGTTCCTCATTGATCAGAAGGTCAATGGCAAGGAAGTAACACCGTTCTTAAATAAGCTATACCATAGCAACGCAACTTACAGCTTTAAGAACTTCTTTCACCAAGTCGGTCAAGGAAAAACCTCCGATGCTGAAAACATGCTTGAAACTAGCACTTATGGTCTTTCAACCGGCTCTTTGTTCTCCCAATTAGGTTCTGATAATACATTCCAAGCGGCTCCGGCGATTTTAAATCAACGCGCCAATTATTCGTCAGCAGTCTTCCATGGTAACGTTGCTAGCTTTTGGAATCGTAATAACACTTATAAGAACATGGGCTATCAATACTTCTTTGATGCTAGCTACTTCGATACCACGGGTGATAAGTCAACCGGTTACGGCTTGAAGGATAAGTTGCTATTCAAGAATTCTGTTCAGTACCTAGAGCGCTTACAACAACCGTTCTACGTTAAGTACATTACGGTTACCAACCACTTCCCCTTCACTCTAGATAAGGAAGATACGACCTTTAAAACTACCGATACTAGCGATTCGGCAATCAACGGTTATTTCCAAACTGCTCATTACCTCGACCAATCGATTAAAGAATTCTACACTTACTTGCAAAAGGCTGGTCTATTAAAGAATTCGATGATCGTGCTGTACGGTGATCATTATGGCCTGTCGAACAGTGAAAATTCAACGTTAGCCCCGATTTTGGGTAAATCGGCAGATGATTGGAGTTCCTTTGATAGTGCGCAGCTTCAGCGGGTCCCGTTCATGATCAATATACCTGAAATTAAGAGTGGTAAGGTCGAATCGACTTATGGTGGTGAAATCGATGTATTACCAACGATATTGCACCTACTTGGTATCTCTAGCAAACGCTACATTCAGTTTGGTACCGACCTTTTCTCCAAGCAACATGACAGTACCGTTGCCTTTCGCAATCGTGATTTTGTAACTTCTAAATACACCGTCCTAAGCGGTAAAATTTATGATAACGTGACGGGTGAAACAATTGATGACGACGAAGCGGTTCAAAAAACCGTCGATAAGGATCAAAAAAAGGTCGATAAAGAATTGAGTCTTTCTGATTCACTTAACAACAAAAACCTGTTACGTTTTTACACACCAAAGGGTTTCAAGAAAGTCGACGCTTCAAATTACAATTACGCCGATGGCCTTGAAAAAGAAATTCAGATTCAGAATAAACTGGCTGGTAAGTCAACTAGTCTTTACTCGAAGAATGGTAACAAGTCCACCGATACACTGTATCAGACGGATGCACCAGAAGCTTCGCATAAGAAGACCGATTCAACTCGGATCAAGATTACCAATCCGGATGATACCGATAGTACAACAACTAGTTCTAGTAATACCAACTAAGTGACAATAATCAAGAACTAACTGAAAAACGTTATGGGCGTTCACTTCACGTCCCATAGCGTTTTTTTTGTACCTTAGTGTTCAACTAGTGGGCGTCCACTGGTATGGATTTCATGATAAAATAAAATTAATTATGACTCGATTCGTACTTAGCGAACCGAGATAGGAGGCACCATTCATGGGCGCTTGGCGTTTTTGGTGGGATAGTACCCACCGTTTCTATAAGAACTGGGGCAGTTACGTTGCCCTAATTTTCGGTACCAATATTGTTATCAGTTATCTTGCCGTGCCATTCTTCAACTGGGTCTTGGAAATGCTTCTAAAATGGCAGCGCGTAAGTTATGTTTCCTATACTAATATTGGCAGCATTATTATCCGCCAACCTTTGGCGGCCCTCGGGATGCTAGCCATTTTATTAGCCATTATTATTTTAGTTTACTGGCAATTCGCATTCCTATTACTCGGTATCATCAATATTTTTCGCGGTCGGCCGCAAACAGTACGAGAAGTCTTACACTCGACATTCACTAGCTTGAATGCCACGTCACCGAGCACCTTTCTATTTTTTATCGGCTATTTCATGATCATCCTGCCATTCGGCAGCTTCATCTTCACGACGCCCCTACTGAATAAGGCGCGAATTCCTGCTTTTATTATTAGTTATCTAACGGATAATCCCTGGATGACAGTCGGCCTAGTACTTTTCTACCTAGTGGCTGGTTACCTAGGTATTCGGCTCATTAGTCTATTACCGCTAATGATCATCGATGGCTTACCGTGGCGGCTGGCCGTCACCCGTAGCTGGCAACAAACACGTCATCATGTTCTTCGTTACATCTGGCTAATGGCCGTAACCTTACTTATGATTTTTCTAGTCGTCACCTTAATCTATACGCTAATTTATGTCGCTCAGCTACAGTTTGACAAGACTAGCTTTGCCATGGTTGCTGCAACCGTTAACCTCTTCATCATGGAAGCAGTCACGGAAATTATTATCTGCTACACGACAGCTATCTTTATGATGTTGATTATCGTATGCTATCGCCAAGATTTTACAATTTTACGGCAACAACCGTTATACTTCAATGAGGCACCCCGCTTACGCAAACTAACTCGTGCTAGCGTGGCGGTCGGTCTGATCTTAGCAACCAGTCTCCTAGTTGCCGTTAATCTGGTCTACCTCAACGGGCTAGTAATTACCAAACCAATCATGATTTCCCACCGGGGTGTCGATGATGGTAATGGTGTTCAAAATACAATTCCGGCACTCGTAAAAACCAGCAAGGAACATCCTGATTATGTTGAAATGGATATTCAAGTCACTAAGGATCATCAATTTGTCGTGATGCATGATCCGACACTAAAGGCGCTTGCGGGAATTAAAAAGAAACCGTCACAATTAACACTCAAGCAACTGGAAAAAATTACCGTCCGTGAAAATGGCTATCAAGCAAAGATTCCAAGCTTTGACGCCTATTTGCAAGCCGCTCACGCGCATCACCAAAAGTTATTAGTTGAAATCAAAACTAGCTCGGCGTACACCTCAGCCGATACTAAGCGTTTTATTAACCGTTACGGGGCGACGCTACTGGCAAACCATGACCAAGTTCATACACTCAGTTATAAAGTCATGCGGGACTTGAAACGCTTAGACAAGCAGCAGTTTGTCAGCTATATTCTGCCCTATAATTTAACGTTCCCCCACACGGACGCCAATGGCTACACCATGGAAGTTACCACTTTAAACGATCAATTTGTCGACAAAGCTGAGCGTTATCACAAGACCGTCTATGCTTGGGACATCGATGATACCGATCAGATGGATCAAATGATGTTTATGGGTGTAACCGGGGTCGTCACGGATAACTTAACGGAAATGCAAGCCGAAGTGAAGAGCAACACTGATCATCCAAGTTACGCCAAGCTCTTGTTGACCTTCATGAATGAACTCAGCCTGACTAGCAATGAATAACAATACCTCAGTATGAAGTCCCACATTTTAAAGGAAATACTCTTTTAAGCAGCTCACAAATTCCAGGTTGCTAGCATCCAAAAATAATGTCAGACAACGTTGTTGACGGATGATACTGCTTATCATCTGCATTTTATAAGTAGCACAAAAATAAGGGCGGACTCAGTATTTAGTGATGCTGAGTCCGCCCTTATTCAAGTTGTTTACATTTTCTCAAAGACGGTCGTACTGTGCAATGGACTGCGCCGTTCTGGGTACAAAGCCATCATTAACTGATTGACTGCGTTTGGTGCTTCGCCAAAACCGCTCGCAATCAGTCCCAACTTACCGGGATAAATGATTGTATCACCAATGGCCGCAATCCCTGGAATATCGGTATTCATTTGCGTATCAACCGTAATCAACCGGTGTTCCATCGTTGGCGTAACGTGCCAATTACGAATCACTTTATTATCCGCAATAAAGCCATAATTAACGATCAAATCATCAACTGCCAACGTTTCTTCGGCGGTCCCCCGTACTTCTTTCATCGTTAATTCCAGCTGACCATCCGTAGTTTCAGCAAGCTGCTTGATCAAAAATGGCGTTTTTATCGCCACGGACGATGCCTTTAGTAAGTCAACGTTGTGTTCCATACCGCGGAATCGGTCTCGCCGGTGCATAATGTAGACTTGTTTGGCAACTGACTCCAACATTAGTGCCATGTCAATCGCTGAATCACCACCGCCAGCAACCAGCACCGTTTGATCTCGAAACTGCTCAACACTAGGAATATGGTAAAACAATTGTTTATTCTCAAAATCAGCTGCATTATCAACCGCCAGACGCCGGGGTTCAAAAGCCCCACTGCCGGTCGCAACAATAATCGCCTTTGTATGCGATTGTTGCCCATTAGCTGTCGTAATCGTAAAATCACCCATCGCACCAGTTACATCCATCACCGGACTAGCTAACTGAATATCAATTGGAAACTGCTTCAACTGGGCTTCAAGTTGTGCCACTAGCTCGCGCCCTTTAATTGCCGGATAACCAGCGACATCATGAATCACCTTTTCAGGATACAAGGTTTGAACCTGTCCACCTAATTCAGGTAAGCTTTCTAATAACTGCACACGCGCATTACGCATGCCAGCATAGAAGGCTGCAAACATCCCAACCGGGCCACCACCAATAATTGTTAAATCGTATTCTGAATTCATCGTTTCCCAGCTCTCTTGTATGTAGATTTGTTGCTTCTAATTCTAGTGGATTCCACGAAGGTTTGCAAAACCAATTTCGCTAATTACGACTATAATAGACTTAAAAAACGAGGCAGCTTAACCATGCGACGATTAAAAATCATTAAAATAATGGCGGTTCTAAGCACGACCCTCATTGTCAGTCTAGGAACATATTGGCAGTATCGACTGAGCCCATTGCGAAAAGCACAAGTCAATCAAACAACGATCCCAACAATTTTTGTTGGTGGTGATTATGCGCGCGCCTTTTCCACGAACGGTTTTGTACACCGATTAACTACTGCACGCCTCATGACCAAGGGGTTAGTCGTCCATGTCAGTCAATCTGGCCATGTTACCGTTCAACAATTTGGCACCCTAAAGGATAATCCCACGATCCAAGTCATTTTTGCTGATAACCACCATGCCAAACGACAGGCTCGTCAATTTGCTAGTGTCATGCATATCCTTGCAACTCGCTACCACGTGACCCATTACAATGCTGTCGGTCATTCATCTGGTGGCAATATTATTTTCGATTATTTAACTGCTGACCAGTCTCACCCAGCCCAGATTGACAAGTTTGTCACGATTGGCTCAACCTACCCTGGATTGACCGCCCAAGTATTAAAACACTTACCGCGAAAGCTGCCCATCTTAAACATTGGTGGTCAAATCTGGCAAACTAGCGGTGACGGTGGCGTTAATTTACAAGCTGTACTCACATTTAGTCGCCAGTTACAAACAGCTGGTTGGCAACCGCAGACGGCGATTATTCACGGCAGTCCACTTACTGCCAGTCACTCTATGCTCCATATCAATCCCCAAGTGGACCTATTGATTATTCACTTTTTATATGATTAAGATAAGATTGATGCCTAATCTCGTAGCAAGTAAGTGTGAGACAAAAGGTGGTCATTAACGTAAATTCGGCGATTATTCCTAAGTTTGGGATAACCGCCGAATTTACATTAGGCGCAACAAGCAACCTTTTGGCGCACGTTTCGACAATATGGATAGAACCAGCTCATTTTTTTAAATTGAACTCGCACAATTAGCCCTGTCCAAGATGCTTTGTACTGACCCTTCTAAGTACTGAAAAATGAACCGCTACACTGAATCCAACGCGATTGGTTAGTTTAAAAAGCGAACAAAACTCCGATTGTACTCCGCTTGTACACGAATGGTAAGCTATGGGTATACTTTAGATGGAGGCGATTACCATGCGCAATAAATGGCGGTGGTTATTATTAGCAATAACAGGAATTTTCTTTTTGATGTTTGGCCCACCATTAGTTAGTCAAGCTCGTGATGTTATCGAAGCCACTGGCAATGATGCAAATAGTGCCATTATTAAAGATAGCAACGGTACCATTATTTCTCACGATGCACAATTGCCAGCAGATCAAGATTATACTGTCAATTATAACTGGCGAATTCCCAACAACGTGAAAATAACGGCCGGAGATACCATGACTTTTCAGATTCCTGAAAACGTTCAGATCACAACGGACAGGTCCTTCCCGATGAATGGGTTTATCGGTGGAACTGTCGGTACATTTAACCTTGCTGCGGGTTCCCACACTGGTATTGTAACGTTTAATCAAGCCTACCAAATAGCCACTATGAATCGTTCTGGCTACGTTAGATTAACTGTCAAAGGAACCGTTCCAAGCCAACCAAGTAACACGACCCCGATTGCCCTAGAAAAATCCGCTGCCTGGGTCGATGCTTCAGACCCACGGCGAATCAACTGGACCGTACACGTGCTGGCAAACAATAATACACTCGTCAACCCAACTTTTACTGATACGTTAAGCAATAATCATGAATACGTTGCTGGTAGTGCCAGTTTAAAAGAGCAGGACGGCACTGTTATTCCAGTCACCACTACTGCCACTGGTCAACAAGTGACATTTGCCGCTAACGGCCGCTATCTTAAAGATTTGATTTTAACTTATCAAACTAAAACGAATCAACCAGATGGCAAAGACACTTTTGAAAATAGTGTCAACTACCAAGATAGTAACGATAATAGTGGTCACGCTGAAGCCTCGATTGATCGTCTAGAACCAGATATTCCCGAAGAACCCAACGTTACAGAACCGCAAGAGCCGGGAGACGAAGACAATCCGGGAACTGAAGAACCCGGAACTGAAGAACCTGGAACTGAGCAGCCCGGAACTGAAGAACCTGGAACTGAAGAACCTGGAACTAAAGAACCTAATGTCGAAAAACCTGAAGTTTCCGAACCGAAGAATCCAGGGGCTGAAAATTCTAAGCAACTTTCGATCGCTAAACCCAACACTTCATCACCACTCACTACTACCGGACTCAATACCACAAGCGGGTCCAACAAAAATACGCTAGTACCATCCAAACCAACCAATCAGTTACCGGCGACTGCCACCGCCATTTTTGACCGTACTAATAATCACAGTAACCAGTCATTACCACAAACTGATGAACATCCAGCAACTGGACTCGCTTGGTTAGGACTTGTCGTACTGCTAGGATTACTTAGTCTCGGTCTTGGTACCATGCACCATTATCCTCGTTACTAGTTGCGGTCGCTTTCTGAGCCATCTCAGCATTTTTCAACGTTGATTTTGCTTCGTTAGCTCTACAACACACGCTTACCGTTTCTCAATCAATCGTTCTCCCAAAAACTAGCGTCAGCTGGTCATTAAAACAAAGCATCAACCAGCCCTCACCTTTTGAGCGTTCAAAGACCATACACTAAAATGGACTTCTCCAGAATTTGATTCTTGAGAAGTCCATTTTACTTTGAACTCAGCATATCAGCACTTTCATCAATAGCCAGCTTAAAACAATCATTTACCCGTTACCTAGCCAGCTCACCTGTCAGTCTAACTAGTACAACCATCACACAGCCGCCTAGTCGGTTTCACGATCCAGTTGCTCCAGCGCCGTTTTTAGTTGCAACTGTGCACTAGTATCTAGTGATGGGTAGGCCAACGGCAATTCAGCCAGCCGTTGATTGATAATTTCGGACACGCACAGCCGCGAGTACCACTTACTATCCGATGGAATAACGTACCATGGCACCGCCTTGGAAGCTGTATTCGTAATGGCATCATCATAAACACGTTGATAATCATCCCAATACTGCCGTTCTTGAATATCAGCTGCTGAGAATTTCCAGTTGTGACTCGGAATCTCGATACGGCGAATAAAGCGCTGCTTCTGTTCAGCCTTCGACATATGCAAGAAGAATTTGAGCACTAAATACCCGTTATGCTGCAAATAATCTTCAAAATATCGCAAATCGCCAAACCGGCGCTCAAAAAATGCATCGTTAACTTGTTTGTTAGTCTCAATATCACCCACATGTTCGTTCACAATGATGTCTGGATGCACCCGACTAACTAACACGTCTTCGTAATACGACCGATTAAAAATGCCAATCATGCCCCGCTTAGGAATCCGATCATGAACGCGCCATAAATAATCATGAGCAATTTCTTGACTAGTCGGTTGCTTAAATGATGTGACTTCACACCCCTGAGGGTTCACCCCACTCATGACATGACGAATCATACTATCCTTGCCCGCCGCGTCCATGGCCTGAAAAATAATCAGGACACCATAGCGATCCTGCGCATATAATTTTCCCTGTAATTCAGACAGCTGCTTAATATTTTTTGCAATCTGATTTTTAATAACTTTTTCATCCTGGAATTCCGGATCAACCGTGGTTGCTAACTTGGTTAACCCCAACTTTTGCTTTCCCGTATACCGATAATGTTTTTCAAAATTCACGTTCTGACTTCCTCTCAATCAACGATACGCCACTAATGTCTCCAATGGCTGATGTTCGGCCATTTGACCAGCAACGGCCGCTTTTCCAATTGACACCAACAATAACGGCTGGTACCGCTGGGCATCTAGTCCCAGAATTGTTGTAAATCCGGCGGCATCAAAACCGGTCATTGGATTCGTATCATAGCCATGTGCCTTAGCAACTAGCATAAATTGCATCGCAATCAGACCAGCATCTAGTGATTCAATCGTAAGCGGACTATCTTCCCTTGGCACTTCTTGTCCCGCTTGAAAGGCCGGAACTTGGTGCCGATTAGCGCGGTCGACCACAAACAAGACGACCGCACTAGCTGTTGTTAACTGACTCGTATTCCCAGTCGCTGTACATAACCGTTGTCGTAGTTGTTGATCCGTAATGACTAACGCTCGAATCGGTTGCTGATTCAGGGCAGTTGGCGCCAAAAACGCCGTCTGCAACATCGCACTCATTTCCTCACGTGTAATTTCAGTTTGGCCATCATATTGCCGAACGGAATGCCGCGCATTCATGATTGCTTCTACTGGATTTTTAGTCGTCATTAGCTTTCACCTTCCTTAATTTTTAGTATAAGTCAGCACCTGTATTTTCGCCAGTAAGCGTTTCATCTAAATAATCCGAACGCTTTTTGTTATCAATGACGATTTAATTCGCTACTAGCCGTTGTCAGCGCTCGCTGAAACGTTTACAATTGAATTATAGCTTTACGCGCTTCAGACCTAATCAGGGAGGATGTTTTACATGGCAAAACGTAAAATGATTTTAGACTTAGACACCGGGATCGATGACGCAATGGCCATCGCCTATGCAGTGGGGGCCCCCGACGTTGACTTAATTGGGATTATTAGTTCATATGGGAACTGCCTTGTTGATCAGGCAGCCATCAACAGTTTACAAATTTTAGAATTATTAGGGGCGACCGATGTCCCCGTCTTTCTAGGTGAACCTCACTCCAGTACTACCGAACACTTCGATGTCATGCCCATCTCACAACAGATTCACGGCATGAATGGTATCGGTGACGTTAAGCTCCCCGAACCCAAGCGTGCCGTTGAGACTCAGTCCGGCGTTGATTTCTTAATCGACGCAGTTCATCAGTACGGTGCCGATTTAACCTTAGTGCCAACTGGTCCATTGACAAACTTGGCCGAAGCGCTTGAAAAAGCCCCTGACATTGCCAGCACAATTGGTAACGTTACATTAATGGGTGGTGCTTTGACCGTTCCAGGTAACGTTAGCCACTACGCTGAAGCTAATATCAATCAAGATGCCGAAGCTGCTAACGCCGTCTTCACCAGCGATATGCCACTTACGATGGTTGGTCTAGATGTCACGTTACGAACACTACTGACTAAGACTGAAACGCAACAATGGCGCGATTTAAAGACAACCGCTGGTGAAAAGTTTGCGGATATCGTCGACTACTATATTGCAGCCTATGATATTACAAGTCCTGATTTACATGGTTGTGCCCTTCATGATCCTTTGGCCGTTGGCGTTTCACTTGATCCTAGCTTTGTCACCACGTTAGATCTGAATATGTATGTTCAGGCAAGTGGCGAAGACTATGGTCGAACAATTGGTGATCCAGCGCGGCTCAATGAGCCAACCAACGTCACGGTCGCTCTAACTGTCGACAAAGATCGTTACTTAAAAACCTTTATGACTTATTTGACTGCTTTATTTGAACAACACTAATTCACGATAATCCTCGCAACCGGGTAACGGAAATTATTTTCTGCTATCCGGTTGTTGTCGTTGATTGCCACCTAAAATTAAGCCAGCACTATTTAATTCATTGTTTTTTATGTTAAATTAACAGTATCACTTTTTAGAAAGTAGGCATTCACATGGCACAAAAATATTACGCTGTTCGGAAAGGCCGACATCCCGGTATTTATCGAACTTGGCCGGAAACACAAAAACAAGTGAGTGGGTATCCACAAGCGCAGTATAAAAGTTTTCCAACTGCCGCAGCGGCGCAGGCCTTTATGGCAGGTCAAACTAACCTGGGGTCCACCACCCCTGCCAAAAAAAGGACAGCGACTAATCAAGCACCCGTCAATGCGGCAATTACCGTCTATACCGATGGTGGCTCTCGTAATACCGGTAACGTGGCTGGTCAACATGTTCACCAAGACGATAAGGCCGCGTGGGCTTACCGGATCGAAATGCCTGACCAACTTGTCACCGATTCCGCTGGTGAATGGGGTGCAACTAATAACCGCATGGAAATTATGGCCTTCTTACGGGCACTCGAACAACTACAACAACTAGGGCAGACAAAGACTAGTATTCTCTTTGTGCTTGATTCCCAATACGTGTTAAATGCCGTTACTAAGGGCTGGCTAGCGGGCTGGAAGCGCCGGGGTTGGAAACGTAGCAACGGTCCACTAGTCAACGCCGAACTGTGGCAAGCAGTTGATCGCTTACTGCCTCAATTTACCACCCTTAACTACCGTTGGACCAAGGGGCATGCCACTAATCAAGGAAATGTCTTTGTCGACCATTTATTGAATCAGACAATGGACCAAATGCACCCAGGCCAACCAGTAACGCCATCACCGGGTGCAAGAACAAGTACCAGTCAATCTGCGGATAAGCCCACCACGAGTACACCACGCTCTAAGGCAGCAGATCCGGCGGCAGTAAGTCAATCGTCAGACACACCACAAGCGGCTGATCCAAAACAGGTGGCTCGTTCGGTCGCTGCAATTAAGAAAATGCTGCGTAAGTAACTACTAAAAAACTGTGCGATCAAACATTCACATTAACGGAATTGTATCCATTATATGTAGTGTTGGACCGCACAGTTTTTATGATTACTAATTTCTAAAGCCAGCCAATTTTCTTCAATCCGTTTGCAATACCATCATGATCACAATCAGTTGTCGTAAGGTCCGCTAAAGCTTTAATTGCTGGCTTCGCATTACCCATGGCAACTCCAATCCCCGCACTTTGTAGCATCTCACGATCATTCTCATTATCACCAAAGGCCGCCACGTTCTTCACATCAACGTTGAGTGCCACCGCTAATTTAGCAATTCCTTGCGCTTTCGAACCAGCTTTCGGGATAATATCCACCCCACGTTCGTGAAAACGGACAAATGAAAATTCATCTGGATGTGGCAAAGCTTGGTTCTGTGAATCTGAGTAAAACATCATTGCCTGATAAACATCATGATTCCGGTAATAATCTGGCGCATAATCTAAAGTTGGCGCTCGAAATGTATTCAAAACATCCCGCGTTTGCGACGATGGATGGGTATGAATATGTAAGCCATCTAATGACTCAACTACAATATCAATTTGCTGTTCATCAGCCGCAGCGACCAACTTGCCAATGTTAGCCTTCGAGAGTGTATGCTGATGGACTTGCTTACGATCGGCAAAGGCCGCAGAACCATTACAAAGAACGTAATCACGTAACTTTAGCGCCTCAATCACCGGTCGCGCCATCGCTAAGTTACGTCCAGTGGCAATCGCCACGTGAATATTACGATCTTTAAGTGCCTGGATGCTGGCAATGGTGCTTGGTAATAATCTCTTATTACTTGCCAAGAGTGTATCATCAATATCAAAAACTGCTAATCTTGCAACCATGTTCATTACTCCTCTAATTATCGTTGAATAAATTCCGATTTGATCAGTTCATGTGTTCGAGTATTCCCCATCGCCAATCGAAATGCAGACTGACCGAGTGACTCTAAATGATGGTCAATAGTTGAAAATTTAAGTAACCGACTCGTTAATAAATTTTCTTGACCAATGTTTGGAATCGGTGACAGCTGATGATCAATAAAGTACTGATACGCACCAGCACCAATATCATCACCGTTAGCAAAAATTGCATCAACCCAGTCCGTCTGCTTTGCGAAATACTCACCGGCGCGATATCCATCTTCATAGGTAGCAGCGCCAGTGAAAAGCCGCTCATCCGTAAGTTGACCATATACATCGTGATACGCCCGCCGCGTGACACGAGTGCTAGCACTAATCACATTATTGCGACTGAGAATGACCCCCATCGTCTGGTAACCCCGCTGTTTTGCCCACCGCAAGGCCGTTACATAAGAGGCCATGCGATCCGTATACGCCGCAGCCAATTCACGATCGTCACCAGGATCTTCACAACAGACGATCTGCCCATACTTGCGGTAATGTTCCAACGTTTCTAATGAGCTACTACGGGACGTAAAGATTAACGCATCATAAGCTTTGCTACGCAAGTCTTCTAAATAATGACGCTCAATGGTCATATCATAATTAGTAGGTAGCAACATAATTTTATACCCAGCGGCAAAACCAGCTCCAACGATACCATCAACGATTCGTGCAAAATATGGATGGTTGGCATAGGGCAAAACAACCCCGATCGTTTTAGTACGGCCCCGGCTAAGATCTCGAGCGACTCGATTAGGAACGTAATCTAATTCTTGCATGATGGCCTCAACTTTAGCCCGCTTATCATCCGCAACGTATTTTTGATGGTTGATGACGCGTGAGACTGTCGAGACAGAATAACCTGATAGTCGCGCAATATCATGAATGTTGGTCATCACAGAACTTCCTTTCTAAGTTGATGATACCACGTTGTTTCATAAAATTATCATAATTTATGATACCGGTACCAGGTCAAGTAACTTTTTATCAATTTTCTGATATTAATCGCATTTTTGTGATAATAACCGTATGATACTAACTATGGAGGTTACAGACATGTCAATCTTAATTGCACTCAAACAGCAAACAGATTTTACTAGCACTGAACAGCGGATTGGGCATTACATTCTGGCCCATCTTAATCAACTACCCACGGTTCTTATCAAAGATTTAGCCGCCAAAACTTATACTTCTCATTCCGCCATTATTCGACTAGCTCAAAAGCTTGGTTTTCACGGTTTTCGTGATTTCCAACGTGCACTAACCACTGAAATCGTCACCCAAGAGCAACAAGCTGCGACAGTTGATGCCAACTTTCCTTTTTCAGCTAGTGATTCAGTGACAACCATTAGTCAAAAAATGGCGTCATTGACCATCAACGCCATTCAAACAGCACAACAACAACTCGATACAACCCAACTAGCCCCTGCGGCCGACTTGTTAGCACGGGCCAATCGTATTTTCATTTTCTCGCAGGGTGACTCGCAACTACGGGCCCGTAGTTTTCAAAACAAATTAGTCAAGATCAACCGCTTTGCCCTAATTGCGGAAGAATACGCAGACGAGGCATGGAACGCAGCTAATCTAACTTCTAAGGACTGTGCTTTAATCATTTCTTACGCAGGAACGACCAAGATACATCAGCAATTTGTTGCCTACTTTTACGAGCATAAGGTACCAGTCATTGTATTAACTGGTAATCCCCAATCACCATTAATTGATCAGGCTACTTACCACTTGCTGACGGTTCAAGATGAATATAACTTTGCCAAGATTGGCACCTTTGCTTCTCAAGCAGCATTTGAATATGTTTTAGATAGTCTTTTTGCCGTGATGTACGCCCAAGACTTTCATAACCACTTGCAAGATTTACAACAGAAACAGCAGTTAATTCAAAATGGCCCGCTCACCACTAAATAGGGCCAGTATTCCCCAAAAACGTGCCTCAGATTTTTAGCTTCTGAGGCACGTTTTCGATAGTTAATTAGCAGGACAACGTAATTTATATCAATTTATTTATCCTAATTGCAACCCCGCACTGGCCAATGCTTGATCCACCACCGCCATGACGGCCTGTGAATGGGCTAGCTGGCGCTTAACCGTTACCATGTCATGCTCCGCAATAATGCGCTCAAACGCCACGAACTCGGCATGCATTCGATGATCGGCCTGATTGAGTGCCAAGTCAGTTGTTGCGCCATCGTGAGTAATTTCAGTAAAGCTTTCAACCGTGTTTGTTGGACCGTTCACAACAATTGAACCAGCCGTCCCCTGAATCGTCGAACGAACGGGTGAGGTGGAATCCTTTGAGCCAATGCAGACCACCTGAACATCCGGATAAGTCAGGATTAAAATACCTGAGGTGTCAATATCTCGCTCAATATTTGCAACATACTGGACGCGCGTTGGTGCCCCAAGCAAACCGACAACGAAATGAATGTTATAAATATTTAAATCCATCAACGCACCGCCACCCAACTTCGGATTGAAGGCTGGTAAAACGGTCCCGGCTTTAAATTGATCATAACGTGATGAGTATTGGGAATAGTTACACTCAATAATCTTCAAGTCACCCAATTTGGTTAAATCACGCTTAATTGCTTGATAGTTTTCCAAGTACTGATTCGTAATGGCTTCAATCAACACTAGATCTTGTTTTAGTGCCAATGTTTGTAATTCCGTCAACTGGGCTGCAACTAGTGTAAATGGTTTTTCACAAATCACATTTTTTCCCGCTTGCAACGCTTGCTTGGCGTAAGTGTAATGCAACGAGTTCGGTAACGCCACGTACACCGTATCAATCGTTGCATCTGCTAGCAAAGCTTCGTAATCAGTATAAACGGTCTCGATGTTGTAAGTCGTTTGTAATGCATGTGCTCGTTCCACACTACGGGGTGTCGATAATAAGCCAACTAATTCAATCGTTGGTATCATCTTCACCATCGGCAAAAAATCTTGGACAATCTTACCGGTTCCTAAAATTCCTAAACGCATCTTTAGCCCCTCCTAACGTCGACACTGTTGGATACCTTGTTCCAGCATCTTGATCTGCAATAAAGTTTCTTCATCTTTGACTAACTTAGGCTGACCATTAACAATCGACTCGTATACGCCAGCGTAGACCCGACTATAATCACCAACTTCGGAAACCACTTTTTCTTCATGGTATTGCCCGGCATCATCCATGTAAGTCAGCGTGCCATAGTTTTCTGGTTGATCGACGCCAAAGTCCGCATGATCTGGCATGTAAAAATGCTTCAAATCATATTCTTGCCGATCCTTATCCGCCTTCACGAACATACCTTTTTTACCATAAACCACAAAACTTGGTCGCGATTTAATGCGGAAATAACTCGATTTTACAGAGACTTTAAGTGCACCGTAATATAAATCAATGTCGAAATAATCATTCATTCGGTCAGTTCCTAGCAACTGACGAACATCATAATGAACATCATCTGGTTCCCCAAAGTACGCGATCACTTGATCTAACGTGTGGCACGCATGCCCGTATAAATAACTCGTGTCTAATGAGAAATGGTCAACGTTGGTTGGAACTTCTGGCCGGAAGTAATCAAAGTGCATTTCAACTTCTAATAAATCACCAAGGACGCCGCTTTCAATCACCTTTTGCGTCGTTAAATAGTCCGAGTCAAAACGACGATTCTGATAACATTGAATGAATAAGTGCTTTTCGTTAGCAAGTGCAAAAAGTTCCTGAGCCTCCGCCGACGTTTCAGTAAATGGTTTTTCCACCAACACATTCTTCCCGTGATTTAAAACATCCTTAGCCACTGAATAATGTGTGTGGCTAGGCGTTGAGACCACGACTAGTTGAATTTCAGGATCTTGATAAATATCATCCAACGTGGTCGTATAATGAACACCCGCAATCGGCTGCCAATTTTGACGTCCTGAACGTGAATAAATCGTCTTGACTTTAATTTGCTCTTTAAGCTTTAATGCGAATGGCAAGTGATACCGATTCGCACTCTTACCATTACCAATATAAGCAATTGTTAACATAATAGTAGCCCCCAATTAAGTTGATAATCTTATTATACTGACTTAATAGCCGCCGCCAAGCTTTTCACCAGCTTTAGGTTAGAACGTTCAATAATTAAGTCCTTACAACGCGAATTTTAAACATTAGGTCCAGCCAAAATTAATCAGCGCAGATCATACTCTTATTCACATGATTGCGTTAAAATTAAACTACTTTACTAAATCTAGGAGGAACTCTGGTTTGCAAACCGTTTTCTTAGTCTTACTGCTAGTCGCTGCGGTCGTTGTTGCTAACGCCGTCTACGCACGCTTTAATCAAGTACCAGTCGCCTTTTTACAAATAGGTGCCGGGCTGATTTTATCATTGATCCCGTTATATCAAAATTTTGAATTGGAACCCGAAATTTTCTTATTCGTCATTATTTCGATTCTCATGTTTAATGACGGCCAAAACACCAATATCCGTAAGCTCAGCCACCAATTCGGAACGACCTTGTCACTTTCGGTCGTACTGGCAATCGTGACCATTCTAATTGTCGGGACGGTAACTCACTTATTGATCCCAGAATTTTCACTGGCACTTGCTTTAGCTTTAGGGGCCATTATTACGCCAACCGATGCCGTCGCGGTATCATCAATTACGACCAAGGTCGCGATTCCCGGTGAGGTCATGACAACACTAGAAAATGAATCACTTTTCAATGACGCTTCCGGTATCGTGGCCTTCAACTTAGCCATTGCCGCCATCGTAACTGGTAAATTCTCTGTCTGGCATGGCATCACCAACTTCTTATACGTCTTTGCCGGTGGCATCTTCGTAGGATTAATCATTGGTTATATCATTGTCGCTATCCGTATCATGCTGATTCGGATGCGGGTGGACACCCCGTCTGTAATCGTGCCGTACACATTGCTAACACCGTTTGTCGTGTATTTCCTAGCTGAATCACTAGGTGTTTCTGGTATTTTAGCCGTCGTCGCTACCGGACTGATTCATGGTGTTCAATCTGACCAATTAAGGCTAACGACATCGCGGCTACAAATCGTTATGACCACCACTTGGTCAATCGTTGCAAGTATTTTAAATGGGATTGTCTTTGTCCTTCTGGGCGTTTCGCTACCAAGTGTTATCAACCACTTACAACAACGGGATACCGGCTCCGTTGCGGTCTTAGTCGGCCTCGGAATACTACTCTACCTCATTATGACATTCACTCGGTTTCTCTGGACCCGATTTGACTTAGCTCGTATTCGAGCTTGGGATAATCATGAAAAGACCCGCAACGCTTTTGTCATGGGGCTTAGCGGCGTTCACGGAACCATTACGCTTGCCATGGCATTCTCATTACCGCTAACGCTCAACGGCAGTAATTTTCCTTACCGCAATGATATTATCTTCGTAGCTGCGGTCGTTATCCTGACCAGCTTATTAGTTCCCACCATCTTGCTACCAATGACATTACCCAAACAAACTGTGAAGGTGACCGAGGACGAATTAGCAACCGCTAAAGCTGATATGGTGTCTCACGCTATCGATCTGATGCAAGCGCGTCATGGTAATAATGCTAGCACCAGCAAAGTTATTGCAATTCTATCTGGTCAGCGCGTCCTAGATGGCCGGCCTAAACGCTCCCAACTAGCCGGACTGTTTGATGCCACCTTCGAAGTCGAACAAGCCACTGTTGATCAAATGGTTACGAACAAAGAAATTACCCCCCACGAGGCCGAAAAGTATATGCGCGTCGCTAGTCAGACCCGTATTCAAAATCAACAAACTTTTTTTGAGCGTCTAAAATTACTGTTCCGCTTCACCATGGCTAAGTGGTCACTCAGTAAAAAGGCGCGGGCGCGACGCAAAATGTTCCGGCAGTACCGGCCGCGCCGTGGTCAGGACCGTTCAGAGCTCTTAGCGCGTAATCGCCAAATGTGGCATCGAATGCGGCAAATTGAGCAAAAGCCTTATGAAGCAGTACTGGCCTACCTAGCTGACACGATTACTGCCGACAATCAGCAAGCTATTGGTATCGTTCGCCGTGCTTATGACGAACGGCACCGTCGCTTGTCTGGTGAACGCGATGGGCAAAACATCCAAAATGAATTACTGATTGAAGCCTTTCAACTAGAATACAATTTTATTCAAACCCAATTGGCCAGCAAAACATTCAGTTCAGAACTTGGCAATCAGCTCTACGAACAGATTTCAACCGACCAACTGGTTTACTTACAATCCATCAACACGGATTAACTTCATTACTAGCGCTACTACGTACTGGTCACTTTAACACGAATCATGGTTAAAGAAGCTCGTAACGGAATCGCTGTTTGTCAATATGAAGATGGTCGACACTTAGTAATGTCAACAACGTGACCAACTGTCGCGGCCATCTTTTTTACAGGCAACCCGGTACACTAAATGTATACCAGCGGTCGGACCCGACTTAACAGTCTGACAAGCCCCCCAATCTTGTGACCATGGTTATCAAATGACACCGATGCAGTTATCGGTGTCATTTTTTTATTATTTTGAAATAAAATGCTTGTCTTAGAGCCACTCTAAGGTGCTAGGCTATAAACTATACTGATGAATTAGAAAGAGAGCGATAAAGATGGAAACACCGATTCTAGCACGTATCGATCAGCCAGCTGATCTTAAACAACTATCCTTACCGGAATTGACCCAGTTAGCAACCGAACTACGCCAAGTTTTACTGAATAAAGTCAGTCACACTGGTGGCCACGTTGGTCCTAACTTAGGCGTCGTTGAATTAACGATTGCCTTTCATACGATCTTCAACTCGCCCGTTGATAAAGTTGTCTGGGATGTCTCACACCAATCCTATACCCATAAAATTCTAACTGGCCGTAAACAAGCCTGGCTCGACCCCGCCCATTATGACGATGTCAGCGGCTATACCGCCCCCGAGGAAAGCCCCCACGACTACTTCAATATTGGGCATACTTCGACTTCTATCGCCCTAGCGACTGGGATGGCCGTTGCTCGGGATCTTGAGGGTCAAACTGGCAACGTGATGGCCGTAATTGGTGATGGATCACTATCTGGTGGTTTAGCCCTTGAAGGTTTAAACATTGCCGCCACTTTAAAATCAAATTTGATTATTTTAGTTAACGACAATGGCATGGCGATTGCCGAAGATCACGGTGGTATTTATCAAAACTTACGCGAATTGCGAGCAACTAACGGAACGAGTACTCACAACTTATTCAAAGATTTTGGCCTCGATTACCGCTACGTTGATGATGGCAACGACCTCGAAACGATGCTTACGGCTTTCAAGACCATTAAGGATATCGATCACCCGATCGTTTTGCACGTCCATACTGAAAAGGGCCATGGCTATCAACCAGCCATTACGAATAAAGAAGCCTTCCATTGGCACGTGCCGTTTGACCTCACTACCGGTCAAACCTTACATCCTAACACTAAGGAAACTTATACGGACGTGATCCATGCTACTCTAGAAAACGAGCTGACAGCGAAGACTCCCATTACCGCCATTACAGCCGCCGTCCCAGGAACTTACGATCTCAAACGCTTTGGTCGGCGGCATCCTGACCGCTACTTTGACGTCGGAATTGCCGAACAAGAATCCATCACATTCGCTGCTGGACAAGCGCAACAGGGATTGCGTCCGATTGTCTTCCATTCCGGGACATTTCTGCAGCGAGCTTACGATCAATTATCACACGATCTTGGTATCAACAAATTGCCCGTGACGATCATGGTCGCTGGCGGTCGCATCAATGCTGGCGATCCGACCCATCAAGGAATCTTTGATGTCGCTATGCTCAGTAATATCCCTAATCTCACTTACTTGGCACCAACAACCAAGGAGGAACTTCAGGCGATGATGCACTGGGCCTTGCACCAAGATAACGGACCGGTCGCCATCCGCGTTCCTAGCAACGACGTACAATCAGCACCATTAGTAGCTGATTTCAAGGCAACTAAGATGCACACGTTGCATACTGGTCGCCAAGTTGCCTTACTCGGTGTTGGTAGTCTATTGCCTTTAGCCTCAGCCGTTCAACAACAATTAACTGACCACCAAATTGACGCTACGCTCATTGATCCACGTGATATTTCTGATCCTGACATGACAACTTTAGCCGCCCTCAAAGCTGACCATCAGCTAGTCGTTACCGTCGAGGAAGCTAGCCTTAGTGGTGGCTTTGGTGAAAAAGTCAGTCGCTACTACGGCAACAGTACGATGCGAGTTCTAAATTTTGGGGCTACCAAACGTTTTAACGATCGTGAAACGACGGCCGAGTTACTTCATGAATTTAAGCTTACCCCACCGCAAATTGTTACTGCGATTACCGAACAATTAACTCAACCTTAAGCAACACAAGTTTCGAATGATTTTAAAATCCTGTCATGTGCTATTGGCCGCATATGACAGGATTTTTCCGTATTGGCTGGGATGAAAACACTGCTAAAACAACAGTTTAATGACTTATTTATCATCACGATAAAATATCGCAGCAATGGCGAATGAGCCATCAACATTGTAAAATCAGTATTCATATGTCAGTCAACAATTCTTTTAGGCCAACATCTGCCACCTGAAATGCGCTAGACTGGACTTTTATGCGCTAGTACCGTCAAAACTTGTCCCCCATTTTTCTACTCAATTACCGTTTGCATGTGTCGTTAACGTGTTTCTATGCGGAATTATCGCTGCGTATAATTATTTGGCCAAGTTCCAAGAAAGTTAACTAACAATATTTAAAATATTTTATTTGCTAACAACCAGTCCCAGACCAGCGTTGGCTAGTACATACATCATCATTATCGTTATACTAACAACTCATTTCCAACTAAACAATTGACAGTATCACTAGAGTTGTTTACAGTAAAACCAATCTTGATCCTAATATTGGAGGTCTTTCCATTATGGCAAGCAATCAAGCCTTACTGATTATTGATTATACTAACGATTTTGTGGCTGATGACGGTGTCCTGACTTGTGGGCAACCCGGCCAAGCACTTGCACCAACCATCGTTCAACTCGCTGATCAAATGGCAACAGCGGGCGACTGGGTCTTATTACCGACCGACGTCCATACCCCGCATGATCCTTATCACCCAGAAAGCCAACTTTTCCCGCCACATAATGTCCGTGATACTTGGGGACGTGAACTCTATGGTCCGCTGAAAGATTGGTACGCTACTCATCAAGATAAGGACAACGTCTGGGCATTCGACAAGACGCGCTACAGTTCGTTCGCCGGAACTGATTTGGATTTACGTCTGCGTGAACGGCATGTCGATACCCTCCACTTAGTCGGTGTTTGTACGGATATTTGCGTGTTGCATACCGCCGTCGACGCTTATAATTTAGGCTATCAGCTCGTCATTCACCAAGACGCCGTTGCAAGCTTTGACGCCGCTGGCCACGAATGGGCGTTGCGCCACTTTAAAAATAGTTTAGGGGCGACGATTGCTTAACTGTACCAAAATAAAAATCACGGATTCATTGATCCGGCCAAGCCGCCTAATGAATCCGTGATTTTTATTTTGATAACTCAATGATTAGTTTAAGGTGGGCTCAACCCATTTTTGTAAAATCAACGTGTTGATAATCCCTTCGACCAAGATCACCGCCAGCATAACTAAACTCCCCGTCCATAAGGAATCAATCTGCCCCTGGTTAACTAATTGGCTGGATAGAAAACTGATCATGCCAATTAATAAGTTGGCGAGACGAAAGGCCACGTAAATAACAATTACTGTAATAACAACATTTACAAATCGTTGCCGAAACTGAGGTAAAAAGCCCTTCGCTGCATTGGTTGCAAAGTGACATAGGGTAATCGTACTCCAGATCAGGATTGTCGCGAGTACTAATACAAGTAACGTGCCGAGTGCGAACTGGGCCACACTCCCCGCATCAAACTGACCAAAGAACATCGATGTACCCGTTAAACCGCCCATCAATTCATTCCAACCAAGCCACAACGTTAAGCCAAATAGAATGACTTGTGCCAACCACACATAAACAATATTGATTAATGACGCTACTAAATTAATCATGTAACGGCGCCAATCACTAATCGGTAATAGCCAAAACGTCCCGGACCGGAAGAATTTTTCATTTGAAACTGCTAATAAAATAAAACCAACGATCAACGGCAAGGCCATCCAGGCACATAAATTATAAAAAAGTGTGGCGGCCGTAAAGTTACCTTTGATGGCTGTCCACAGACTCGTGACAATCACGGCCAGGGCCTCGATACCAACTAGTAAACTCATTTGCTTAAAACGCGGCCAACTAAGGGCCTTAAAAAGTGACCAACTACTTGTCATCCGTCACACCTCCCGTATACAAACTCTCATAATAATCTTCAAGTTCCATGCCGTGCTCGTCGCGAATCGCATCAGCTCCCTGATGGACAACAATCGTTTGGTCCTTAACGACCACGATTTCATCAAGAATCGGCGCAATCTCGGTCACATAATGATCACTGATCAGCAGCGTTGCATTCGCTGGCGTCCATTTAATGATACTATTGATAATTTTCTTGCGACTCATACTATCGATACCGCTAAAGGGTTCATCCAATAAGTACAGGGCCACCTTACGGCTAAGCGTTAACGCAATGATGAGTTTCTCACGCGTTCCTTTGGATAACTCGCCTAATTTTTGTTGTGCGTTAAGTTCCAAAAAAGCCGCTAGTTCCTGATAACGCTGCTGATCAAAATCAGGATAAACGAGTTGGTAGAACTGCTCAATTTGGTGCAATTTCATGCCCGCACTAAAGCCCGTCAAATGGTCCGTAAAACTCACCTGTTGCTTACGTGCCACGGCATTGGTCGTGTCATTAATCGTAATTGTCCCTTGCCCTTTAGCACTACCGGTAATGAGGCGCATCAGGGTCGTTTTACCCGCCCCATTTTCACCTAATAAACCGACAATTTTGCCCGGCTCTAAAGTTAGTTGCACGTTTTGCAAAATCAAACGTTGATTATGCTTATACCGTAAGTCTTTAATCGTTAATGCTGTCATGCTGATGCTCCTCTCGTTGGGCAATGTATTGTTGCAAACTCGTCACGATCTCGCTGTCACTCAAATCTAGTGCATGTAATTGATTGTACGCTAATGTTAATTGTTCTGTCACCAACGTCGTCTTCAATTGAGTAATACGTGCCTGATCCGTCGTCACAAAATTACCCTTACCTCGTTGTGATGTGAGTGTGCCTTCCGTAATCATTTCACTGAGCGCCCGTTGAACCGTATTGACATTAACAGTTAAATCCAGGGCAAGCTGCCGGACAGCTGGTAACTTAGCACCTGGCGGTAATGTTCCATCAATCATCTCGTGATAAATATATTGTTTGATTTGGTAATAAATCGGAACCTTATCATCAAATTTCAATTTGACGGCCTCCTTAGTGTTCTATTTTACTATTACAATATAACATGATGATAATTAAAATACAATCGTGACCTACCGTTATTAATGACAACGGTTACATTATCTTCTTGAATCTTGATCTAGTAGCGCTATACTTAAGTTAGTAAGTGGTCTAAATTGGCCACATCACACGAGAGGGATGGTAGCATGTTAAAAAATGAAAATGCCATTGCGTTGATTCGCGCGATCGACGTTGCTTATAGTGACCCCGAAGTACGCGCAATTCCTGAACTACAACAAGCTCTAGCCAAAGCTGCACAGGACTTAGATTGTGTGGCCGATCATCATCAAGTTGCCAGTCGGTTGAACCAGTTATTAACAACGTGGGGCGCCAGTCATTCACAGGGACCGGCCGTCCTTGATCAGTTATATTTGATTACACTTACAGACGGCGTAGATATTCCTTGTCAGTTACCCTACCGAGCCTAATAGCAGTCGGTTCACTTCTATAATGACAACAGCTCCTGAATCAATGGACTGATTCAGGAGCTGTTGTCATTTTAATTTACGCCTACTTGACATACTGATCTAAAAACGCTGCCACGTGCTGTTTATACCGCTGATAATCTTGAGTAATCGCTGTGGTATGCCCAGCGCCTTTCACTAACCACAACGCTTTTGGTTGATGGGCATTACGGTACAAGGCTTTCCCCATGCTAGTCGGTACAAAATCATCCTTTGTCCCACTAATGATCATGATTGGCAAACGGTTCTTGCGAATCTGGGCCACTGCATCAGCTTCTTTAAAGCCATATCCAGCCCGTAATTTGGTCATTAAACTCGTCACATTGACCAATGGAAAAGCTGGCAAGTGATACAACTGACCCGCTTGATAACTAATGATTGCGTTGGCACTCGTAAACGGACTATCCACCACGTACGCTTTGATTTGCGGAATTTGTCGCTCGCCACTAGCCATTGTCATACCAGCTGCCCCCATACTGATCCCACTCATCACGATTTGAGTTGTGGCCGTTTTATGTACAACGGTTTTGGCCCACTGCAAGTCGTCTCGGCGTTCCAACCAACCGTAGCCGACCGCTTTTCCCTGGCTCACACCACTTGCTCGGGAATCAGGAACTAAGACATTATAACCGAGTTCGTGATACATCCCAGCCCACGCCCCCATTAATGACTTATTACCAGCAAAACCGTGCGCCAAAATGACGGTCTTCTTAGACTGCTTAGCGGGAAGATACCAAGCAACCAAACGTAAGTGATCGCTTGATTCAATAGTCCACGTCTGTTTACGTGCATGTAAATACCAATACTTTTGGTGATAAACCGAACTTTTTTTCGATAATTTAGTACTTTGCGTCACAAACGCTTTGTCACCACGCGCAATCGCCACATGATAAAAATAACTACTGGCACCGATCAAAGTCCCCACCACTAGGACAACAAGCACCCCCAGCGTGATCCACCATTTCTTCATTATGTCTCACTCCTTGATTTCATAAAAATCCGTTTCAAGCGGGAAAATTTCGCCACTCCTTCATAATAACCGTTATAATTAAAGATAACTAGACCATATTGAGGAGGGCTTTATTTTATGCACTATTCCGAAACGTGGGATTTAGACAGTATCTTTGCTGGCGGCATTGATTCGCCAGCACTGACTGCTAAAATGTCCACGATTAAACAGCAGTTGACCACGACAGCAGACACCTTAGTTCACTGGCGTGCTGCCGCTGACACACCAGACGCCGACTGGTTTACCCAACTCGTCAACAGTCTGCAAGCCATTCAAGCCGGTATTGACCAAGCTACCGTTTTCGTGGTTGCTTATCAATCCGCGCATGCGGACGACACCAAAGCCGCCCCACTACTGAACCAAATTTATCAACTTGATAATCAGTTGACCAATTTATTAACCCGCTTCAAGAAGCAACTCGTTAAGTTAGATCAAGCCACCTTTGACACGCTCGTGCAACAACCGGCACTACAAGCCATCGCCTTTAACTTAACCGAAATGCGTCAGCAAGGCTTAGCGCTTCTAGATGACGACACTGAAGCCCTAATCAACGACTTAGCACTCGATGGTTTTCAGGGTTGGAGTGACCACTACGACACGTTAGTTAGCCAAATCCAAGTGCCCTATACCGATGAAAACGGGATAACCCAGCAACTATCCGCGGGCCAAGCCCAAAATATGTTAGCAGCTGCCATGCCGAACGCCCAACGCGCCGAATTAATGCGCAACTGGGAGCACGCTTGGCAAGCACATGCCGCTCCCTTTGCTGATACGTTGAACCACTTGGCGGGCTTCCGACTGGCCAATTACCGTGCGCATGGTACGACGAACTTCCTACAAAAACCACTAGAGCTCAACCGCATGAGTCAAGCGACACTAGACACAATGTACCAAGTTGTCGCTGACAGCAAGGACATTTTACTAAGTTACCTGAAGCGTAAGGCCCAGTTACTCGGTAAAGATCAACTAGATTGGCAAGATATTGAAGCCCCACTAACCTTGGGACAACTTCCTAGCCAAACTTACGATCAAGCTGCCGATTTTGTCATTAACAACTTTCGCCAATTTAGTCCAAAGATGGGCGCTTTAGCCCAACACGCCCTTGAACATCGTTGGGTCGAAGCTGAGAATCGCCCTAATAAGCGACCCGGTGGCTATATGGAAAATCTACCAGAGACCCACGAATCCCGAATTTTCATGACGTTTACGGGTTCACCTAATGACACAGCCACCCTCGCCCACGAATTAGGGCACGCCTTTCATGGCAGCGTCATTCAAGATCTACCACTTTGGCGTCAGGATTACGCGATGAACGTGGCCGAAACCGCCTCAACATTCGCCGAACTGATTGTCGCTGACGCCAGTGTCAAAGCGGCCGATGATGCCAAAACCAAATTAACTTTATTGGATGCTAAAATGCAAAATCCGTTAGCCATGTTTCTGGATATTCGAGCCCGCTTCTTGTTTGAGACGCGCTTCTATACCGCCCGTCAGCACGGGATCGTCACTCCTGACACTTTGTCAGACTTGATGCTAACCGCCCAAAAAGACGCCTATGGTAATGCCTTAAATACTTACCACCCGATGTTTTGGGCTAGCAAGTTGCACTTTTACATCGATGATGTCCCATTTTATAACTTCCCGTACACATTCGGCTACCTATTCAGTCTCGGCATCTACGCACAAGCCAAGACGCAACCTGACTTTGAGGACCGCTATATTGCCCTACTGCGAGACACCGCCAACATGTCGACCGAAGCCCTAGCAACTAAACACCTCGGTGTTGATCTGACCACACCGGCCTTCTGGCAAGCTGGTGTGGCTTTGATCAAGCGGGACATCGATGAATTCATGGCGTTATCCGCACCGTTAATCTAAGGAATGGAAGTGAACACATGTTTCCAGAACGTTTAAGAGCACTACGTCGGGGGCAAAAAATGACCCTCGCCCAACTCGCCACCGCCCTCAATCAAATGCCGACCGCAGACAAGACGACTCGTCAAAATACCGCGGCTCAAATCGGTAACTGGGAGCGGGACTTACGGACCCCGTCCTACCTAGAAGTTCGTAAATTAGCCGAATTTTTCAACGTCACGACTGATTACTTGTCAGGTAAATCTGACCAAGAAGAATACGACCTCGGTCGCATCTTTTTATCGGGCAAGCCGTTGACGTTTAATCAAGAACAATTATCCAGTGAAGACCGCTATGAACTGTTTCAGTTGATGGATGGTTACTTACATGGTCGCCAGCATCGGGTTTCAACGGATGCCACCGGCCAAGAAGAATTAGATTTACACTTTGATGACTAGGAGTTTGTAATGAATCCCAAAAAGCTAAAACAATTAAAAAAGCGGGCCAAAAAACAGGCTAGTGCCCCGTACATTCAACAGTTAATGAAGTACCGCGATTTATTTAAGGACGATCCTCAAATTCTGGTGCTAATTAATAATGTCTTGGAAAGTGATCGCTTGCTGGCAGCCGGCTTAGCCCCACAACAATTGCCAGTCCTAGAAGTCCCCGATGATTTCCAGGACCATCTCTTTGAGCGCATCAATCAGCAATATGCTATGGGTGATCCTGCTGGTGATGCGGCCTGGAACCAACTATCAGCCGCTCTCCCAAAGGTCGATCAACTTCTACGCGACTTTCGTGACTATATTGAAGATCAGTATGGGATGTGGGCCTACATCAGCGCGCCATTCCTAAAGGATCTAGCTGACTTTACCGGTAGTGCGCCAGTTCTAGAAGTCATGGCCGGTAACGGCTACATCTCCAAAGGCCTCAAACGCCTTCATCCTGGTCAGCCAATTTATACCACGGACTCCAAAGATTGGACCCACGAGACTGGTAACGAAACTGGTCGCCACCCGGTTACGTCAATTGAAGCATTGGATGCCGTCAGTGCTTTCAATAAGTACGCCGCAACTATTAAATACGTCATTATGGCCTGGTCACCGGACAAGTTGACGATTGATTGGGACTTGTTGCAAACCATGCGGCAAAGTGATTACGATATACCATTGATCGTCATTGGTGAAAAATACGGCGCCACGGGTTCCAAACAATTTTGGGACCACGCTAATTATCAAGATAACGAGGCCGTTACCAAGTTAAATGCTCATTTCCGACCATTTGACCTGATTCATGACCAAGTCTATGTGGTCCGATAATTGAATACACGTTAAATTAAAAGTCGTGCTTTCAGGATTAAATTCTGAGAGCACGACTTTTAATTTTTTCGTCATAGTTGAATCCCTTTTTTGCCAAATTCATTCGTAATTTGCTTAAATCTTAGCATCCCATTTTCAATTGTTGCAGTTGTTCCAATCCCGCCACCAACGATGTTCGTGAAATTCCCCCGGCAGCGAGACTTTGGTCGTCAAATTGATTAATTGTCGCGTAAAACCAAATTCCAAGCTGTAAGTTCAGCTTCCGTCATTGCGAACTGCAACGCTAACAACCGCTGAGCGGCTTGAGCATAAGCCTTTCTGTCAATGAGTTGTGCCAATTCGACTTGATGTGACAATGGTTGATCTTGACCTTGCGGAAACACCACCTCAGTTGTGTCTCCCTTATGACGACTAAGCGTGTACCCTAATCCCGTTGCGAACACATGTAACTGCCAAATTAACCAAGTGCTTTCAGCTTGCATTAGCATTAATCCCCCTAATTGTGTGCCATCCAATAAATCGCTAAAATTGTATATAAGATCAATAACGTAAACGCGTAGGCTTTCCAAGCCGTCCCCATCGGTTGTTGCACCGATTGCAACCCCCAGACCAAGCAGAATGACGCTCTAAAATTATATCCACATGATACCATGCCTTTCTGCACGAAATATTGTTAAAAGGTTCCGGTTTAAGATCAAAAGCAGCCAGCTTAGGCCCGCTGGAAAAAGTGCGAGTTAGCGTAAACATGCTTTGCTAGTTCGTCCTACGCCGACCTCCAGGCATTTCTGCCAATTGCTGGAACGCGGTGGACACAGATTTAAGCCGCAACCCACGTCTTAAATACTGGTCTTCCACTAACCAAGCCAAGGACGCTTGCTAAGTGGAATTTCACCGCTGAGCATTGACCGAAAAGCCTTCCAGTCGGGATAGTATTCGAATGGTAGACATGTGCGTACCCAAATTTTGCTGGATTTGTCATTGTTTTTCATAAACGGTAACTTTGTTAAGCAACTGTTAGGTCGAAAAGATATTGGGATAGTTCGCTATTTCGGAATTACTATAGTAATAATAGAACACCTCAACAAAGTCGTTAGGGTAACCCTAACGTCTCGTTTAAAGTTCCTGTATCAAAATAACCAGCGACTAATTGTACCAAGTTAAGTGGCCGTTCATCTGCCATTCGAGCGAGTTCCCGAAACGTATTCGGTGCCACTAAAGCCTGTGCTTGCTACGCCAACAGACTAATCCCAAAACCGCATTAATCGGTTGGCTAGGCAATGCTCGGCTTCAACCCGTGGCCCCTCACAGGCTTGAGACTGGAGGGGCTGGGTGACAATGCTCAGTAGCCAAATTATTCTTAGCTGGAAGCGATTTCCTTCCGGCTTAGAATAAGACTCGTATTTGAGATGACGCGGGTTGGGCGTTAGCTCAAATCGACGTCGGCTGCGTTCCAGCAATTGGCACCCAGCCCCGGAGGTCGGAATAGGACGCGCACCGGCTGACGAACAGGAATTGAGCTAACCGGAACCTTTTAACAATGATTCATGCCATCCTAGAACAAAAAAGCCTGCAATCAATCGATTACAGGCTCATTAACACTGACTATTCGACGTTGAACTCCTTGAAATAAGTGGTTAATGGTTTCAATTCGTTCGCGTCATATTTTTCTTTGAAGGCACTGACAGAGGCAGCCGATGTCTTGGCTGGATCAACATCGAGGATTTCAACTGGTAACCCCCGTTTGTCCGTAATCTTGGCATCAATTAAGACCGGACGACCGGCCTTTAACTCGGCCATCGCGGTTTCAAAGGCGGCGTGCAATTGATCAAAATGCTCAACCCGAATTCCCTTGACGCCCATTCCTTCAGCAATCTTAGCAAAATCAGCATCGATTAGATCAATCCCATAATACGGTTGTGGCACATCCTCTTGTTCTGATTTAATAAAGTTCAACGTTTGGTTAGACGTCACAATATTAAAGATTGGCAAGTGATATTTGACTTCGGTCAATAAATCTTGCATGACCATTGAGAACGCCCCATCACCAGCAATATTGAAAGCTTGCCGATCAGGATAACTCATCTTCGCCGCAATTGCCCCGGGGACACCAGCACCCATCGTGGCAAATAGTGCTGAGGTCAATAATTTTTGCTTGGGATTCATCTTCAAAAATCGGAAACTATTGATCGTATTATCACCGACATCCATTGAGAAGACTGCATCATCGGCAGCGACCCGGTTGATTTCTTGGTAGACTTGTTCGTATTCAAGTGGATCGGTCTTCCGTTCACTCAGCTTCTTCAAATACTGTTTCCAGTCGGCCATATCTGCTTTAGCTGCTTGGTAGTATGGCGACGGTGACGCTGGTTCACTTAATGCCAAGGCGCGCTTGATAAACTGTTTGGCATCGCCATTGATGCCGAAATCCAAATGATGGTGACGCCCAAACTTGCCAGGATCCAATTCGATTTGCACGTATTTGAAATCGTGAGTCGTGTACATAATCTGTGCGAACGAATAATCCGCGCCAACTGAAACGACCAAATCGGTAATCCCCATCAGTTCATCCGCCGCTTTCGAGGCTGCCCGATAAGCGCTTCCCATATTACCATCAAAACTATCAGGAATGACGCCCTTGGCTAACCCAGTGATAATAATCGGTACTTGCAGACGTTCCGCTAACGCCATCATGTCCTCGGTTGCACCACGCGTCCCTTGACCAACGTGGAAGACGGGGTACTTGGCGTTCTTGATCATCGCTAACACCGTTTTAACTTGTTCATCATCAATAGTAGGAATGCCGGTTAATTTAGCTGGTACACTTGCTGAATCATAATCAAGATCTGGAATTTCAACGTAGCCAAAATCGTTAGGAATCGTTACAACGGCCACACCGTTTTCACGGTAAGCCGCCCGAATCGCCTTATCAACAACGTATGGCAAACTTTCCGGTGTCATGACCGTCCGATTGAAGACCGCCACATCACTGAAAATCGGTTCTTCGGCGAATTCTTGGAAATAATCATAATTCATATTGGTGTGAGCAACTTGGCCCACCAAGGCAAGGACGGGCACATGATCTTCCTTCGCATCGTATAACCCGTTGAGTAAGTTAACGGCACCAGGACCGGCTGACCCAAAGGCAACCCCGATTTTACCCGTCAACTTCGCATCCGCTGCCGCAGCGAGGGCCCCCACTTGTTCGTGACGTACCTGCACATATTGGAGCCGTTCTTGTTCAACATCCAACGCGTGCATAGTGGAATTAAACGACCCACCGGCATAACCGTAAATCTGTTTAATATCCCAAGCCTCAATAACTTTCAACATTGCAACCGACGCTTCAATCATCTTTGCCATAGTAAATGCCTTCTTTTTCAATATTGTTGTATACGTTTTCATTTACGGTTATCAGAATACATCTAAATTGTTCAAAATTCAATTGTAAACAATTATTATTTTATAAATTTTTGACTTAACTAACCAAATTCGATAACAGGCTATCAACTGTCAGTGGTGCTATAATACTGTTGCATCAGATTCTCATCAAGCTAGTTTAGTACGTTAATTCTCACTAATCGGTAAGACGGGATGGGATGTTGATGAAAAATAAATTGATTAATTTTCTGACTACCGAGCTATCAGCATGGCCAGTTCTAATCATTGCATACTATGCCATTACGGCTAAACCAACTGGTCAGTGGCAACTAATTTTTAACCTTCCCGTGAGCTGGCTAATCAGTTCCTACCTGATTGCTTTCCCACTCCTCCTAACAAACGTCCCAAAGTTGCGCCACAATCCGCTCAAGATGAGATCGTTATCAGTACAGGCTAGTCTAAAATACCATTCCCGGCTCAATGAGCGGGCCAAACGGTGGGACGACGAAATGAATCTCGCCATTTTTTTACTTGAACGCGGCAGTCTAATGTTATTTTCTGAACCACTACTACTATTTTTAATGAGTTATCGTGGCATGTGTTGGCTACACCATTTTTTGTAACTAAAAAGCAGCCACTGTTCACAAAACTGAACAGCGGCTGCTTTAGCTTAACATCAACTCATTTAAGAATATTAGTCGTCAAGAAAGCTACGGCGGCCTCTTGAATTTTATGTGGCACGTGGTGAACGCCACCCTCAGCGCGTTTAAAGACCGTCGCCTGCAAGGCTGGCTCGTCCTTGAAGCGGTGTTTAAAGTCGCGAACATACTGATAAGGGACCATCTGGTCAGCCGTTCCGTTGAAGAAAAACATCGGCCGTCCCGCCAGTGTTTCCGGGTGTTCAGATAAATCAAACTTAGCTAGTTGCTGATAAGTTTGTGCAATCAATTCCGCCGGTAACTTAGCTTGTAATGCGGCTGGTAGTTGTGCGACTTGATCCTTGGCAAAAGCCACCGGTTCAGGTGAACCAATTAGTGAGACGCCCGCAACTACTGCTGGCTGTGTTGCCATGATACCAGCAGCAGTGATGCCGCCCATCGAGGTCCCCATTACCCCAATCTTATTAGGATCACTGATTCCAGTGGTCACTAGATCATCAACCAATTGTGGAAATTCCGCAACCGAATGCCCGACAATTGACCAGAAATGTTCCGGATGACGATCCAAATCAGTCCCATCATTGCGACTCCCATGTAGGTATGCTGTCGGGAGTATGACCCGAAAACCAGCCCGTACTAACTGATAAGCGACTCCCAACTCGGTTGCTGTTTGGTTCGTCCAGCCATGGTAATCAATAATTGTTGGTAACTTGGTCTGTGCCTGACTGGCTGCAAACACGTGTAATACGGGTAGGTCACCAATTCTGGTCGTCCGCACCACCACGTCTTCAAATAAATTTGTTGTCATGTTTATCACCGTTTCCAAAATTAATAGTTAATAGTGTAGCAGAAGCCCAAACGAAAACCAACCCAAACGCGTTCACCGTGGTTAAAGCTTAACCATCATGAACGCGCCTGAGTTGGTTATTAGTAAGTAGCAATTGTGTGGTGCCACTCAATACTACTTTTCAAGCGTATCTAAGAAATCTTCAACTTGTTTTTGGGTTTTACGGAATTTGTCAACATACCGACCAATTTCTTGACCATCTTCAATACCAACAAAACTAGGAATTCCCATCACACCCATGTCTTGTGCGATTTCAATGTTGGCGTCACGATCAACCGTGATCCAATCGTATTGATCGTACTTCGCTTCGATTTGGGGCATCACTGGTTTAATGAAAGCGCAATCCGGGCACCAGTCCGCCGTAAAGAATAACATGTGCTTACCCGTCTTGATACGTTCGCGAATTTCTTCGTCGCTTAAAGTTGCAGTTGCCATGAAAAATGCCTCCAATATCTTTATGATAGTTATAGTTTAACACATACTAAAAGTAAGTAAAGCCTTTTGCTTTATTTTGACGCTTGGACTAGGGCTTGCTTGAGATCCGCTGCTAAATCGGCCCTATTCTCAATCCCAACGGACAGCCGCAATAAGTTGCCGGTGATCCCCTTTGCTTGTCGTTGTTCTTCCGTTAAATCCGCATGTGTTTGAACTGCGGGAACGGTCAGCAAGCTTTCGACACCACCAAGGCTTTCCGCAAACGAAATGACACGGAGGGCCCGTAAAAAATCATCAACGTCCGTACCAGTGGCGAGATAAAAGCTAATCATCCCACCACGTCCAGGATATAAAACACGTTCAACGTGTTCATCCGCTTTAAGCACCGTGACCAGTTTCTGGGCGTTGATCTCCTGTTGATGCAATCGTAGTGGCAAAGTCTTCAAACTCCGCAATAACAACCAAGCATCAAAAGGATCGAGAACCGCCCCAGTTGTTACCAGATTGAATTCGAGAGTCTCAGCATCCGCCTGTGACTTAACGACGACCGCTCCGGCTAAAATATCATTGTGACCGGCCAGATATTTGGTTGCGGAATGAACCACAATGTCCGCTCCTAAATCTAGTGGTTTTTGAATCAAAGGGGTGTAAAATGTATTATCAACAATCAACTTAAGGTTATGAGCGTGGGCGGTAGTTGCCGTGGCTGTAATATCAATGACTTTCATTGTCGGATTGGATGGCGTTTCTAACCATAGGGCGACGGTCCGATCGTCGGCCAAAGCTGCCAGTGTTGCTTGATCTTGACCATCCCAGACAACAAAATCCAAGTGGTAATGATCATGCAGTAGGTCAAAGAAGCGGTATGAGCCACCATACAAATCATCAGATACAATTATCTTGTCACCACTATTAAACAACGTGAAGACAAGCTGAATGGCTGCCATCCCTGAGGTTAGCGCATACGCTGCAACCCCGTGCTCCATCTCCGCCAACACCTGTTCCAAAATACAGCGAGTTGGTTGGGCTTCACGAGGATAGTCAAACCCCGTCGATTGTCCCAGACCAGCATGCCGGTATGCGGTCGACAGGTAGATTGGTGCTGAAATGGCCCCGGTCTTCTCATCATCGCTCCGATTGCCAGCTTGTGCTAACCGTGTTTCAATATGTAACTCATCAGTTTGTTTTGTCATATTTTTCAATCCCGTCCTATCTAAATTATGCGACCCGCTAAACAGTCGTGACTGTGCAAAAGCAGTCACAAAAAAACCGCCATCTCCAAGGGACGCCGGTTGCGTGTTACCACCCAAGTTTAATCACGGGTCACCCCGCCAAACTCATCAAGTTATTTTCTAACTTACTGGAATATCGGCCAGTCCCGCCAGTGCAGCCTTGTAACCGCTGCTGGGCATTCCGAGTTCATCTTCATTGGGCGTAACCTTACCGCTTTACACTCACCACGGCTCCCTGTTAAAGGCGTGACCCAATTACTCTTCTCATCAACATGTTATTTAATGATATTTCCATCTTACTCTCATAATAAAATTCGTGCAAGTCCCAAAATCAACACTAGCCAAATATTAACTAAAAAACGGTCTGCCGACGAAGCGACACACCGATATAAACTGACTAATTGCTCATTAACATTGCTTATCCTAAAAATTTTTGAACGATTGCAAAGTAAACTAAAATCAGAATGCCCAGGCCAAGGGTCTTTAACAGTGCTAACCACTGGCCACCAGCCGTCCGACCCTTAGGACCAAAACAAATGGCAACGCCCCCACAAATAACCGCTAACGTTCCGAGCTCGCGCCCCCAATTAGCATTCAACAAAAAAATGAACGGTCCTACTAAACCACTGACAATGGCAACAATGCCCATAATTTTAAGAATTAACCGGCCTAGCCGCTTATCTTTTTCATCATAAATTTCATGTTTCTCTTTTGCCATAATCCATCCACCAACCTTTATTCGCTACAATCTAGTATGCCGTATTTTACCCTAATGAGCAAGAAGGCGGTTACAGATTTAACATTACCCGGTGAACGTTTGCTATTTAATGATTCATTATTAAAGTTAAGCTGTTGTATAGTCAAGCAAGCTTGGGGCTCAACGGCTTGCTTTCCGGCCAATTACTAGTGCTGATCACAATCAAAAATTAAGTGTTCAAAATATAAAAATTATGAACACTTAACTGGTAATACTTATTATCATCCGTTTTGACAATTATTCTTGTTAATTATGGTTGTGTTGCAACGACTTGCCAAACATCACCCTGCGCTAATTGTTGTTGTTCTAATTGTCCTTGGGCATTCACGCGAAAACGACCGGCTAAATGGGCCACGTCAGTGTTTTGGTTCTCATAAACCTCCACGTAGACTAAGCCACCGTTCTGATATTGATTAAAGACAAAATCTTGTTTCTTAACTGCCGTTTGTTGATAGTCCTTGGCAACCTGCTGCCAAGCCCAATCATTGATTTGACTAGTTGTTAAATGACGTGAATTAACCACCTGACTACTACTCGTCGCCGGCTGTTGGCTAGTCGCAGCCTGACCAGCCGTTGTTGTCGTGCTCGTGCTCGTCCGACCTGAACTAGCCTGTGATTGGTCGGAGGCAGTTACATTGTTATTATCCTGACGACTCGTCGTACTAGTTGTGGCTTGTGATTCGGTAGCAGCATTGGCAACTGTTGACGATGATTTAGTTGCCGCCGACTTAGCCGCGGCTGATTTCTTAGTGGTCGTCGCTGAAGATGACACATCTTTTTTTGCTTTAGTCTTTGACACGACCGACTGAGTTTCACTGACCCGCGACTGGTTAGACTGATGGTCGGCCTCTAAGTAATAGCCGCCCCCCAGCGCAATGATCCCAGCAATCACGGCTGAACTAACTAATATTTTTTTCAAGATAATCAACTCCCCAAAGATTAATTGTCTGATACTAACTACAGCATACGCCATGTTGCCTAACTTTACCAACGTTTACCTGTTTTGGATTTAATTTTAACTATTTGATTAGATTTACATTATCTTGAAATGTAACCGGTTCATAATTTGTCATCAAATTGTTACTTATGTGAACCACCCTTCACATGCTATAGTAATCAACCGATACTAAAACTAGGAGTGTGTTAATAGAATGCCACGTAATTTAAAAGAAGAAGTTGTCTTTACCGCCATCATGGCCGGTCTGATGGTTTTTGTGATGACCGCCTACAACGTTACCCTTGCTCAAGGCTTCAGTAGCGGGTTAGTAATGGCAATCCTCAGTGGCTACCCACTCGGTTTAGTCGTTGCAATCATTTTAGACTTATTGGTCGTGGGACCAATTGCCAAACGATTAGCTTTCAAATATATCATTAATGATTACATGCGCAAACGGGTCGTCCTGATTGGAATTACCATTTCCGTTTTGATGGTCCTTGGCATGGTCACTTGCATGTCCCTCTTCGGGATTGCAGTGGAAGGTGAATTGGCTGGAAGTCACGTCTTAGCGACTTACGGTCACACTTGGATTTTTAACTTGATTGTTGCATTACCACTTCAGCTCATCATTGTCGGCCCAATCGCCCGCGGTGTGCTTGGAAAAATGCAACGCGCAACTGCTAATACCGAATCAGTAGCTGCCATGGATGAAGAAGATTAATATTTTTAGTAATAAATAAACGGGAGGTTGACTGATAGTAGTAATAATCAGTCAACCTCCCGTTTTTATTTGACACAAAAAAACGTGTGTCAGCCATCCGAAAATGGTTAACACACGTTCATCGCGGCGCTGGTAAACCAGCGGGGGTGACACTCCACAATGTCAGTGACCCAAGCACTCTGAAATACGTCAGAGAAACGTGCCCCGCTATCAATATTAGTCACTAGCCGCTCGCGCGGAACCGTTATTGCTAACGATCTGACTCTATCGACTCATCGCATGGACTACCATATCATCTCTAGCCATAAAATGCAAGTCTTGATTGTGGATAACTGAAGCACAGCTAGCAACTACTGCTTGTCATTATTATTAGCACTACTTGCCACTAATAAAAACGACCATCACTAAAAAATTGGGTGTTCCCGTTAACTAGCAACCGGCACACCCAATTCCATTGGTATTTTGATTTTGGCTTGGCTCCAATATCAATTCTTACCTTACCATAGTCATGTAAAGATTCAGTAATTAACTCGTAAAGGTTACGTTTAAGCTTCCGCTGCAGTAATTTGATCTAACCGATCAGTCTGCGCCGTTAGCCAATCCGTTAATAATTTTTCAGCATTAGCTTGATCTGCCAACACATCATCGGCCGTTCCCAATTCATCAATCCGCAAACCAGATGGTAAGGCTTCGGACTCAGCAATCATATAGACGTTGATTGGCATCGTATCATCAGCAGCCGTGACCTTTCCAATTTCAGTTAAATTGGCCAGTGGCAAGTTAATGACACTCGTTTCCAGTCGAAAGCTAATTGCGGGCTCATGCTTGGCCGTTAAAGTCACTTGGGCTAATTGGTTGGCCTTAATCGCGGCCAATAATTTAGCTAGCCATGGCTTGACCTTAGTTGCTAATTGCGCATAGGCGCCCGTTAAACTTGCCTGCGTGATCTTTTCAGCCGTAACATCATCGATAAAATCTTGTACGTTTCGTTGCATAAAACACTATCCCTCATTTATTTATTCAATTTCATTAATTTGCACGCCGCCAGCGAGTCAATAACACTAGCGTATAAAAATTGATTCCCAATCCAATCACACCCATAATCTCTAACAACAGCTTGATTTCCATACCAGCCGTACTCTGATACCCGGACATCAACGCGCTGACTAGTCCCAGACTATAAATCAACACGACGAGCCCTAGAACATAGAAACCCAGCATGCGGTTAATATACACTGCTAGCACGCCCAAAAAATACAACACTAAGGCAATTAACAATCCCTGCCACATTTCAGCCACCGAAATGCTTTTTGATTGTAAGTGAAAATGGCTGGTCGACATCATCCAGTTGACGATACCGTAACAAAAAAAGGATACAAACGCAAATGCAACTAAGCGGGTCAGTTTCAACAAATCACTCCTATTACTGGGCAATTAAGTCAATAATGGCTGGTCGTTCAATTCCAGTGAAATACTGGTTCAAATCAATATCTGCTAGCGCCTTGGCGATGGCTTCATGGTCATACCGCACGCCTTTGAGGGCTGCTTCAATATCCTGAACATTACCACTACCAAAGAAATCACCATAAAATTTAATATTATTAATTAAGCCGTCATCCACTGAGATCCGGACATCAATCGTTCCCATATCAAAATGTTGACGTCGTTTAACTGAGAATTCTGGTGATTTGCCGTAAACCCAGTCCCAATTAGCATAATAGTCTTCGTAAATTTTATCAATAGCTTTTTGTTGTTCAGGAGTGACATGGTACTCCTTGTCTGCAATTTGATCTAACGAATCCACATGAAATAACTCTTTCAGTAATGCGTCTTGGAATTCAGGTACCGTGATATTCTGGTATTCCGGTGCTAAGTATGGTCGCAAGTTCGTCACCCGGCTTCGAACTGATTTGATCCCCTTAGAAGCAATCTTATCAGTTGGTACCGTCAGTGCTTGGGGCACAACGTTCAAGTCAACGTTCAGCATTAACGTCCCATGGGAGAACGTCTTGCCATTGCGTGAATACATCGCATTGCCGGAAAACTTCTTGCCGTCAACTAACAAATCATTACGACCACTGACCGTTGCTGTGGTGGCACCCATATCGTGTAAAGCATCAATAATTGGTTTTGTAAAGGTCTTAAAATCACCAAACTCTTGACTATCACTATCCACTACGAAGCTGAAGCAGAGATTGCCAAGATCTTGATACACCGCCCCACCACCAGAAAGCCGTCGAGTGACAGTAATATGGTGTTCCCGCACGTAGTCTGCATTAATCTCTTCAAGGGTGTTCTGGTTACGACCAACAATGATGCACGGTTCTTCATAGTAGAACAAAACTAATGGTTCATCGAAATCCACGTTATTCATTAAATATTGTTCGGTAGCCAAATTACGGCCAATCTCATGATCTTTCATTGCGACATAGTACATAGTTTTAAAATCTCCTTCAGCTTTAGGTTACTTTAATCATACAGCAAGATGAAAAAAGGACCCACAATGTGAGCCCATTTTTTGGAAGAATCATACAAAAAGTTTGGCGTGGTATTCTTCATACCACCAGATGACTGATTCACTATCCACATCCGTGAACGTTTGATTGGCGGCAATCCGTTCTCCGTGGATATAACCGTGCCATCAATAGATGGAGGTTGGGCCAGTCAGTTATCCGAAATTAGCGGAAACGCTGCTATACTGCACTAGCTATCACTTGACGGGTTTGTTACAACAATTGGGTAACGATTGATACTGACCTGTGACTCTTCCGATAAATTCAATATAGCATATAATGTAAGCGATTGCAAACGCGGATAAAAAACAACCTGATCAGCCGAAGCCGACCAGGTTGCCGCAAAATTAATAGCGGTCGTAATCGCTATCCATTTAACTATTGTCAGTATAAAGCCATTTAAAACTCGGAACAACTAATATGCTTATCCCTTGAGCATGGCAACATAATGGGTGGCACCTGAACGACTGAGATAGCGTAACCAGGTGTAACCTTCAGCCTGAACAGTTCCATTATAATAAACCGTCTCACCCGCATTATATGCGCCAACTACGCTCGATTTCGTGCTTGGTGCAGTACGAATATTAGTCGTCGTTACGAAACGAAAGGCGCCCTGACTATTCGTGACCGGTTTAGATGTCGTGTTCCCGGTTGACGCGTTCCCACTAATAGCGACATAGTGTTGTGCACCTGAATAAGAAAGATACCGCAACCAGGTCTGACCATTAGCCGTTACCTTAGCATTGTAATAAACTGTATCACCAGCATGATAGGTGCCAACACTTGGGGCACTGCCCGCTGGTGTGTTTTTAATCGCCGTTGTCTGGGTAAACCGGTAGCTACCGCTCTGTGGTGTTACTTGGGGCTTGTTGACATTAGTCGCGGTACTCTCGCTACTAATTTGAACATAATGTTGAGCACCCGAATAGGACATGTAACGTAACCAAGTTTGACCATTAGTCGTCACTTTACCATTATAATAGACCGTGTCACCCGCATTATACGTGCCGACCGTCGTAGCACTGGTTGCTGGTGAACTTTTAATCGCCGTTGTTTTAGTAAACCGGTATGAGCCACTAGTGGCAACCACGTCTGGTTTCGCTACAGCGTTAACCTCATCACCACTCGTAGCAACGTAATGTTGCGCGCCAGAATAGGACAAGTAACGCAACCAGGTCACCCCACCAGTTGTGACCTTACCATTATAATAGACCGTGTCACCTGCATTATACGCACCAACAATTTGTGCTGTTTTGCTAGCTGCTGAGCGAATATTAGTCTTCGCTGTAAATTTATAGGCACCACTAGCAGGTGTAACCGTTGCTTGATTATTGTCATTATTAGTGGTTGTCTGGCTGATCATCACGTAACGTGATACCCCAGAGTAAGACTGATAACGTAACCAAGTTGCATTGCCGACCGTCAACTTACCATTGTAGTTCACGGTTTCACCAGCATTGTAAGTTCCAACTACAGCACTGGCTGCGTCTGGCGCATTGTGAATCGTTGTGGTCTTAGTAAATTTATGTGTGCCACTCGTTGCCGTAACGTTTTGATCAGGTTGAACCTGATTGTTATTATTACCGCCACTAGGCTGGCCACTGATTGCTTCTTGATCCCACTCATGCAACTTGTTATATTCAATGATGCTAATCAGTGAACTCGCGTACGTTGGGGCCGTTGCATAACCATCTTGTTGCAAGAGACTAGCAACACGCCGATAATCGGTGACCCCAATTAAATTGCTGTAACGCGGATTGACGACCAAAAAGGCGCCATGATCTTCGACACTCGCTGACCAATTCGGGTACTTCCGAAAAGCGTCTTGAATCGTAATGTATTGTGAGCCATTCCATTCCTGGGTTGGGAAATAGATCGACTGTCCTTGGTAACTGCCCTTAATACCGAACAAATTATTACCTTGAGTTGCTAATTGTGATTTACCCCAACCACTTTCCAAAATCGCCTGTGCGGCTGTCACTGATGGTAAAACTTGATATTTGTTCCAACCAGAGATTGCGCCAGCTTTGATTTGATCCAAGAAAACTTCTTGACTAGTGGCCGCCTTGGTCGAACGCGTTGTCATCACCGATGAACGAACCGCATCAGCTGCCACTGTCGTCTCAATCTGTGGCGACACCTTAGCAGCAACGGCCCGCTTAGTATCTTGCGCTGATGCTGATGATTGCGCAGTCGACTTAGCGGCTTCACTAGCGACTGCTGAAGCGGGCTTGTCCGTAGTCACAGCTTGCTTGGCTTGACTTGTCGCCTCACTGGCCTTAGCTGACTCAGCACTAGCACTCTGACTCGCCTGACTCGCAACTTCACCAGTCTTAGCCGTCTTATCAAGTTGTTCGACCGCACTAGTCGTCGTAGCCGCCGTAGCACTGGCCGCGGTATCATCATTAGTGGCTTCACTGGCAGATACCTGACTTTGCAGTGCTGTACTGTCAGTTTTAGATTCCTGACTCGTTGCTGCGCTAGCTGCCCGCACTGTCACGCGGCTCGTAACGCTAGTAGCATTAGTTTGATTATCCGCTGAATCGGTATTACTGGCAGTCGCTTGATCAGTGGCACTGGTAGCCGTCTGACTGCCTGCACTCAGCGTGACCTGACTAGCAGCAGAGGCCGTACTACTCCCCTTAGTCGCAGCTGCTGGTTTACGATCTGCTGTTGCCGTATCAGCTTTACCGCTCAACATTGGTAATAAAGCGGTACTCAACAATAATGAAGTTACTACTTTTTTTGTCATTCCTATTTTCAATTTAAAATCCCCAAACTTTCCGTGAGTTAGCTGTTAACACAACCGATTGATTTCCCTTGTGAAACCTGCTATTACAGAATAATATTAGCATGTCACTGGCCCACATTCAATCTTGATTGCTTCCAATTATTTTATTCATATCGATTGATTGACACCGTTATCATTTTGAATTATTAACCAATTACCAGGTGGTTATTATGACTAAAGTTAGCAATTGTCTCAAACCCCTGTAGTTATTAGCCTCGCCTTGAATACGTCTGTTTTCAAATACTGAAAACTAATCAAAAATGACTGACGAACAGCTTGACCTCAGTGATGACCATTATTTTTTTAAATGTACATGTTAGCAAAAAAATTTGTGCTTTTTATCTACTATTAAAATAATTATCCTTACCAACTTAAATTAGTTCCTGCATCAATCGGTTTAAAATACTTACATCATTGAAAATTAATGCTAAAATATAGATATTAACTAGCCATATCAAACGGGGGTAACCATTATGTTACAACAATATCAAAATATCTTGGTACCAGTTGATGGCTCCAAGGCCACCGATGAAGTTCTTCGTCGGGGCATCGAAGTCGCTAAGCGTAACAAGACACATCTCGACATTTTAAACGTGTTGGAAGTTAACCAATTCAGTGACACGTATGGCGGCGCGGTCAGTGGTGACGTGATCTACAAGTTATCAGAAGATGTTCAAAAACGTTTAGGTGAACTCAAGCAACAAGTCCTTGACGCTGGCGTCACCGATGTCGATGTTCACGTTCGTTTTGGTAATCCTAAAACAGTCATTGCTCGTGAATTTCCCGCTGACCATCACAACGAATTAATTATGATTGGTTCAACTGGCTTATCCGCCGTTGAGCGTTTAATGGTTGGTTCCGTCACAACTTATGTCAGTCGCAATGCAATTTGTGATGTCCTAATTGTTAAACCGGCAGCCAAAAAAGAAGACTAATAAAAAAGTCTGGATACGTTCCAGACTTTTTTAGTGGCTTCCGTGCGTTGCCTCGTCTTCCCCGTTATAAAGGAGCTTCATTCATGACCTGGACTTATCAACTTACCATCCCGCCTAGTTTGAATCAACAGTCGATTCGGACTTGTCTTCAGACTTGGCTGATTCCCAAGCGTATTCAGGGCCAGTTACGCCAAACGCGTCGAATCCAACTGAACGGTGCACCAACGTCGATTGCACAAGTCGTTACTACTGGTGATTGCCTGACGTTAACGTTTATCCCCAGTGACTTTCGGACCCCGACCTCGAACTATATTGCGATTGCCACGGCCCCAGCCACGATTTTATATCAAAGCAGCGATCTGTTAGTCGTCGATAAACCCGCTGGCGTGAAATCGCATCCTAATCAACCGGGTGAAACTGGATCAATTTTAAACGACCTAGCAGCCACACTCCAGCCAACTCAACAAGCCCCGTACATGGTTCACCGATTAGATCAAATGACCTCTGGTGCGATGCTAGTCGCATTGAACCCGGTTGTCGTCCCGATCCTGGACCGTTTAATCAGCGATAAGCAAATTCGCCGGACTTATTATGCTTGGGTACGTGGTCACTTTGCCGCGCCAACCGGGCATTTCACTGCACCAATCGGTCACGATGCTACCGACAAACGCAAACGCTGGGTCAACACGGCCGATGCACAACCAGCACTCACCGACTACCAAGTATGTGCAACCACCGCCCATCAGAGTTTAGTTAAACTGACCTTGCATACTGGCCGCACCCATCAGCTACGGGTCCACTTGGCCGCCAGTGACCACCCGATTATCGGTGATCCACTTTACGACTCGCAAGCGGAGTCGGCGCCCCGGCTGATGCTCCATGCCCAATTATTGGATTTGCAACTTCCGTTTAGCACCACACGGGTGACGGTACCGGCCCCACTGCCAGCGGTGTTTCAATCGCCAGCTACAATTGATGGGTATTAAGTATGCCAAAAAGATGATCCGCTTTTTAGATCAAGCAGACCATCTTTTTTGACTATTTTTCATTTACCAATATCAACAGCCCACTCATCACCGCCAAAACAACGCCCACTGCCATGCCCTTGAGCGGCTCACGAACAATTGGGGTCGCGGTCAAAGCTTCGACCATGGCACCACCTAAATATGTTACTACGAGACCCAGTACGGCGCCCCAAAAGATTGTGACTAGTAAACTAGCCAGCCACGTTGTCTTCATTGATAGCTCCTCCAATATGGTCAGGTCATGCCGGACCTTTTGATTGAGTGTATCAAAGCAACTGAGTGTTTGCAAATTAATTTATTACAACTATAACTTATATTTAATAAATCAGTAACCATCATACTTCACTAATTGAGGCTCATAGACGATTAATCTTCTATAAAACCATTGATGTTAGCATAAAAATCGCTCAACACCCCTATTCGAATACTAGGTGTTGAGCGATTAACTGATCCGACATCTAACCAATTACTGTCCCTCATTACTCCAATCTGCGTACCAATTCGATTCAACGACTGTTTGGGGCACGTACTGACGAGTCAATAATGCCAACCACTGCCGGACAATTTTACTTAGCGTAAAGTCACGACTGCGTTGTCGCGCCCGCATCGCATAAATCTCTCGCTGTTGCTGATCGGCTAATAGCGGTAGCAAACCATTTATCAACTGATTAACATCTCGTGCTGGTGTCAGAACACCATGCCGCCCCGCCTGTAAATACTCAGCTGAACCTGTATTCCACATCGAAATAATCGGTAACCCCATGGTCATCGCCTCGCCCATGACTAGTGGCATACCTTCCCAACGCGACGTCATCATGAAGACACTGGCGCGTTGATAATGTTGTCTTAACTCTGTATCCTTCAATGCCCCCCGATAAATAATCCGACCACGAACACCGAGTTCATCCATCAAGCGGTAAAACGTCGTCATCTGAGCTTGCGGACCAGAACCCGCCACTGCTATTTGCCAGTCGTCCGGTAGCGCTCGCGCAACAGTTAATAAGTAGTCTAAGCCCTTATGTTGCATATCAATGCGCCCCGTATAGGCAATGACATGTTGCGCCAGATCCGCACGTTGCCCCCGCGCCTGCATTGTCGGTGGATTATAAATCTTAACCGTATGCGAGTTAAACCGCGAATACCCTTCCCAATCATAGTCCGTTAATGTCACTACCGTATCGGCTGCCAGCAGTCCGGCGACGAGTTCATCTTGCATCTGAACATAATATTGATTCAAATACACATCAATATTATTATGCATCCAGGCAATCACATTAATCCGTGGCAATTGCCGTTTAATTGCTGGTGCAAAGCTCGTTAGCAACCCTCCTGGTAAGATGATTGCATCATACGCCCCCGTCTCTAAAGTAGCTAATAAGTCTGCTAATTGGGACGCATATACAGTTAACGGTGCCGCACCAAAATAATTTAACACAGCATTACTAGCCGGCCGCCGCGCAGTAATTAACGGCGCGTTCAATTCATAAAAAGCTCGGGGTTGGGCCAGCGAATAGAAGGCAACGTCTGCTTGTGACGTCAACGCATTGCCCAGTACGGTCGTTGCGCGCTTGACGCCATCCATTACTAAATTCTCAACTGCTAGTAAAATTTTCATTCGCATCGTTGACTGGTTATGATCCGACCAGTCGCTCCTTTCCACGTAAGTTCGGTTCATGGAACCGGAATTGATGATATGTGCCCATTTATCAGCCCATTCATCTCTGACTAACCGCTATTACCATCACTAATGCCAATTCGGGATAGCGTTATTATAACAGGAATAATTAAAAAGCGATTAAAATATGCTTAGTATACGTATATTAACTATTCTTAGGGTGACTTGTGATTACCACACATAATTATTCTTAACTTGCCATGGCTAGTATCAGAACGTCTCAAACTACTTTTCCGTTTAAATTAAGGCGCATTCAAAAAATGGTTATCCTAAATTCAATGGTTATTTATTGACTATTTGAATAGCTTGGTGTACACAAAAATAGCGTTGCTACTGGAGGCACAGGCCAGTAGCAACGCTATTTTCAAATTAAGATTTTAACTGCTTATTTTAAACCCTTCCATTGCCAATCATTAACTTCTGGCAAATCGGTTCCGGCATCCCGAATGTATGCATTGTGTTTAGCAAGCATGTTATCCATGGATTGAACAAAGGCCGCACCGGTGTTTTCCATTGCTGGTTGCGCCGCAATCGCCGTCTTAGCTAAGTCGAAACGATCCATTTGGTTCATGACCCGTACGTCGAATGGTGTGGTAATATCACCATTTTCACGGTAACCGTGGACGTATAAGTTATGGTTGTGACGATCGAAGAAGATGTCACGAACTAAATCTTCGTAACCGTGGAAAGCAAAGACCACTGGTTTGTCCTTAGTAAAGTAATGGTCAAATTCAGCATCTGACAAGCCCCGTGGATCCTTTTCAGGACTACGCAACTTCAAGATGTCGACCACGTTCACGAAACGAATCTTCATCTCTGGGAAACTGTCGTGTAGTAATTGGATGGCAGCCAACGTTTCAAGCGTTGGTTCCGTCCCAGCAGCTGCAAAGACGATGTCTGGTTCGCTACCTTGATCCGTGCTTGCCCAGTCAATGATACCAAGACCATTGTCAACTAATTGTTTAGCTTCTTCAATGCTGAACCATTGTTGACGTGGGTGTTTTGACGTAACCACGTAGTTGATCTTTTCTTGGCTCCGGAAAATGACGTCACCGACAGCTAATAACGTGTTGGCATCGGCTGGTAAATATTCGCGAATGTATTCTGGTTTCTTTTCGGCCAAATGAGTCAACGCACCTGGATCTTGGTGGGTGTAACCATTATGGTCTTGTTGGAATACAGTTGAAGCCGCGATAATGTTAAGTGATGGGTACTTTTTACGCCAATCAAGTTCATTGGCTTTACGTAACCACTTGAAGTGTTGCGTCAACATTGAGTCCACAACGCGTAGGAAGGCTTCATAACTGGCAAATAACCCATGACGTCCAGTTAAGACGTAACCTTCTAACCAACCTTCAGCTTGGTGTTCAGATAACTGAGCATCTAAGACCCGGCCAGCTGGAGCTTCATATTGGTCACTATCTGGATGAATGTCTTCCATCCATTGACGATTAGTGGTTTCGAAGACACCATATAAGCGGTTAGACATGGTTTCATCAGGTCCGAACAACCGGAAGTTATCAGGATTCTTCTTGATGACATCCCGCAAATAGTCTGACCAAACAAGCATATCTTGCTTAACATTCGCGCCTTCCTTGGACGTATCGACCGCATAATCCCGGAAGTTTGGTAAGTTCAAGGCTTTCGGATCAACCCCACCATTGGTGATTGGGTTAGCTGCCATCCGACTGTCCCCAGTAGGAATAATTTCTTTAATATCATCCTTCAAAGAACCATCTTCATTGAAGAGTTCCTTTGGTTGATATGATTCAAGCCAATCAACTAAAGCGTCCGCATGTTCCATGTCATTTTGATCAACAGGAATCGGAATTTGATGGGCCCGGAATGAACCTTCAATCTTATCGCCGTCCCATGACTTAGGACCAGTCCAGCCCTTAGGTGCACGGAAAACGATCATTGGCCATACTGGCAACGTCGCATCGTCATTTTCACGAGCATGCTTCTGGATTGCCTTGATCTTTTCAACGGCTTCATCCATGGCTTTAGCTAAGACTGGGTGAACCTTTTCAGGATCGTCACCTTCAACGAAGATTGGTTCCCAGTTCATGCTTTCGAAGTATTCCTTAATCTTAGCATCAGAAGTCCGACCAAAAATCGTTGGGTTAGAAATCTTAAAACCATTTAAGTTCAAGATTGGTAACACTGCCCCGTCATTGATTGGGTTAATGAACTTCGTTGATTGCCATGAAGTTGCTAATGGACCCGTTTCGGATTCCCCATCACCAACAACGACCGCTGCAATTTCGTCAGGATTGTCAAGAATTGCCCCAACCCCGTGTGAAATTGAGTAACCTAGTTCGCCACCTTCGTGGATTGAACCAGGTGTTTCAGGTGCCGCATGGGAAGCAACCCCACCTGGGAATGAGAATTGCTTGAAGAGTTTCTGCATTCCTTCAACATCCTGCGTAATTTCTGGATAAATATCGGTGTAAGTACCGTCAAGATAAGAGTTTGAAACCATCACTTGACCACCATGACCTGGACCTTCAACGTAGAACATCTTCAAACCGTACTTGTTAATAACCCGGTTAAGGTGCGCGTAGATAAAGTTTTGACCGGCAATCGTCCCCCAGTGACCAATTGGATGAACCTTAACGTCACTGGCCTTCAATGGCTGTTGTAATAATGGATTATCTTTTAAATAAAGTTGCCCAACTGATAAGTAGTTGGCTGCCCGCCAGTACTTATCAACTTTTTGCAAATATGCTGGTGATGAGTAATCTGTTGTCATTTCAAAACACTCCTTAATTTGCTTTTCACTTGAACGTTAACAGTCTAAATGTTTTCGTTTACAAGTTCTATTTTAACAACTCATTTTAAAAAATCAACCTTTTTGTTAATTGGGACGGTCCAATTTTGTAAAACGAAATAAAAAAACGAGGCTGATCCCTTGGGACACCTCGTTTTTTTATTAAAATATTTTTTTGTGAGTTGTACTGATATTAGTTTGCTTTGATATGCCCAGAATTGACTCCAGCACCTTGATTCGTTAACGGCAACCAGTTCAGCGCTTTTAATAGATAACGATCCCAAAAATCCCATTCATGGGCCCCAGAACCAATTAGATACTCATGTGGCACCCGTTGTGTCGTCAAGAATTGGTCAAATTCATCGTTCACTGGCTTCAAGCCATCACGATCACCAATAGCCATGAAAATTGCAGGTAACTCGACGTGGGCCGTCAACAATTGTGTAACCAGTACTTGTGGATTCAACGCTGAACGTCCCGCAGCCGCTAAGTCCGGGCCGAATACTCCGTGCTGATACGCCGCCGTTTCGGCAAACCACTGGGGTGCTTGCGGCAATATTTCCATACCCGGCCGCACATTCAGCCCGGCTGACAAACTCACGATTGCGCCAAAAGTGTCGTGAAATTTTAACCCGTTATACAGCGCACCGTAACCACCCATCGACAAACCACCAATGAAAGTGTGCCGACGATGATGCGATAATGGAAATGTTCGCCGGGTGAAATCAACTAATTCTTGGCCAACAAACTGACTATACGCTTCTCCTGTCCAAGGATGATCGGTGTAAAAGCTATTTTCACCAGCCGGCATTACGACCGCTAGATTACGTTCATCCGCCCATCGCTGAATCCGCGTTCCACTGATCCAATCAATCTCACTACCTAAAATGCCATGTAACAAATACAAAGTTGCAAACGGCCCCTGGACGGGTTGCGGTCTGCCCTGCTCATCTGGAACTAATTTATCCGTTGGCAGACATACAATCAGTGGAACCGTCCGGTGTAAACTGGCCGCCATAAAATTAATCCGAATCAATGCCATTGCTATTCCAGCTCCTAACTATTCGTCGAAACAAACGTCGTATACTTCATATACTGATAATGAAGCCGCATATTAGAAACTTCGAAGGGGGTCCCATCATCTAAGAAGAAGATTCCACTCATTAGTCCCACTGGCTCATTAGGTTGCAAGTGCAACAGTTCCTGATCATTCGTATTCGATGCATCCGCCGCAATTGATAGAAACGACTTAGTCACGGCCGCATGCAATGTTTCCTGTACATAATTAAAGATTGAACCACTGACCACTTGCCGATTCAACTGCGGCACAAGCTTGATTGGAATGTAGCCACTCTCAATCATGAAGGGCTGATCATCAAGTAATCGCAGTCGTTTGATTTCATAAACAAACTCGTCAGCCGTTAAAAATAAGTCTTGTTGCAACTCTTGACTTGCAGGAATGACGCGAAAGTCTAATAATTGAATACTGGGTTGAGCACCCTCAGTATTTAAACTATCCGTAATTCCTAAATTTGTGCCCTCGTACTTAAATGAAGATTGATTTTTAAGATATAATGGATTAATGAACGTTCCCGAACCCCGCTTCTTGAAAATCAAGCCTTTACTGGCCAGTACATTGAGTGCCCGCTTAATTGAACTGCGGCTCACCTGATACTGTTCGCTAAGACTCCGTTCATCTGGAAGCTTCTTATCAACAAATTCATTCGCCATGATGCGCTTATTAAGATCGGTGATGACTTGTTGATACACTAAGTCAGCCATTGTAATCCCTCCTTTGAGGTTATTTCGTACCTTCAGTATAGCAGAATTATTAGCGTTTGGGTGAATTGTTCCGGTCCATTTATAAAATTGGACCGTATTTTTAATAAATGTGAGGTTAACTAAAATGTCTAAAAAGAAGAAAAAAGATCAATTAGGTAAAACACTTGTCGAAAAGATTCTGGATAAGGCCAACATTAGCTACCAACAATACGAGTTTCCAACCGAAACGGAAGGTGATGTCCAACAGTTGCAGGTCGATCACCTCGGTGTTGACGAGCATCATATCTACAAAACCTTAGCGTTAATTGGTAACAAGACCGGCCCCATCGTTGGTGTCCTGCCGTTAGATGAACACCTGAGCTACAAAAAATTAGCCAAGCTATCGGGCAATAAAAAGGTCGGCATGATTCCATTAAAAGACTTGGAGCGGACGACTGGTTATCAACATGGTGCGAATACCCCCGTCGGCATTTGGGAGACTAAGAAATTCCCAATCTATCTTGACGAAACGGCTAAGCAACAAGGCAAAATTCTGGTATCTTCCGGTAAAATCGGTCGTTCGATTGAAATTGACGCTGATGATTTACGCAAACTTGTTCACGGCACTTTTGGCCCAATAACGGAGTAATCTTGTGGAAAACTTGATCAAGAATAACAGTATTGTCCTGCTGATTATCATCGGCCTACCAGGACTCTTTGCTTGGTTACTAACGAGCGTCAACCGGCAAACTAAAGCAAATCTGGTCAACCATTATGGAATCAACAGTCAAGTCTACTGTGGCTTTTTAGGTATCATCATCCACGAACTCAGTCATTTAGTATTAGCACTAATTTTTCGGCATGGTATTCAATCCGTCAGGCTGCTCAAACGACCGCACCTCCATCCAGAGAATGAGACAGCGGACGATTTAGCATTGGGCTACGTTAACCATACTTGAAATCGACACAGCTTGTATCAAGTCATCGGTAATTTGTTCATTGGTGTAGCGCCAATTTTTGGATGTACCGCAGCGCTCCTTGGGCTAGATTGGTTCCTAGCTCCTGGCCTTTTTCAAGCAATTTTCAAATTAGCCGACACTCCTGGACAGCCGCAATGGACGGCTAGCTGGCAAGCTTTAACGAGTACATCGACAAGCTGGTGGCAACTGCTATTATTACTAATATTGACCGTTACCATTGTGATTGGCGGCTTTGATCTGAGTCCCGCTGATTACCAAAATAGTGCGATTGGATTATATAGTACCGTGGGCATTGTGCTTGTACTGACGACGTTGTTAACTTTAATTGGTATTACTAATTGGATTCACACGCTAGTTACTTGGGGACTAATGGTAGCCATCATTTTAGGCTACTCACTACTCGTGTCACTTGTCGTCATGCTGATAACCCATCTCTTAACAAATCGTGCCTAGCACTGGCTTCCTCGCCGTCAACTAATTAACATCAAATTATTTGAGTCAGCGCCGCAAGTTAAACTCGATTTCAGAAATTAAGATTGGATCAAATAGAAAGGGACGTTTCAAGAATTGACGATGAATTCTTGAAACGTCCCTTTCTATAGTGATCAGCCAAAATATCGGCGGCAATACCTAATTTTAACGGTATCAATCGAAGTTGTCACCAATGCTCACGCTTCGTCATCCGCCGTCCACTCAGCTTTAAACTGATCGACAAATTGGTGCATCACCGTCGTTCGGTGCGCTGCTAAGGTCTTGGCAGACGCCGTATTCATTAGATCTGCTAACTTGAATAGTTTTTCATAAAAATGATTGATGGCCGTCCCGGGCTGATTGCGATATTGATCGCGCGTCAACTGTTCACGAGGCGCAATCGTTGGATCATAGATTTTCTCGCCGACGTGTCCTGAATAATAAAGCGCCCGTGCAATTCCAATGGCGCCAATTGCATCCAATCGGTCTGCATCCTGAACGATTTGACCTTCCAGACTCAATTTTTGCACTCCGTTGAAGGATTTACTAAATGACATGTGGTCAATAATATCAAAAATCGCCGCCTGATCGGCCGGTGTGACGTGCAGACTAGTCAACTGATTAGCCAAATCTTGATGGGCCTTAATCGGGTCTGCCATTAACTTATCATCGATCACATCATGTAGCCATGCGGCCGCCAAGGTCAAATTCAAGTTAGCCCCCTCAGCTTGTGCAAGGCGTCGTGCCAAGCGGTTGACCCGCTGTAAATGATCGCTACCATGGCCACTGTGATCCTGGGCGAGTTGCCGCAAAGCGTAAGTTTGAATTGCTCTTAATTGCCCCTCCGTTATCATGCTCTCATCCTATTCCTGTATTTGATAATATGCCCGTAATTTCTTGATAGTCCCCCGACTGAAGGTCAGGTGATCCCGGTTGTCCATGCTAATGATTCCCTTATTAAAGTCAACCGTAATGACATGATCAAGATTCAGGGCATAACTTTGAAACTCATTGAAAAATTGCATTGCTGTAAGTTGTTCTTTAATCGTGTTTAAATTCTTATGTACGACATAGGACTGGGTTGTCGTAACAATTCGTGTTGTCCGTAACCCGTGTTCCTTCTCACAGTAAATAATATCTTTGAGCTTCAATGTTAATAATAACGCGCCACTTCGTAAGGTCAAAGTCGGTTCGACCGATTGTTGTAACGTCACTAACCGTTTTTTGACGACTTGAAGGATCTGTTGTACTTGTGGCACAAATTTTTCTTTATTGAACATATTTGTTTTTGAGATAAACCCAGTGGGCGTCGTCATCGCATTCAACGTATCCGGCATCATATCATCCCGCACCGTCACATAGACGACAAAACCATCAGGATCATAATCACGAATTTTTGAGGCCAATTGAATGCCATTAATTTCACGCTGTAAAACAATATCTAAAAAATAAAGATTTGGTCCGCCACCCTTTTTCACCGCTGCTAACACGTCAGTTGGCTGCCACGCCGAGACTAGCTCATAATTAAAATGCAATGCCTCGAGCTGCGCCGTAATGATGTCATTTAGCCAGAGACGTTGCTGTTCTTGATCGTCACTGATAAACACCTTCATATCAATCACTCTTCCCAATGTAAAGCAAATTAACAAACCAACCACCCAATCAATTTACTTTACGCCCAATTTAAATTGTTTACAATCAGTTTATATCATACTAAAGCCCCACCATTACAGCAACCAAAAAAACACAAGTAGCCCAAATAATTAGCATCATGGGCCACTCGCGTTAGTCTTTACTTTTCAATTTGTTGCGGTTTGGTCTGTGCTTGGTTGAGCCGTAACAACTCGTCCGTCCGTAGTTTATTAACAATTAGCTGGGCCGCCGCCGTAGTTAGACTATGGCTGAGGTCCTGGTCGGAAACTGTAATCGGATCATCAGGATGATGGAGCTGGTTTGTTAGTACCGTGATAAAATTATCATAAGCCCGCTTAGGATAACCCGTGGCGGTTACTTGATCAATCCCCTGCCGAATTTTGTCCAATGGATAACTTGGTTTCAGCAAACTAATCACGATAATATCAGCCAACTGCATAATTTGATATTTTTTCTTTACTGGCGACAAGATTACTTTGTGTTTAACATAATTATTAATCATCGCAGCAGTAACTGGATCGGCACCTAATGGCTGCAACGTCTCATTGATTAACAGTAGCACCTGATCCATATATAAATCAAAATTTGGTAATTCGGTCCATTTAGGCAAGATTACTTTTCCCATCCGAACCTGCCAGTCGGCGTAAGTCTCATTAGCTGCCATTATGTTGCCTCCTCTGGTAAATTGATTACATTAATTATACCTAGATTAACTAGTCTTGTAAACTAGATGACATTGTAAATCACATTAATTTCTGAATATGTTATCATTTATGAGTTAATGCAAAATACAAATGAAAAGTAGGTTATGTTGTATGTATGAAATGACTAAGAAACTCCGCGTCGGTGATGATGTCAAGGAGCTGATTCCACAAGCCGTGATTGCTGGGCTTTGGGACCGACTTAAAGCAATGCGGAAAGAAAAATTATTGATTGATAGTACGATAGCAATCATGTTCAGTGATGATTATGAAGATAACAAAATTTTCTTCATGACCCTTCAAAAAGCCGGCTCATTCGCTAATGAATACGAAATGGCCTATGACGGGCCCAAAGACTTCCTCGGTCACGGGACCATCGTCATTATTAAGGACCGCCCCCGCACTATTCAAATGAGTATCTCTGATGCTAACAAAGATGCAGATACGCCAACCGAGGCATCAGCTGATTAAAAATAAACTGTTATTAAGTCACACCAACCAACACTAAAATTTGCTTGGTGTAACAAGATAATACTTGGCTTTAAGGTTTAAGTGTTGCCAACACGCTTGTTATCATGGTCCAAAAAGCACCGCCAACACTAGGTTGGCGGTGCTTTTACTTATTGTACTTCAATCTTACCTTCACTGTCCGCAACCGTTTTTGGTAACGTTACGGTCAGCAGTCCAGCTTGATAGTGCGCCTGAATCTGGTTACGGTTCACATTCATCAGAAGGAACTTCCGGGTAAAGTCCGCATCCATTCGTTCGCGATGTAGCATGCGACCATCATCATTACGATCGTCTTGCGACCGATGCGCTCGAATGGTTAGCCACTCGTCAGCATAGTTAACAGTAATGGCTTCCTTATCAAAACCGGGTAATTCGGCCGTCACTGTGTAATCATCATCATGTTCAACCACGTCCGTTTTCATACCGACGTGTGCATTTAAAACGTTCTCCGCTTCCCGGTGAGCCCGCTTTAATAACTTAGTTGGTTTTAGCAAGTCATCTAAATGATGACCTAATAGTTGCTGGCGCATGTCAATAACCTCCGTATCCATTCAATAATTAATTAGTAAGCCTGTTGGTGAATTGCTTCAGCAAGTAAATCTAAGGCATTGTCACGCGTACCAACTTGATCCATATCAAAGATGATTGAATCGATGTCGCCACCCTTGAAATCAAATTGTTCGAAATAAATATACGGATCTTCACCTTCCACTTTAAGGAAAGCGGCTTCAATTTTTTTATCAAAGCCTGCCGCCCAATCCGCATCGTCCATCTGATTAAAATCTGCACGGGTCACGTAACCACGGTCACGAATTAAATCCATCGCTTTTTTGACATCACTATCTTGATAAACCAATTTCTTCGAATCCTCATGAATCTTAGTTTTCGTTTCTACTGGCATCATTAAAGATCTCCCTTTACTTGGTATACCCTTAGTTTAGCACCATTCATTGGAAACGTTAACCATCTTTCTCGTAGCCTTATGATTTCCGCTTAGATTATTGCTAATTCGCCGATTAACCTCGATAGACCAATTAATTAACCGTCACAGAGGCTGACAAAAACGGCGATAAGCCTTATAATAATAGCTACTTCGCGTTATACTTAAATTAACTACTATATATGAAATGAGGAATGTTTCTTTGGACAGTGGCCAGATAATTTTAAATTTAGTCATTATTGTCATTACGTTCTTCGTCGCTGCTTTCTTTGTGGCCTGTGAATTTGCACTCGTTCAGACCCGCCCAAGCGCCCTCGAAGAAGAACAAAAAAAACGGGATAAGCCATCCAAACGGATTGCAACCTCCTTGCACATGGTCCGTAATCTTAATGAGTACCTTTCAACAACCCAAGTAGGGGTCTCATTAGCTGGTATCATTTTAGGTTGGATCGGGGAACAAACAACTGAACACTTTGTGCTTGATTTCTTATCACTATTCAACCTATCCGTCTCAACGGCGGTATTACGTGGGATTAGTATTGTTATTGGGGTCTTCTTACTGACCTACTTAGAAGTGGTGCTAACCGAAATCGTACCTAAAAACATCGCAATCGACATGCCACTCAAAGTGATGGCCGTCATTACGACACCATTACGTTGGTTCCACGTCATGTTCTACCCATTCGTCTGGTTATTGAACGTGTCATCGGCCGGCGTTGTCAAGATGTTAGGTATTCCAGTTGCCAATGAAGATAACGATGTTTATTCACAAGCTGAAATTCTCAACCTATCTCGGAATGCTGTGACTGGTGGTGAACTTGAACGTAACGATTACCTCTATATGGAACGAGCGTTTGAGTTTAATGACAAGATTGCTAAGGACATCATGATCGACCGTACTCAGTTAGTCGTTATCGACATTAATGATACGGTTAAACAAGCCATTCGTGTTTATTTACAGAAACGCTTTAGCCGGTTGCCGGTTGTCGCTAACAATGATAAGGATAAAATCCTTGGTTACGTCTATAATTACGATTTGATCCGTCAAGGTGAAGTTGACGATGATATTCGTGTCAACAAGCTATTACGCAATATCATTACAATTCCTGAAACAACGCCAATTCAGGCCATCCTTCAAAAGATGATCGATAAGCAAACACCAATCGTCGTTGTGGTCGATGAATATGGTGGTACCAGTGGGATCGTTACTGATAAGGATATTTACGAAGAGTTATTCGGGACAGTCAACGATGAAATCGACAATGTTTCTAACGAATACATTGAGAAGCAAGCAAATGGGACTTACCGTATTAGTGGTAAGATGACCATCTACGACTTTGAACGTTATTTCAAAACCGACTTACAAGAATTCGAAGACTCGGACGTCGTTACTTTGACTGGTTATATTTTGGATAATTTTCCGAAAATTCAAGCCGGTGATACAATTCAAATCGGTAACTTCAACTTCAAAGCCCTTGATTTTGAAAATGCCTATATTAATTGGTTTGAAGTCAGTGCTAAGACCGACAGTTTAATTGACGATCATAGTGACAAGCAAGTACAAGACTAAATAATGACTTAGATTAGTTTAGTTAGAAAAGCGTGGACGCACGTTTCGACAATATTGATAAAAAAATTGTGCTCAGTTTCTTAAGAAACTGGGCACAATTAGTTTTGCCCCAAGCGTTTTTAAGTTGTAACACGCATGACACTTAATTGCTCCCAACCAATAACAATCAACCTAATATGTATTGGTTTGATCGCACTGCTTTAAGATGGGCACTCTTAAAATTTTAGTTGGCCTCAAGCCCACCGCAATCATTGCGATCCCTGACAATTGCAGACCGCAGTTGTTTGCAATTAATTAGTGCCCGGCGTAAACTAATACTAACGTAAAACAGAAATGAGGAACTGCTGTGAGTGAATCAACAATCAATATCATTTATATTTCCATTGAAGGCAACACCCGCTCATTTGTCACTGGTATGCAAGACTATGCTAAGACCCAGCATGCTGCCGATGATAGTAACCCGTTAATTACCTTGAAAGAAATCACCGAACAGTCAGATTTTGACATTGAAACAGAACCCTACTTTGCTTTTGTCCCAACTTATCTTGACGGTGGCAACGGGATCGATAATGGCGTTAAGGAGTTAATGACCAACGTATTAGGTGAATACCTGAACTACGACCAAAACTCACGGTTCTGTCTCGGCGTCGTTGGCTCTGGTAATCGTAACTTTAACGATCAGTACTGTCTAACTGCTCGGCGTTACGCCGAACAACTTGATACGGATATGATTGCCGATTATGAACTTCGCGGCACTTCCGTTGATACTGAACGTGTCTACAATGTCATGAAAGATCGCTTAGCGGCCTATTTAGACAATCAAACTTTTTAGATATTATTCAAAACGGAAGCCCCAGTCAGCACGACATTGCTGCTTGGGGCTTCCGTTTTGTTAATCACTGCCTTGCTTTAGCCTTAATCATCACGCAGTGGACCTATTCCGTTTCCTGATCCTTATCAAAGATCGTGGGCCCAATGATGAGTGATTCCGCCAGTAAGGTTTCATTGTATAGTTTAAACACGTACTTCTGATACTTGACCTCACGTTGCGAAATCATATCCAAATATTGCCGTTCTTGTTCGAGCGCATTCATAAACGCGCGCATCTCCAGCTCTTTTTCTGCCCCAGTAAATTCCGGTCGCCGAACAACGTCAACCCAAGCCCGAGCAAAATCGCGGGTCCTAGTCCGTTGTTTTTGCGTCATCAGATCAAAAATAACGGACTCTTTCACGTGTGGTGGTAAATACATTTTTTGAACTGTATCAATTGCATGATGAACCATGGCAACTCGGATCTTATCAATCTCACCAGTAGCTTCATCGTCGGTCAACGCCGGTTTTAGTAGCCACCGAAAGATAATCGTTGGGACAATCATACTGAGAATAATCAACGTACTAGCGGCCATTAAAACCAAGTTAAAATCAGCTTGACCGACTGTGGTATCCGTTAAGGTGTAGGCCAAGGCCAGTGTTACGGCACCGTGCACCCCACCCAAGGCAAAGATCCAAGCAGGTCGATTCTTAAAACTCAACCGTAAGCGACCATAGGCGTAACGCACCAACACGTTACTAATATATAAGACAAAACCAATCATCAAGAAATTCAATGAACCATGTCCAAATTGCTCACTCACAAGAATCTTGATAAACATAAAACCAAGAACAACAAATACCATACTGTTAAAGATTTCAGTAATCATCCCCACCAAGTCGAAAGCAAAATGAACTTGCTGGGCATTAATCAGTCGGCTCCGTTGGGCTTCTGCATTATGCACCAATCCCGCCACCACAACTGCGATGATGCCTGACACGTGGATTGCTTCGGCAGCGTAATACAAAATAAAGGGCGTAATCACGTAAATTAACAATGACGCGTTCAGCGAATTATACGAAGAACGTAATAACACTTGCCGAAACAACACCATGATCCACGCACTCACAAACCCGAAGAGCACGCCACCCACGGCTGAAATAATAAAGTCAATAATGGTTTGACCATAATTAATATAACCATTGGTGTACCACAACACTGCCATATTCAACAAGATAATACCGGAAGCATCATTAAACAGTGATTCCATCTTCAAGAAGGTTCCCTCGGTTGGTGGCATCTCTAAGCCATTGGTCACTGATTCCATTGCCGTAGCGTCAGTTGGCGTGCTAATTGCTGCAAGAATAAATGCTAATGGCAGTCCAACTAGGCCAAGCGCTGCCAAACCAAATCCCGCCACAATTAAAGCAAGAATGACTAACACGACCGTCGTTTGAATAATATGCTTTAATTCCTTACCAACAGCATTTAGTCGGGTTGCTTGCCCCTCAAAAAACAAGAGTGGAGCAACAATCAGACCAATAAAAATCTCAGAATTAAAATTCTCAATATGATTGCTCAGCATTGGAATAAAAAATAGTCCAATTCCTACTAACGGCACTACACCCTGTCAAGTACACAGTTTAAATAATATAAATTATGATGCTTTAAATCGGAGGGCATGATTTCGACATTCTGTCGGGGTCATGCCTTTTAATGACTTTTGACGTCGACCGTTGTTGTACCAGTCAATTGCTTTGGTAATGTTTTGAAGTAATTCTTCTTTGGTCAATGCGGTTTTAAAACTTAAGTCCTCATCTTTTAAATGACTCCAGAAACTCTCCATAGGCGCGTTGTCTCCAGGTGTCCCCGGTCTTGACATGCTATGGCAAATGCCATAGCTATTAAGGGCCCGATTGAATTCTAATGATGTATAGGCCGAACCTTGGTCAGTGTGTAAAATTAATTCGTTGGCGGCCAGGTCATTACTTTTCATTGCTTTATTAACAGTTGCTGTCACCAGTGTTGTCGTTTCGGTATCATCGATCGCCCAGGCAACGATACTGTGATCGTGTAAATCCTTGATGGCACTAAGTCGTAGTTTGTTGAGACTTTGATTACCGTATTTTAATTCAGTACAGTCGGTTGTCCAAACCTTATTAGATTCTTCCTGATTAAAATCATGCTTGATGATATTGGCTGACATCATTTCTTTATATTCCGCTTTACGATCATGTTTACTAATGCGAATCGATGATTTGATATGGTTAACTTGCATTAATCTTCTGATACGTTTGGCATTCACATGGTACTCAGTCTCTTCGTTGATGTGCATAACTAAGGTTTCAACACCAAATATATAATTATGGCTAATTTCTAATTTAAGCATGAATTTAACTAGCTCATCATTTAGTCGTTCATTAGCGGTTAATGTCCGGTTCAACCATTTATAATATGACCTCCGCTTGATCCCGACTTCTTGACACAACCAACTTATGGGATATTTACCGGCTAGTTCTTGAATTGCCTGATATTTTGAGATCCGGTCGATTGATGACCAACCACTTACTTCACTCTCCTTTGAATCTCTTTCAATTTTTTTGACAGGTCCTTTTCCATTTCCAAATGTTTAGTTCTAGCTTCTAATTCTTTTATTTTCAGTTTAGCGATATCTAACTCGGTAAGTGGCGTAGCTTTACTTTTCCCACGGCGGTCGGCTAAAGCGTCCACACCGCCGTTATTTAGCTTCTTGACCCAGGTATAAACTTGTTGATACGAGACCTCAAAATGGCTAGCGGCCTCGTGGTAAGCATAGTCGTTGGCGATAGTCCATTGAGCTATTTCAATGCGTTCAATTTGGGTTGTCTTGCGTCCGTCTTTCATCTTTCGGTTCCTCGGATTTCTATTGGAATAAGTTTTCTTTCCAATAGTATAATCTCTAAACCAATTAGACACCATCCCGGCGCTACTCAAACCATACTTGGTGGCTAATTTTGGAAAAGACAGCTTTTCTTTGATATGTTCCTGTACAATCCTTTGGCACTACACCCTGTCAAGTACACAGTTTAAATAATATAAATTATGATGCTTTAAATCGGAGGGCATGATTTCGACATTCTGTCGGGGTCATGCCTTTTAATGACTTTTGACGTCGACCGTTGTTGTACCAGTCAATTGCTTTGGTAATGTTTTGAAGTAATTCTTCTTTGGTCAATGCGGTTTTAAAACTTAAGTCCTCATCTTTTAAATGACTCCAGAAACTCTCCATAGGCGCGTTGTCTCCAGGTGTCCCCGGTCTTGACATGCTATGGCAAATGCCATAGCTATTAAGGGCCCGATTGAATTCTAATGATGTATAGGCCGAACCTTGGTCAGTGTGTAAAATTAATTCGTTGGCGGCCAGGTCATTACTTTTCATTGCTTTATTAACAGTTGCTGTCACCAGTGTTGTCGTTTCGGTATCATCGATCGCCCAGGCAACGATACTGTGATCGTGTAAATCCTTGATGGCACTAAGTCGTAGTTTGTTGAGACTTTGATTACCGTATTTTAATTCAGTACAGTCGGTTGTCCAAACCTTATTAGATTCTTCCTGATTAAAATCATGCTTGATGATATTGGCTGACATCATTTCTTTATATTCCGCTTTACGATCATGTTTACTAATGCGAATCGATGATTTGATATGGTTAACTTGCATTAATCTTCTGATACGTTTGGCATTCACATGGTACTCAGTCTCTTCGTTGATGTGCATAACTAAGGTTTCAACACCAAATATATAATTATGGCTAATTTCTAATTTAAGCATGAATTTAACTAGCTCATCATTTAGTCGTTCATTAGCGGTTAATGTCCGGTTCAACCATTTATAATATGACCTCCGCTTGATCCCGACTTCTTGACACAACCAACTTATGGGATATTTACCGGCTAGTTCTTGAATTGCCTGATATTTTGAGATCCGGTCGATTGATGACCAACCACTTACTTCACTCTCCTTTGAATCTCTTTCAATTTTTTTGACAGGTCCTTTTCCATTTCCAAATGTTTAGTTCTAGCTTCTAATTCTTTTATTTTCAGTTTAGCGATATCTAACTCGGTAAGTGGCGTAGCTTTACTTTTCCCACGGCGGTCGGCTAAAGCGTCCACACCGCCGTTATTTAGCTTCTTGACCCAGGTATAAACTTGTTGATACGAGACCTCAAAATGGCTAGCGGCCTCGTGGTAAGCATAGTCGTTGGCGATAGTCCATTGAGCTATTTCAATGCGTTCAATTTGGGTTGTCTTGCGTCCGTCTTTCATCTTTCGGTTCCTCGGATTTCTATTGGAATAAGTTTTCTTTCCAATAGTATAATCTCTAAACCAATTAGACACCATCCCGGCGCTACTCAAACCATACTTGGTGGCTAATTTTGGAAAAGACAGCTTTTCTTTGATATGTTCCTGTACAATCCTTTCTTTGAATGCTTGAGAATAGCTGCGATTTTTTCTTTGATGCCTTAAGCCTTCACTTCCATTGAGATCGTACAATCTTTTCCATTGATGAATAACGTTTTTATTTATTTGTAGATCCCTGGCAATTGATTGCACCGTATGGTTATTATCAATCAGATTAAGAATGTTAATCTTTTCATCAAATGAATACTTTCTATTTGAACGCATACAAAAACCCCTTAGGTACACAGATTTTTTATTATTTAATCTGTGTACCTAAGGGGTAGTATATCCAACAAGCTCAAATAGTTCACTGATATTTGTGGAATTACCCGGGAAATAAAAATACTAATGACCGCGGCTAACACCAAAATGAAGCTTGAAACCATCAAGTTCACGTACTCACCCCACTATTAATCATTTATTAATTACACATCAGGCTAGTTAAGCGGCTATTATTCATAATTAAAAATGTGCCAACCAGTTAAAGCCATCAGCAACTTAACGTTTAATTGAGGCTCTCGTATTAAACTATCCAACGACCAGTTGGACCAAGTTAAGCGACCGTTCATCTACCAGTCAAGCGTTTTCTCGAAACGTACTCGGTGCTACTGAAGCCTCTGGCCCCTCACAGGCCTCAAACTAGAGGTCGGACTGGAACAACCACATGCTGATGAATAGAAATTTGTCTTATTGGGATATTCTTAATCATAATTAATACTAACTAATAACTAGGGTCCGTCTTAAAACTACTTAAGTAAGATGCAAATTGAGGCAATGTAGACCGTAGCCAGATAAACATGAGCGAGCTTATCATAACGCGTTGCAATCCTACGAAAGTTCTTCAACTGATTGAAGAAGTTCTCAATCAAATGGCGCTCACAATAAACGTGGTAATCATAGGTCCACTTGTCTTTGGTATTTTCCTTTGGCGGAATGGTATAGACGCCTGCTTTATCTTCAATATACTGGCGAAGTTTCGCGGTGCCATAGGCTTTATCCGCGATAATATTTGATTGAGAAATATCGAAGCCTTCCAGCAACTCACTGGCAACTTGGCTATCATGTACTTGACCACCTGTTAGGCGAAAACCCAAGGGATTCCCTAATCCGTCAACGAGTGCGTGAATCTTGGTCGTTCGGCCACCTCGACTTAATCCAATAGCTTGATTTTCGACCATACATTCGGCATTTTTTTTGCCCCAGTGGCCTTTTGATGCGCTCGAACGATCGTTGAATCTAAGCTCAAGTTTTCCATGTCGGGATCGTCAATCAATTCGAGAAAAACCTGTTCGAACAAGCCTGAACTTACCCAGGCTCGGAAGCGACTATACACCGTTTTCCAAGAGCCATAGCGTTCAGGTAGATCACGCCAAGGAGCCCCGCTGCGCATGAGCCAGAGGATAGCGTTGAGGGCGGTACGGTTGTCTAGGCTTGATGGACGGCCAGTCCGGTATGGCGGGAAGTATCCTTTGATTCGGTCCCACTGAGCATCTTCCAGTTCGTATCGTTTAGGTGTTGTCATCGGAATGCCTCGATTCGTTTTTCCTCAGATTATACCTGAATTTTTAGTTTTCAGACAGTCCCTAGTAGAACATGTATTAATTGTATCCGATTATTAAAAAATTGTATCGTCAGTCGTCTTCGCGCCTGCAAACAAGTCATCAAAAAAGCTTTCAAAGCGACTGGCCTTGAAAGCTTGGATTCTCGTGCGAGCACTCATTAACCATTTAATAAATGTTCACGCCGGGCACGCCATAATACTAATGCTAAACTACCCAACATAAAAATAGTTACTGTAATAAAAAGTACCGAGTATGAGAACTGAGCGACCATCATCCCGCCAAACAACGGTCCCACGGCTCGCCCTAGCGACAAAGCCATGTTGTAACGGCCTTGATATTTTCCCCGCTGATCATCAGCTGCCATATCATCGACCCAGGCAGGCGCAATCGGTAATCCAATCACTTCACCAATCGTTAATACGACCATAATAATGATGAAATCAACGTATTGTCGGGCAAATACCAACCCCAAGAATGACAGCGCAAATAGCGTAATTCCAAAGCCAATCTGGGTTCCAATCTTAAATCGTTCGTTAAATAAGGCAACGATTGGCTGGCTCACAATAATCAGCAGCCCGTTGATCGTCCAAACTTCACTATATCGACGGAATGGAATCCCTAAGTTGGTCATATGCACGGATAGAATGCTCTCCCATAATGCATAACTCAAATAAATTGTGAAAATCATCAAACAAATCGTCCAAATTAACTGGCGATGATTTTTAGGCGTTGTGTCACGCTTCTGTGTCGTGACTTTTCCCGTCCGAACAGCAGGTGTGACATTAAATGTACTTAAGGTAATGACCATCAGTCCAATATAACAAACAGTCGCCACCATAAAGACTACGCTAATTCCAAGCTCTAATAAGTACCCTACCAACAACGTTCCGATAACGACCCCAACGTTTAAAGCTAAGTAGAGCATGTTGAAGACATAGCGATTGGACCTGGTCGTAACCGTCGCCGCATAAGCATTGACAACCGTCATACTGATTCCATCACCAAACCCAACAATGATTAACCCGATTGCGTATGGCCACAAGCTATGCCAGAAAATCAACGTTGTTAAAATCGCCGTTGAAATTCCCCCGCCGAGCAAAGCCGTATAGTATGGTCGCCAGTGGTCAAACAGACGCCCACCGACAAAGTTACCGGCAATCATTGCCAACGACATCAAAAAGAGAATAACTCCTGAAAAAGTTAAGCTTTGCTTGAGATAATTATGCATGTAGACCGTTGTTAATGGCCACATAAATGCAGCCCCAGCGTTGTTCAATAGATTAGCTAAGAACAGCCAACGCAACCGAACTTCTTTTTGCATCTCCTCACCACATTTCTTAGTTGAATTTATTCATCGCAAAAACAATACCCTAGCTAGTATACGCCGCTTGGTGACTTTTACCTACCAATCAGCCGAAAAAGATCATCAGTTCGCTAATAATCCCCTTTAAATCAAGCTTTACAATAACTTCTACGCCAATATTTGAGGTGTAACGTCAGTGCAAATCTACCCATCGTATATTAGGAATGGTGCGCACGATTGCTTGTGTATCACACCTAATTGGGCTCGTTTTAATGAGGTGCCTGGTTTTTAATTTTCACTCACTTTGAGTAATGGTTTATAATCAATGAACATGCGCCGTACATAACGACACGAACATTAGAATCAAAAGTAAGGAGACGTTAACATGCAACTTTTCACTATTCCAGCCGACCAGACCGCATTTAGCACTAAAGAAGTCGTTGCTATTACTAAAATGACTAAAGATGCCCTCCGCTATTATGAACAACAACGGTTAATTGGTCCGGTACCACGTGACCACAATAATTACCGGCAATACTCACATCAAAATTTAGAACGATTGCAATTCGTCGCAACTTTTCGGCAATTGGGTCTGGATCTAAAATTACTCAGCGGTGACGGCCGCATTCCAAGCCGTGAGCAACGGATTAAAGAGTTGCGCTCATATCGTACTACCGTTCAAGAACAAATCGCTCACTTACAAGCAACTGATCAGTTTTTAGCCCATAAGATTGCTTACTTTAAGGCCTCACCAGATCACTAACCAACTTTTTGATTGATTGCTTGCTATCGTGTGGACACGATAGTTTATACTAGCGCCAGACTTAAATTAAAGAAGGTTACGATTTATGAAAACAATTGCTATTAACCAATACGGTAGTGCGGAAGCATTCACAATGATCAACATGCCTAAACCCGAACCACAAGCTGACGAAGTTCAAGTCGCCATTCATGCCTTTAGTCTCAATCCAATGGATATTGCCGGTCGGATGGGGGCTTTGTCATCACCCTTTACTGACTTATGGTCTTTCCCATTGGTCTTAGGCTGGGACTTCTCTGGTGTAATTACTAAAGTGGGCTCCGATATAACTAGCTTTAAAACTGGAGATGCTGTATTTGGCTCAGCCGCACCAGCCCACGCGGCTAACAATGGGACTTATGGTGAGTTTATTACCGTTAATACCAAAGAATTGGCCCATCTCCCATCAGGGTTATCATTTGATCAAGCCGCCGCTTTACCAATCGCCGGACTGACGGCTTATTACGGGATGAAACATAATCTCAATCTTCAACCCGGACAAAAGATTCTGATTCAAGGTGGTGCTGGCGGTGTTGGCCTTTTTGCCGTTCAGATTGCCAAAGCCTTTGATGCTTACGTCGCTACCACCGCTAGTGCTAATCACCGCAACTTACTGGTTGATCTGGGAGCAGACGAAGTGATTGATTACCACGAAACCAATCCTGCCACCGTCTTACACGATTATGATGCCGTCTTTGATACTGTTGGTGACATCGATACTGGTCTTAAGGTCCTAAAAGCTGATGGTCAACTTGCAACCATTGCGGCTCAGCCAACAGACGCTCAGCAGTATGACCAACAGAAAAAAGCTGCTTTTCAGTTCACACAAGGCTCATCGGAAGACCTCGCCGATCTAGCTAAGTTAACAATCAACGGCCAAGTTAAGTTGACCATTGCGACGTTACCATTTGCCGTAGCCAGCGTCATTAAGGGGCATCAAGCTATCGAAAGTCGTCATACCACTGGTAAGATTGTCATTCACGTTACAGATTAACTAATGACGACTACTATGGCTTGGTAAGCCCGATCAGGTTGACACAGCTTCTGACTACCAGTACCGAATAAAAATAAGTTTTTAGAAGCCAGTTTGATTTCTGAAAACTTATTTTCATTTGGACTTACCACTCAGCTCAAAAGCAGCTATCGCAGCCTTGGTTGCAACTGAAACGATTCAACGAATACCTTAAAATCTTGTAGCACACTTTAAGTGCCACTATCATTCACCTAACTACCCTCTCCGTAAACTAACAAGCCACTGTCTTGACAAGCTCTGATCAAATTTTCGACCATGGCAAACTGGTCGCAGCCATATTAATTTAACAATTCCAAAAAATTAATATTGAAATGTCCGGTTTTTGAACCTGATTGTCGACTAGTGACCCTAATGATTGTTATAATATAGCCAAACACTGCCAACAGGTGTAATTTTTCAACAATTGAGGTGACAACATGGCGAATAATAGCTTTGGCTTGGCATTAGGCTTCCTGGTGATTTTGCTGCTCTGGATCTATCAACGTGTGCGCATGCCAAAGATGCGCTCACTCGCCGGCTACATGTCGCGACGCGCAATTGAAAACGAAGAAACGTGGCGGTTTGCACAACGCTTCTATTCAATGTTCGGCATCGAGATTTTCTCTATCTTGTTAATTGGCGCGATTATTGGTGGCCTGTTCAGAATTCCGTTATTGCAAAACTTTAATTTTCAAGCCATCGCCTTGGCGGTTGGTTTGATTATGCAAAATGTCGCAACTGAACGTGAATTGAAACATCAGTTTCCAAAATCATCCCAACATTAACACTTTATAATTGACCATTACGATGAATAGCTTAATATTAGTAATGGTAGTTTAATGCTAATTAACGATTACGAACAAGTACCTGGTTTAAAATATTCTTAGTAAAGAAGTGAAATTGATGAGTAACGAAAAAATTGCCTTATTCACCATCTTTGGCGGTACCGGTGACCTCGCCCAGCGTAAACTGTACCCGTCACTATTTAAGCTCTATCAAAAGGGCTATCTTAAAGATCACTTTGCCGTTATTGGTACGGCTCGGCGTCCTTGGACTGATGATCATTATCACGAAGTCATTAGTGACTCATTGGCTGATCTCAATGCTGATCAGGAAACCGTTGAACAGTTTGCGAGCCATTTCTATTACCAATCGCATGATGTGACTGACGCTGAACATTATCGAACTTTGAAAAAGTTATCTGAAAAGTTGGACGCTCAATATGGTCTACAAGGCAACCGGATTTTCTACTTAGCAATGGCACCAAATTTCTTTGGTACAATTGCACAACATTTACGTTCCGAAAACATTTTGACTGATAATGGCTTTAACCGGGTCATCATCGAAAAGCCATTTGGTCATGATTTTGAAAGTGCCAAGGAGCTAAATGATCAATTAACAGCAACCTTTAACGAAAATCAAATCTATCGGATTGACCATTACCTAGGTAAGGAAATGATTCAAAATATCACGGCCATTCGGTTTGGCAATAATATTTGGGAATCATTATGGAACAATCGCTACATCGACAATATTCAGATCACATTAAGTGAAAAACTGGGTGTCGAAGAACGGGCCGTTTATTACGACAACAGTGGCGCTTTGCGGGACATGGTGCAAAACCATATCTTACAAATTTTGAGTCTCCTAACGATGGATCAACCCGTTGAATTCACTGAAAATGATATTGATGTCGAAAAGGTCAAGGCGTTACGAAGCTTACGACCACTTAAACCTGAAGAAGTTGCGACTAACTTTGTTCGCGGCCAATATGGTGCGGGTGATGATGGCGCCAAGGCTTATCGCGATGAGGATAAGATCTCACCTGATTCAAATACCGATACCTTCGTGGCCGGTAAAGTTATGATTGATAATTATCGTTGGTCCGGGGTACCATTCTACATTCGTACTGGAAAACGTTTAGCCGATAAATTTACACGGATCGACGTGGTCTTCAAACGACCAGTTGTAAATATCTTTAATCACGATGACGTCCGTGCTAATGATGACGCAGCAACGAGTCTCGATCCTAACATCTTGACGATCAACGTTGAGCCAACTGAAGGCTTCGAGCTCCGCATGAATGCCAAAGCAATCGGTCAAGGGTTCGCAACCACCCCCGTTAAGTTGAACTATTCACATGATGCCGAAGCTACGGCCGGTAGTCCCGAAGCTTACGAACGCTTACTTCACGATGCCTTGAATGGTGATGCAACTAACTTTACTCACTGGCAAGAAGTTGCCGACTCGTGGAAGTTTGTCGATGTGATTCAGCAGTACTGGGATGAGCACCAACCTGAATTTCCAAACTACCGCCCTGGTACGATGGGACCAGATGCGGCCGATGAATTATTACGTAAAGATGGTCACCGGTGGGTCTACCGCAACTAGCCGTCCTAACGTAGTCACTTAAATTGCTTAATTAAAAGGATCAGTTACCAACACTTGACTAACAACGTGTTGATAACTGGTCCTTTTTATATCGCTTTAACAATTGGATGGGTTGCTGTCCGTCAGCAATACACGTTTATTTTGACCTTCGAGATTGCGCCTGCGGATTAGCTTAACTAGCGTCGCAATAATCCTTAACAGCACCCATTCTGCTTATAAACGCCTACCCTACCAGTTGTTCACAAACTTGAATCAACCGTTTGACACCGGTCGTCAACGCTGACAGTGTCAGCCCGGCAAACCCTAACAAGTAATAGTCCGCCGTGGGCATGTCGCGCCAATTGGAATTAAGCGGATAAATCCGAACCTGTTGCTGTTCTAGGGCTCCTAATAATTTGGCCTGTGCAATGCCTGGAATCTGAACAACTAAGTGCACCCCCGCGCCGGTTGCAATCGGCCGGATCCGCTTAGTTTGCGCTAACTGTTGACAAAGTACCCGATACTTTTGTCGATTAGCAGCTCGGTTTCGACTAAGGTGCCGATAATACGCCCCATCTTCAAAATAATTAGCCATTGCTTGTTGTAACAGGCCGGCCACCATTTCAGCCCGATATTGATACTGTTGATGATAAATTGCTACCAGTTGTGGTGGTAAGACTAAATAACCCATCCGTAATGTCGGATCAATTCCCCGCGAAAACGTCCCCAAATAAGCCACCTGATTAGCCGTTGCTAACGACTGTAGCGCGGGTAATGGGTGCGCACTGTATCGGTATTCACTATCATAATCATCCTCAATGATGAGATGTTGAGTACCCGCCCATTGTAACAACGCTAATCGTTTCTCGATGGGCAAGACGACCCCTAATGGAAATTGATGGCCAGGGGTCGTATAAATGATCTGGGGATTGCGCTCACGAACTTGTGTCAAATCGAGCCCATCTTCCGTCACTCTGATGGGGACCGCCGTCTGTCCATAACTAGCCGCCAATTCGGATAAACCGCGGTAGCCCGGATTCTCAATCCCGACCGTTCCGCGTGGCAAGATACTAAGTAGAATACTGAGACCTGCCTTAGCCCCACTCGTGATAACAATTTGGTCCGCTGTGCACCGCACACCACGAGTCGTTTTCAAAAATCGAACCAAGTTTTCACGTAAAGCCGGTAAGCCCTGCGCATCCGGATAAACGGCCGTTGGTTGCTGCTCAGTCTGACGCAACGCTAGTCGGACAGCCCGTTTCCAAGCGTTCCAACTTGGCGATAACAACTGAGTCACACCATACCGAAAATCATAAGTGAACGCCCTGGATTTAGTGGGCTGTGGCACAGTCTCCAGCGTCTGTTTAGCTGCTGGCCAGTGTGTCCGATCGCGATAAAAGTAGCCACTCCCGGGAACGGTATACACATAGCCCTCCGCTAGCAACTGATCGTAAGCTTGTTCGACAGTAGTCTTGGAAACTCCCAAATTTTGTGCCATTTTACGAATCGACCATAACTGGTGGTTGGCTTGAGTAGCATCATAGTCATCACGCATCTGCTGGTATAACTGAATATATAACGGTGTCGTTGACTGACGATTTAATGGCATCACACAACTGTCCTTTCATTTTTATCAAAATTGTCTATTTCTAACCGGACGATTGTTGTTTATTATAAACGGTAATCACGTTGAGAGGAAGGTCCTAATGATGAATACAAATATTCGGATCCAACAAATTCAAGTCTCTGGCATCCGACGCTTCGATGAAGCAATCAGTCAAATTCCCGATATTATCAGATTAACGGTCGGTGAACCTGACTTACCCACCCCAAGTCACGTTAAAAAAGCGGCAATTCAAGCGATTCATAATGATTGGACACACTACTCGCCACTAATGGGCTTTGCCGCTTTGCAAGATGCTGCGAGTCACTACTTTCAACAGAAATATCAACTCACCTATGCACCTGAACAGATCATTGCAACAGTCGGAGCTAGTGAGGCCGTGGCAACGACCCTGCTCACTTTACTTAATCCTGGCGATACCGTCTTATTGCCAACACCAGCCTACACGAGCTATCAACCCGTCGTTGACATCGCAAACGCACAATTAGCCCCCATTGACACAACCGCAACGGGTTATAAATTAACATCCAGTGCGTTACAAGCTGCGCTAGATGATCACCGTCGCGACCACGTCAAGGCCTTAATTTTAAACTACCCGACCAACCCCACCGGCGTCACGTACACTGATGATGAATTACGGGCTTTGCAAGCCGTCATTGCTACCGCTGGAATCTACGTTATTAGCGATGAGATTTACAGTGAACTAACTTATGAACAGCCTCATACTGCTTTTGCCACACTATATCCAAGCAAAACGATCACAATCAATGGCCTCTCCAAATCGCATGCCATGACTGGTTGGCGACTGGGATTCATCATGGCCCCAAGTAACTTGATTACCGAGATGAAGAAGACCCACCAGTACCTCGTTACTTCAACGAGTTCCATCACCCAAGCCGCTGGTATCGAAGCACTTACCCATGGTCTGGATGATGGCCCAGAAATGCGTAACGTCTATCAAGCACGCCGCGATTACGTCGTCAAGCGTCTGAGTGAAATTGGATTCAATTATATTTATCCGACGGGCGCATTCTATATCTTTGTCCAACTACCACAGGATTTCCAAGGCACCAGCTGGGACTTTGCGACCCGACTCGCACACGAAGCCCAAGTTGCTGTCGTTCCTGGCTCAGCATTCGGTACGAGTGGCGAGGGTTGGTTCCGAATAAGTTATGCAGCCAGTCAATCGGCACTACGCGAAGGGCTAAATCGTTTAGCCTTATGGCGCGCCCAAACTACCACACAGGAGGATTAGTCACATGAATTTAGCATCCGCACACCTGATTACCGCCATGGTCACGCCATTTGATGACCAACAACACGTTGATTTCCGCCGCTTAGAGCAACTGATCGAACACTTACTTGCAACTGGCACGGACTGCTTATTAGTCGGGGGCACGACTGGCGAAGGTCCCACGTTGAGCATCGCTGAAAAACGAGATTTATACACGCAGACAGTTAGGATCGTTGCTGGGCGAGTTCCAATCATCGCTAATACGGGGACCAATGACACTGCCGCCACAATTCATTTCACCCACATTGTCAGTCAAATCGAGGGCATCGATGCCGCCCTCGTCGTTGTCCCACCCTATAACAAACCCAACCAAACCGGGATGATGGCGCATTTTACAGCCATTGCCGAAAAATCAGACTTGCCCATTATAATTTATAATATTCCCGGTCGCGTAGGCGTTAAGATGACGGTCACGACGATTCTGACTTTGGCCCATAACCCCAACATTATTGGGATCAAACAATGTGGTTCCGATGAAGAACTGGCCGCAATTATTGAAAAGGCGCCTAAAGATTTCCTCGTTTACACGGGCGAAGATGCTCAGAGCTTGACCACCCTCGTCTTTGGTGGTCAGGGAACGATTTCAGTGTCAAGTCATTTATTTGGAAATGAAATGGCAACGATGCGCCGCGCCTTGAACCACGGCGACATCACCCAGGCGGGGCAAATTCAACGACGTTTAATGCCGAAGATGGCAGCACTATTCACACAACCCTCACCGGCACCCGTTAAAGCGGCGTTGAACGCCCGACACTGGTTAGTCGGAAGCACGCGTCTACCAATTTTACCGTTAACCACCAATGAACAAAGTCAACTACTCAACAGCTTAAAGTAATGCAGAATGGTTGGTAGTACCTAGCAAAAGCGCGTATACTGAAACTAAAATAATTAGGAAAGTGGTGACCATGATGTGCGGTTGGGCTTTTACTGGCGGTATGCCCTTGATGTGGATGGGTGGCGGCTTTGGCATTATCAGCTTACTGATTCTGTTAGCCGTTGGTGCTTACTTTTTAGGGACACGTTCACGCCATCACGATTAAAGTTCTCATTGGAATAGTCAAAAAGACTTTCAAGGCACGGCTTGAAAGTCTTTTTTGTTCAATCATCAGGAATCAGCCAACCGGGTCAAGGCCTCCCCATTTCAGGTTACCTGTAGCTTTGCCTAATCGCATCAGTCCAAACGTTGATCTAGTCTCGATGACTTAATTTCAAGATAGTAACGTCAGTAAGTTTACCAGCCTTAACATTGCTATTGAATTTGTCCCCACTAACTTCATTTTCACTCACAATCCATAAGCCGATTTAAACAAACTGGCCGCCAGTCCCAATGCCCCGATTCCAATCACAATTTTAAGTAATCTGGCAGGTAAGTGGCGCACAATTCGTGGTCCTAAGCTACCACCAATTAGAAAACCAATGCCTAAAGGTAATACATAGCGCCACTGAATTGGCGTTTGCAGGCCATACACGACGGCTGAAACAATATTGGCTAATCCCAACGCCAGATTTTTCTGAGCATTATAGACGACAAACGGTGCAGCACTCGTAAAAGACAGGATCGACAACATCAAGACACCACCCGCAGCACCAAAATAACCCGTATAAGCCCCGACTAAAAAGATGCCCAACCAAGCTAAAGCCGTCATCCATTTAGGTGTCACAACAATTTCACCGGGCTGTTTAACATGAATATGACGAGGAATCAGCACTAAAATTCCCGCAATCAAAATAAAAAATGGGACGACCTTCGCAAAGGTCGCTGCCGGGATAATAAATAACAGAATTGCCCCAACAATACTCCCAACTAAGGTCAGTGGAATGAGCGTCTTCAATTCCTGACCATGCCCCCGTAGTTCCCGGCGTGAGGCCGGCACGGCCCCAAAGCTAGTAAAGACTAAGCCAACGGTGTTAGTAACATTAGCCGTAACGGGCGGCAATCCCAGCGCTAGTAAGACCGGGTACGAAACCAGCGACGCTAACCCAGCTGCAGTGCTAACAATCCCCGCAACAATCCCAACAACGACTAAAATAACGATTAACTCTCCGAACGTAAACATGTGCAACGTTCCCTTCTCTCTTAATAGCCTTACAATAGCCACAACGATTACCATAGTCAAATAACCATGTTATAATAATAAATCATAATACTAACAATTAAGTATCAATTAAATAAGGACTTTAAGATGAATATTAAAGATTTGCAATATTATGTTTCGTTAACTCAGCTCAAAAATTTTTCATTAGTTGCAGCCCAATTTCACGTTAGCCAACCGACCATTTCGGCTGCTATTCGGCGATTGGAGACCGAATTGAAAACACAATTACTAATTCGGGCTAATCCCCACTTACCGGTGGCACTCACCACGACCGGGATTCAAGTCCAACGACACGCCAGTCAGATCCTATTAGAGCACCAACTGATGTGCCAAGAAGTTGCCCACACCACAACCGATCAACTTGTCATCGGGATGCCACCAATCATTGAAATCAACTACTTTCCCCGGATTGCAAGTCAATTACCACAGGCTTTATTCAGCCAGATTCAACCTATCAGTCAAGGTTCGCTCGCGGCGCTCAAAGGATTAAAAAACGGACAATTAGACTTAGCCGTATTTGCTTACCTCAATGAATTCACGGATACGACTATTCAACTCACGACGTTTGACACCCAGTCATTCAGTATTGTTGTACCAACTGACGATCCACTAGCAACCCACTCACAACTTCAATTCAGATCGTTACGTCATCAGCGTTTTGTAGCTCTCAAAGATAACTTTGTCCACCGCCAGGCATTTCGTCAACTCAGTCATCAAAATCATGTTCGGCCAACGATTGTCTTCGAATCCAACGAAATCGGTAGTATCTTAAACATGGTTCGTCAGCACGTGGGCATTGCTTTATTGAGTAACGCCGTCCAATTACCGGCGGGATTACACCGGCTCCCCCTAACTGACGCGCAAGCGCCCACGTTCAATGTCGGCGTTGCATACCGCCACTCAATGACGTTTAGTCCAACCCAAGCCGACCTGATCCAACGACTAACCGCTGCTTTTCAATCCGTCGATTGGCACGCATACTAGCCAGCACCTAAAAAGCCACCGTGTAAGTTTATCAATATGATAAGCTCACACGGTGGCTTTTATAACGGCTGTCCGTCAAGTTAGGTTGCCAAATTCAGGTCATTAAACAGACAAGTTTTTAGTAACCTATCCTGATTGCTAACCCGTCTCAACCTCAGATTAAGCTTGTTGAACAGCCTTCGAGATTGGGGTATCGCCATTGATCAGCGCAATGGTTTTACCGACCGTTGCAGGGGTGTGTAACGTTTGAACTGTAAAAGTTGCGACATCATCACGCGTAATCTCACCGCCAACGTCAGGGTTAACGGTTACTTTGCCAGTACCGGCATCATTAATCAGCGTACCTGGTTGCAAAATGGTGTAATCCAATTGCGTTCTAGTCTTTAGCCATTCATCCGCATAATACTTCGCCACATAGTACGGTTGTAATGCTCGTGGCCACCGACTCCGATCCGGTGTGAATTCAGCGCTAATAATCACATACCGCTTAACACCCGCAATTTCAGCTGCTTGCATTGATTTGACAGCCCCATCCAGATCAATCATCAAAGTCATATCATAACCCGTTTGACCGCCAGATCCCGCTGCAAACACAATCGCGTCCATACCATTAAAAGCTAACGCTAAATCTTTAGGCTGAGCCATTAAGTTAAATTGTACTGGTTGGGCACCAGCATCTTCGAAAGCTTCGGCCTGTTCTGGTTGGCGAATACCTGCGTACACCTGGTCACCTTGAGCCACTAACTTGGAAACAATTTTCTTGCCAATTTGCCCGTGGGCGCCAATCACAAAGATTTTCATCTGGGTCACTCCTGTCCTTTAGTTAAGTTTCATTATAAAACTTACCAGTTCAAAAAAGTATCATTCTGCTCCTGATTTGTCCAGTTTACAGAATTAGCTTATAATATGAGCATCTAAATGAGAGTAGTGATAATTTATGTCAAAATACATTCGTCAGGCCACTAGTGCCGATTTGCCAGCCATGATGGCCATTATCGAGCAAGGCAAACAAGCTTTGGCTGCCGACCAGATTCCCCAGTGGCAAGACGGTTATCCATTAGCTGCTGATATTCAAGCTGATATTGATGCTAAAATTGCCTGGGTACTCATCGTCGATGATCAGATTGCTGGAACGGCCGCACTGTTAACAACGCCTGACCCCAATTACGCCACTATTTATGCTGGCAGCTGGGCACCTACCAAGAACCAACGTTATACCTCAATACATCGAATCGCCATTGCCAGTGGCTACCACGGACAACACCTAACTGACTTTTTCTTTAGTAATCTCATCACCATGAGTTACCAACTTGGTTTTCGGCAACTCCGCATTGATACACATTCGTTAAATCAGCGGATGCAACACATTATTACCAAGGCTGGATTCGATTACCGCGGTGTTGTCTACATGGATCACGACGAAACTGACCAATGAAATGCCTATCAATTACTACTACACTAATATTTGTCAGCCACGTGGCCCTCACTATTCAGTTTTAAACATCACGAACGCTTTAATTAAGACCAAACTCAACAAAAAGCACGCCAGATTATTCTGGCGTGCTTTTTCCAACTTTGTAGACACCACCTGACAGTCAAGCTTAATTAACTGGCACAAACACCTGTTGTGGCAGTGAGTACAAATACTGTTTAGTCACCTTTCCTGGATACATCGACGCTAGCGCTGCTGCATATAATTTAACTTGACCAGCGTAGCGCGTCTTCAAATCTTCAGGCTGCTTGACGTGGTCCGTCTTATAATCAAACAAGGTTAACCCATCATCCGTTTCTAAATAGCCGTCAATAATTCCATGAATCAGGACTTTTCCCGTTTCATGTTCATCAACATCGAAAATCTGACGTGCTGGAATCAGTAACGAGAATGGCACTTCGCGGTGCACCTTCGCCGGATTATCCAAAATTTGGCTGCCCAGCTCACTCTGGTAAAAAGCCACGATGGTGTCAACTGCAATCAATTTCGCGACATTGGTCGTTAAGACCCGGTTAGCCACTAACCCATCAATCGTACTTTGAACCGTCGTTTCATTGACCGGTTTGGTCAAATCAAGTTGTTCTAAAACTAAGTGGGTCGCACTCCCAACTTCCGCACTGGTTGGCGCCTGCGTAGTTTGTAAAAATTGTGGCAATTCCAGTGACCCAGTCACAAACCGGGATGTCGGTCGTGAACGCCGCTGACTAACAGTCGGGTTCGCATTCATCAGCGGGGTATCCGGATCTTCAAAGATTCGTTTTACTTCTGATACCGATTGGTATGCCGTCGTCGTCGTGGAAGCCTGGTGTGGATAATGAAAATTCAGTATCGTGGTCAGATAATCACGCGTTACTTGATCAACATCGATGGTGACTTGCTGTTCAACTAGTTCAAGCGCATCAGGTTGAGTACCCGTTACCGCTTCACTTTGCTCCGCCAGAACGGTGGTGGCATCTCCCAATTCAATGGCTAGCTTGGTCGGATCATCCGTCAATTCGTAATTGGGCCATTCATCTCCCCAATATGCCTTCATGGCCGGATGCCGCATCACGGCCATACCGACCCAATCTAATTGATTAGTCGCCGCAATTCGTGCCTGAGCACTCAAAACGCGCCCGTCGCTAGCAAAGGCTTGCCGCCATTTTTCGGTCGCGGTATCAATATCCTTGATCGTTCCAACCAAATAGAGCTGTTGCTGAGCTCGCGTAATCGCCACATATAGTTTCCGCATCTCTTCGGCTCGCATCTTCTTGCTGACTACCTGCTTAGTCACAACTTGTGGCAAGGTCGGGTACTTCACACGCGTTTCTGGGTCCAAATAAGTAATCCCAATCCCCGCTTCTCGGTCCAATAGCGCGCTCGAGCGCGTATCAGTCTGATTGAACTGCTTATCCATATCCATCACGAAAATCACGGGGTATTCAAGCCCCTTGCTACCATGAATCGTCATTACGTTGACCGCTTCCGCATCAGTCTCGGCCACGGCAGCTGCCAAGTCCTGGTCCTTTTCCTGCATCCGGCGAATAAAACGAACGAACTGAAATAAGCCCTTAAAACTGCCCTGCTCATACGTATAAGCACGTTCATATAAAGCGTGGAGATTAGCCTGACGCTGTTTACCAGCTGGCATTCCGCCAACGTAGTCTAAAAAGCCAGTTCTTTCATAGATTTGCCAAATCAGGGTTACGATTTGATTACGTCGTGCCAGATCTCGAAATTCAGTCAATTGTGTCAAGAAGGTCTCGATTTTAGCATAAACTTGATCACCATATTCAGTCGCCGGACCAGTTGGATAATTATGATAAAAGTCCTGGACGGCTTGAAAATAATCACTCGTTTTATTCTGGATACGCAAATAAACTAATTGATTTTCGTCTAATCCGACAATTGGCGAGCGTAGAACCGCCACTAACGGAATATCTTGATATGGGTTATCGATAATACTGAGTAGTGCCATCATGATCCGAATCTCAGTGGTTTGGAAATAATTCTGGGCATCATTGACCACAACGGGAATGTGATACCGCTTGAAAACATCAATAATTGTTAAATTATGATTACGTGTTGGTACTAGTAACGCCACGTCACTGTAACGAAACGGCCGGTATTCCCCATTAGCACGTTCATAGATTGGCTTATCTTGGGCCTTAAGTGCCAAAATCTTTTGGGCGACCATCGTGATACTCCCGACGGCAGGATCATCAATTGAAAAATTGGTTTCATCCGTGGAGACATCTTCTGTCGACTTGTCAGTTTCCGTCTGGTAAAGTAATAGATTCGTCGTTTGTGGCATATCGGCCGGATAATCCTTGGGCCCATACTTGAGGTAAGCCGCTTCATCATAATCAATTTGCCCGACCGGCGCGTCCATCAGCTGACTAAAGATTAGGTTAGTCAAATGATCGACATTCGCCACCGACCGGAAGTTTTCAGCTAATACGATCCGTTCCCCGTGTTCGGGATTCGTCCCAAAATCGTGATACTTGTGCAAAAATAATAACGGATCAGCTAATCGGAACTGGTAAATCGACTGTTTGACGTCTCCCACCATGAACATATTTCCTGGCTGGTCACGCGCCAACAACTGCAAAATACTTTCTTGCAAAGAGTTAATATCTTGATATTCATCAACCATAACTTCTTCAAATTGGGCCCGTAACTGCGCCAAAGCTGCCTGACCACTTTCATTGTCACTCGTTAAGATTTGCAACGTTAGGTGTTCCAAATCCGAAAAGTCTAGGACGTGTCGCCGCCGTTTTTCAGCTGCAAAAGCCGTCCTAAACTGCTTGGTCGCATCCACTAGCTCAGCCACAATTGACTTTGCCCCCACCATAATATCTAAGACTTGCTGCTCATCGGCCGCAAAATAGGTCTCGCTGAGGGTGGCCATTTGTTTCTTGACACCGTCAACAAATGTGCCCATAGTTTTGGCCCGCGCAGTCTTCTCCGGCTCGTCCTTATAAGTTTTTTTGAGAGCTCCAATCTTGAAAGTGGCGACTTGAGTACGTAACTCATTCCAACTTGCCGTTGCCAATTGTTCACGGAGCGTCGTCAGCGTTTTTTGTGCTGTAGCGAGTACCTCAAGCGTTTTCGGGACTAAGTCAGCATCCGTCGCAACTTTTTGCGCCTGTCGTAATTTCATTTGCATCCCATCGACTTCATTAATGAGCAATGGTAATAATTGTTGTTGATAAAAGGCACTGGCCGTTAACGCTTCCTCATCCACCTGATAAGGTTCTGGTAACTTGCTCAGCCAGCCTTCCGGATTCGGGGTCGACTGGGCAAAATCAAATAACCGAAAAATCAATCGACTGAGACCATCATCACTTCGATCATTAGAAAAATTCGCTGTTAATAAGTCAAATAACGTACCATCTTCATCATATAATTGTTCACGAACACTGTCCCAAACCTGATCACGAATGAGTAACCCCTCAGTGTTGTCCGTCAATAGGCGAAAAACAGGATCCAAATCAATAACGTAGTAATAACGCTGAATCACGCGGAGACAAAAAGCATCCAACGTACTAATGTTGGCTACCCCGAGCAAATTTAATTGCTGCCGTAATTGCCGAATCGCTGGTGACGCCGTGGTTTGCGCCGGATTGTCCGTCATTAACTGTGAGATTCGCTTATTGATTTGCGATTCCAGCTTTTGTTTCATATGCTTGGCAGCTAAGTTTGTAAACGTCACCACGAGTAACTGGTCAATATTCGTGCCGGCCAGTATCTTGCGCATAATACGTTCGATCAATACGGTCGTCTTTCCAGAACCAGCCGAAGCTGAAACTAACAAGTTATTTCCCTGCTGTGCGATAACAGCTTGCTGGCTAGGTGTATAGTTTGTACCCTCACTCATGGTTTTCTCCACCTTTCTGTGTCTTCAGTAAATCAAGAACCTGTTTGGCTGATAATGGCGGTAGATCCCGATAAGCATTTTCTGCCAACATTGCATCAAACTGCATAATTGATAGATACGGCGAATACTGTAAAGCAGTTGTCTTATCGTTCAGCCGAATTGGATTTAGTTGAATTTCTCCAGCGAAAATCGCTTCAGCAGCTGCAATAATCAATTGACTATTATGCTGTAATAATCGTTCTAACTGGTCATTCGTCACCAGTGAAGCTGCACGCCCCCCACTATACGACCCATCCTTTTTACGTGCGAATGGGTAAACTTTCGAGGTCCCGTTACCTTGTTGTAGTTCGCTATCTAAATGTTCCAATAGCTGCGGATCATCGAGCAAAATTCCCTTATACTTATTCTTCTTTAGGAGCGCTGCTTCAAAACCGCCCTGAATATCTTTTGGTTTCAGAGTTGGATTTTGAATGTGCATGTAAAGTGCGCCGGCTAATTTAACCGCAGCTTGATCAGAACCAACTAAAGCTTGCTCGTTGTGCAGCACAGCATCCAAATAAGTTAACATTTGCATTGCGAGACCATAGTAAGCCTCTTGAAAATCAAATTTATGTTGGGATGACTTATAATCGACGATTCCCAGGTAACTTTGATCTGCCACTTGGATTTGGTCGAGACGGTCAATCTTCCCCCGTACGTGCACACTATGCGTTGCATCAATTTGAAAATCGAGCGCTTTTAATCCGTGTTCCTTGCCAACGTTACCAAATAAGACCTCGGTTTGCTTCGGCTCAGCGGCTGACAGTTTACTTTGATTGCGAATCGCAAACGCAATCTGCCGGACTGTGTTGATTAACTGCCGTTGCAAGTAAGCCATCCGGTTAGAACTCGTCAAAATTGTAAACTGTGGTTGATCTAAGATTTGACGGGTCACAGTCTCTAAATACTGTCCTAACTGTTGATCACTGGCTTGAGCCAATGGAATTTGATCAGACCGTAACGCCTTGATGAGCCCATCTAAGACAGCGTGGAAAAACTCCCCAGTACTAGCAGCTGATAACTCGAACACATCACGCTCACGCAGTTTGAGCCCATATTTCAAGAAATAAGCGTACTGATTACGATAAAATTCTTCTAGTTTTGAAATTGACGTATAAATTTGATGCCCATACAAAGCCTCAACGCTGGCTGGTGTCAGCTTAACAGGTTGATTGCGATAACTTAATCCAGCCATCAATTGACGTGCTAGCTCACCGAATTGGGGGTCACGCGTCAATTGTTGCCGTAACCACACCCACACCGGAGCAGGTTGTAATGGTGCGCCAACACGATTACGGTCAGTATTCGTCGTTAACACATCGCGGTAAACCTGAATCACATGACTAATCGTCCGGCGCTTAGTCCCAACAAATGGCCGAGCATCGGCATTAGTCGGATCAGGCGTCCCAAGATAAGTATGTTCTCGCAAATTGAACTGACGTTGAATTCGCCGCACATAGTTGGACCAATTTAAATCTGTTTCTTGATCATCTTTTAAGGGGGCACTGAAAAACAAGTGTCGACGTGCACTTAAAAAGGCCAAATAATTCAGACAACTTTCATCACCAAGCTGAACGACAGCTGAATCATTTAAATAGTGATCACCATCTAACGAACTGAGCGTTGGTTGCAAATTTTCTTTATCCACATCACTCAATAAGTTGTTCGTCATAATCCGGTCAGGCATCACTAAATCTGTTGCCCCAACCATGAAGACAACTTTATGGTCCTGACTTTGAACCATTCCGCTCTCTGAAATTAACACCTGGTCCAACGTCGACGGAATTTGCGAGTAACTGGCACCTTCAAAACCCGCTTGTAATAGTGCCAAAAAGTCCGTAATTTCAAATGGCTCTGCACCTAAAATCGTCACGTATTCATCTAGCATCCCACAAAAAGTTTGCCAGGTCTGCTCAGGCTCGGCAGCTGCCCGGACATCTTGACGATCCAAGGCTTGATCGCGCCAAGCTAATAGCTGGTCCGTAACGCCCTGGCTTGTCAGAAAGTTGACCAGCAATGTCACGGCTGCTTTGCCATCCGGTGCTTGCCGCATTTTTTTAAAAAACGGTGGTAACGTTTCAGCAACAAAGTGATGAATCAAGTTGATTTGTCGCGAAATTTTAGCATTTTGATCCGTCTCGACCCCGGCGTCACCCTCGGTTAATTGAAAGTATTGCCAATCTTCCTTTTGTACCCACCGCTGGCCGTGATAACCACTTTTAAGGATAAAGTTTTCGGTCAGATCTACTGCTTGGCGGTAGGCTTGCCGATCCATCGGTTGCCCATTGATATTTGGCATCAAAAGCTCGGTTTTCAATACTCGCATAACATCACGATATTGATACTGCTGCGCGTCGATATCAAACAACGCGTTAATCAACTCGACTAACGGATGGTCGGCCATCGAACGCTGCAAATCCACAAAGTATGGTATTTCTAATTCATGAAAAGTCGGCGCTAACATCGTTTGGTAGGCATCTAAGTGCCGTGTCATAATCAGGAAGTCCCGATAATGATAATCGTCGGCGGGATCGGCATGTTTTTTCGCGACCATTGCCCGAATCATGCGGCCAACTTGTGCTAATTCAGTCTGCCGACTATCGGTCCGGAATAAATGCACATTCGTATTCGGCTCCTCGTGACCGGTAGCCGCTTGGGGCTGACCACGCCAAAAATCATCGAGAGCCACTAAGCCGGGAGCCACGCGCGGCGTGTCAGCATAAATATCTTGGCTAACCGGAATCTGACGAATACGGGCATACTGATAAAGCCGATAATAAAGCCGACCAGATTGATAAAATAAGGTCCCGTTTTCAGGCGCATGATCCACAACTTTATGATCAAGCATCAAACTGATTGTCACGTCCGCGCCCTGTTCCAGCATAGTCGTGATGATCCCCTGTTCCTGAGCCGGTAATTGAGCAAAGCCAGCGAGTTCCACATAAACGTGCGTTCCGTGCAAGTCTTGATGCCGTAGGTAAGCATTCAATTGAACGAGAATATCAGCGGGCTTAAGATACTTATCCGCAGTCGCCGCCACAAAGTCTTTGTAAACGATCGCCAGATCATGTAGCTTAGCCTGCAAGTCACCTGCCTGAGCATTCGCTGCCAATTGAACCACGTCTTCTGGCTGCAAATTAGCGGTCTGTAACTCATTAATTTCACGAGCCAACTGGGTCACAAAACCAGTTTGTGAGATTTCACCACCAAACAACCGCAGTTCGTCGGCATGCCGTTGTAAGATGCGGTATAACAACATATCAATTCCCGCCGCGGAAAGTCGTGGCACTTGATAAGCTGCTTCATTCTTCATCAAGTACCAGGCGAGACGGGTAAATGAAAATACTTGAACCTGAGTCTGGGCATACAAGTCTGGTTGTCCAAAAGCCCGTGCCAGACGGTTCAACACATCAACTTCAGTATCGAACTTAATATGGTTCGGTACCAAATAGAAAAATTGATCATGTGGCTTGGCCGTCAAGGTTGCCACTAACTGCGTAACCATGGTACGGCGATGGTCCATCTTGGCTGGTCCCAATACAAATTGTAGGCTCACCACTAATTCCTCCTCTAATCTGAACAAACGTTCTCATTAAGTTAGTCTCATTATCGCATATTTACCCATCTAAAAAAACACCTAACCCGTAAGTTAGATGTTTATTATAACGTCCATTAATTGCCTAGTTCTTCGGCCGTATGCCCCGAGTCCAATAAGTGTTGATACTCAGCATAAGTTGCTGATGCGACCTGATTGGTCCCCGACTTAAAGTGAATTTTTTCCGTACCGGCTGCTTTCGCCGTCTTGTAGTACCACTTTTTAAATCGTAGGTACGCTAGAGAACGTTGTAGTGACTTAATTTGATCAACTAGCACGTCCTCTTGTTCGTTCAAGAAATCATAACGTTCACCTAACGAATCGTCACCATCCAGACGCCACGAAACAAAATAGGCAATGTCTTTGATGGGCACACCCGCGCGCTTTAAATCCATAATCATCGCCATCAGCTGAATATTGTCTTCAGTAAATTGTCGACGTCCACCAGCATCACGTTTTACAAATGGTAACAAACCTTCCCGATCATAGTAACGAATCGCTTCAACCGACAGTCCCATCTGCTTGGATACTTCACCAATGGTATATACTTTCATCTTCAGTCCTCCGATATTCAATATACGACCAGCTACAGCCATCGACGGCTACTTAGAAAATCCGAATCAACGCAACCCCAATAATCATAACTAGTAGCCCCATCAACTGAGTACCCACGATTGGATTCTTCTTGGAAGCAAACCACCCAAATTGATCAATCATCAAACTTCCAGCCATTAGCCCAACTAAAACAATGACGACTGCTAGGCCGGTACCAACGATTGGAACTAAGTAAACATTACCTAAAACATACAACGCCCCAATCATGCCACCAACCCACATCCACCAGGGATTACGTGTTCCGGTAGGTGTACTCAATTTAAGTTGTGGCCGCAAGATTAGTACAACGACGATCAAGCCCAAGGTTCCGACCAAAAAGGAGATAAACGCCGCGTGAACCGTAGAGCCAAGTACTCGTCCTAAATGTCCGTTAACGGCCGTTTGTGTCGCGCTAAACATTCCAGCAACCACCCCTAATATTCGCCAAAACCAGAGGCCTCGTTGCACAGGTGTGGCTACCATTTCTGCTGTTTCAGCCATTCGATTATGGCGGTGATCAAACCACCCCTTGGCCGCAACCGTGATAATAACGCCAGCTAGTACTAAAATAGCGCCTAAAATACGTGTGCTCGTCAATGCACTTTTAGGAGAGTCAAACCACCCAAAATTATCAATCAACAATCCGGCTAAGATTTGGCCAAGCACAGGCATAATTACCGTTTGCACACTACCTAACTTCGGAAATAGCAAGATGTTACCAGTTAAATAAATAACGCCAAAGAACCCGCCCAGCCAAATCCAAACTGGCTGACTCGTAAATAAGGCCGTTGAAAAACCTAAGGTATGGATATCAATTAAGGTAATTATTGCTAAAAATAGCGTTCCCACGGCAAAGGAAGCTAAAGAAGCCAAAAATGGTGACCCCACTGAGCTGCGCAATCGTGAATTAATACTCGTTTGCATAGGTAACCCAACACCAATTGCCAACCCGACTAAAATTGCTAACATTAAACATTTCCTCATTTCTTTATCTTGTCTTAACAACATGTCACAGGTTACACCCTGTAGTTAACTACAGCTCAAGGATTATGTTTTAAAATATTTCAACCATTAACGTGATACTAACTACTTTAGCATGGATTGTGACAAACCGCCTTACACATCACGTTAATCGATTGGTAGCAGTTTATAGGTGCTTTATCACCGACCTACCCACGGAGACGTCTAATAATTATTATTTTCGATTCTCAGTAAAAACGATCACCACAATCAATTGCACCCAAGACAAACCCGCATGCCAATATTAATATGACTCCATAATTAAGATAGTCATGAAAATAATTACCGTTTGGTATTATTTTCATGACTATTTTGATTGGCAATTCAGTTATAGTTATTAATACTAATCAATCGTTCCCCAGTGTTCCGGATCTTGACGCCACGTATGCAATGAAGCTAATTCCCCGTCATCAATATAATCGGCCTGGCGGGCAACCTTGATCAATTCAGGATAGTTGGACAAGCTGAACAGTGGTAATGACGCAGCGGCAAAGTTTTGTGTCGCAGCGTCTAAAGCGTAACTGAAGATTGCCCCAACGGCCTGAATATCGCCGCCCGCCGCTTGCACGGCCTTGGCTGCCTGCAAAACACTACCACCGGTCGAAATCAAATCATCCAGCATGACAACTTTTTGACCGGGCTTTAACACCCCTTCGATTTGGCGGCCAGCACCGTGGTCCTTAGGTTTAGCACGAACATAGATCAATGGTAGATTTAACAATTCCGCCACCCAGGCTGCATGGGGAATGCCAGCCGTTGCGACCCCCGCAATCACTTCGGTCGCCGGGTATTCACGTTTGATGATGGCGGCAATGCCCTGCGCAATATGTTGACGAACCGCCGGATAAGAAATCGTCAGCCGATTGTCCGTATAAATTGGACTTTTAATGCCACTGGCCCAGGTGAATGGGTCGTTTGGTCGTAGTGTAACGGCTTTAATCGTCAACAAATCAGTGGCGATAGTTGCTGCAATTTCACTCATATTAGTTACTCCATTCTGTCATAATATCGCGATACGCTTGAACCGGATCAGCGGCCTGCGTAATTGGCCGCCCGATGACGAGACCGTTGCTCCCAGCCTTAGCAGCGGCAGCCGGTGTCATCACCCGTTGCTGGTCATCTGACTGCGCCGACGCTGGCCGAATTCCCGGCGTAATTCCGAGAAAATCAGCACCGACGGCCGTATGAATCGCCTGAACTTCTTGGGCGGAACAAATGACGCCATCACAGTCACTCGCCCGTGATAGTTTGGCATAATGCACGACACTCGCCCGCACCGTCCCCATGATCTGCTGGTCCTGATTCAAAATAGCTTGATTAGTCGAAGTTAACTGCGTAATCGCTAATAACTTGGGAGCAGTAACCCCAGCGGCCGTTGCGCCTGCGACCAATCCTCGTTTGGCGGCTGAAAGCATCACGTGCCCACCCGCAGCGTGAACCGTCGTATAAGTTACCCCTAACTGCCCAATCACCCGCATTGCGGCTTCGACAGTATTGGGAATATCATGTAGTTTCAAGTCTAAGAAAACCGCGTGGCCGCGCGCTTGCACTTCCGTCACAATACTCGGTCCCGCCGCGTAAAATAACTCCATGCCGATTTTGACAGTGACATGTAAATCAGCCGGAAATTGGTCTAAAAAAGCTAAGGCCCGTTCGGCGGTGGGAAAATCTAACGCAATGATAATTGGTCGCTTCATCCTTGGACCTCCTGAATCAACGCTTGCAAGCTGGTGATCCCGTACTGATCCATCGCCGCCGGTAAGCCAGCAATAATGTCGGTACAAGCAGTCGGGTGACCATACGTTGCGGCCCCAACTTGAACAGCATTTGCACCAGCCAGGTAAAATTCCAACACATCAGCCGGCGTGAACACGCCACCAACGCCAATAATCGGCAACTTGGTATGTTGACGCACGTCATGGATCATCCGAACCGCAAGTGGATGAATGACTTTTCCAGATAAACCGCCCGTACCATGCGCTAAGATCGGTTGACGTGTGGCTAAATCGATGCCCATACCCGTTAACGTGTTAATCATCGTCAGTCCAGCCGCTCCACCAGCTTCGGCAGCGAGTGCAATTGGGACAATATCAGTGACATTCGGGGTCAGCTTCATGAAAACTGGTTTATCGACCGCGGTAACAATCGCCTTAGTCAACGCCGTTACCGTCGCTGGATCAGTTCCAAAGGCTAGGCCGCCATGGTCGACGTTTGGACATGAAATATTGATTTCCAATAATTTGACGTTAGGTGCCGCCGCCATTTTTCGTGCGACTGCCACGTATTCATCAAAGCTCGCCCCCGCGACACTCCCAATAATCGGTAAATCCGGATAATGAGTCGCTAACCACGGTAATTTATCGGCCAGCACATTGTCAATTCCGGGATTCTTGAGTCCAATTGCATTGAGCCACCCCGCGGTTGTTTCCGCGGTCGTTGGTCGTGGGTTGCCCGCTTTCGGTTCGGCGGTGGTCGACTTGATGACCAAGCCCCCCAGCGCACTCAGGTCCAACTGTTGAGCCATCTGTTGACCATATGCCGCCGTACCACTAGCCGGCATAACCGGATTTTTGAACGTGACACCGGCTAAATTTACTGTTAATCGTCCCATCGTTTTCCTCCTATGATCAAGCTTATCGGCGGGTGTCCTGATTTAGAGCGCCTGTGTTACAAATGATTGTGATTCTCGTACTTGCAAAATTGCCGCGACCGTATCTAAGGCCGTAAACAATGGAATACCGTGCATAATTGACGTGTTTCGAATCAGGGTACCATCATTTTCAGCCTGTTCTTCATCTGAAACCGTATTAATGACGACTTGAACTTCGCCAGCTTCCATGCGATGCAGTAAATCATGCTCGCCACTATCGATTTTGTCGACGGTCGTAACGGGTAACCCGTGTGTGGTCAGAGCAGTCGCCGTTCCCCGAGTCGCTAGCAATTGGTAGCCCAACGCATGGAACCGCTTGGCTAACGCCACTGTTTCTGGCTTGTCTTCATCCCGGACTGTCAAAAGTACGTTACCATGGCTCGGCACGTGTAGTTTAGCCGCTTCAAAGGCTTTGTAAAGCGCCTTTGCCATCGTGACATCGCTGCCCATGACTTCACCCGTTGACTTCATTTCTGGTCCCAACAAACTATCCACACGATTCAACTTTGAAAATGAAAAGACCGGCGCTTTGACGTGTACTAAGGGACCCGGTGTGACCAAGCCAGTCTGATAGCCTTGTTCAGCCAATGACTGGCCAAGGATTGCCCGAGTCGCAACTTGAGCCATCGGAATGTTCGTGACCTTGCTTAAGAATGGCACTGTCCGGCTCGCGCGCGGATTGACTTCAATCACATACACTTGGTCGTCGTGGATTACGAATTGAATGTTCATCATCCCGACACAGTTGAGTGCAATGGCTAATTTTTCAGTATAATCCACAATTTGTGCTTGGACCGCCGCCGAAAGTGACTGCGGCGGATAAACGGCCATCGAATCGCCAGAATGGACCCCCGCCCGTTCGATGTGCTCCATAATTCCCGGGATCAAGACTGTTTGACCGTCACAAATGGCATCAACTTCACATTCTTTCCCGACCAAATAACTATCGACTAAAACGGGGTGGTCATGCGACACCTTGACCGCGTTATGCATGTAATAGTCTAAGTCGGCCCGCTTCTTGACAATTTCCATCGCCCGGCCACCAAGGACATAACTGGGCCGAACAAGGACGGGATAGCCCAACTTATCCGCAATAGCTAGCGCGGTTGCTTCATCACTTGCCGTATCACCAGCCGGTTGTGGAATGGCTAAAGCTTTGATGACCTTATCAAATTCGTCACGGTCTTCCGCCCGGTTGACATCCGCCACACTCGTCCCCAAGATTTTGATACCATGGTCAGCTAATGGTTTTGCTAAGTTAATCGCTGTTTGACCACCAAATTGCACAATCACGCCCACTGGTTTTTCGAGTTCGATCACGTTTAAGACGTCTTCAATCGTCAGTGGCTCGAAATACAATTTGTCTGATACTGAGAAATCAGTCGAGACGGTTTCCGGATTACTATTCATGATAATCGCTTCATAGCCAGCTTTTTGGATGGCTTTAACGGAGTGAACGGTGGCATAGTCGAATTCCACCCCTTGTCCAATGCGAATCGGCCCTGACCCTAACACTAAAACGGATGGGCGTTTCGTAACGATACTCTCATTTTCAAACTCATAAGTGCCGTAGTAATAAGGTGTCTCCGAGGCAAACTCACCGGCACAAGTATCGACCATCTTATAAACGGGCGCTAATTTGTGCGCTAAGCGGAAGTCGCGAACCTGGTCGATCGTTTCGTGCCAATAGTCAGCTACCGTTTGATCGGCGAAGCCATTGCGTTTAGCGACAGTTAGTGTCTCTAAGTCATCCGTATGGGTACGCAAGGCTTGTTCGATTTCAATAATGTGTAATAGCTTATCCAGGAAGAACACGTTGATCTTGGTGAGTTCGGCTAATTCATCAATCGGGTAACCGCGGCGAATTGCTTCCGTTAAGTAGAATAACCGATCATCCTGCGCATGAATGAGCTTATCGCTAAGTACATCATCGTCAACACTGCGCAAAGCGGGTTCTTCAACGTGGTGCACCCCAATTTCTAGTGATCGGACCGCCTTTAGTGTGGCTTCTTCAATATTACGCCCAATCGCCATGACTTCCCCGGTTGCCTTCATCTGAGTGCCCAAACGACGATCAGCATGGGTGAACTTATCAAACGGCCAGCGAGGAATCTTGCAAACCACGTAGTCCAACGCTGGCTCAAATTCAGCGTAAGTGGTGCCCGTCACCGGATTTTTAATTTCATCCAAATGCAAGCCGACTGCAATCTTGGCAGCCATCTTAGCAATTGGGTAACCAGTCGCTTTAGAGGCTAACGCTGATGAGCGACTGACCCGTGGATTTACTTCAATAATATAGTAGTTAAAACTATTCGGATCGAGAGCCAACTGAACGTTACAGCCCCCCTCAATCTTCAACGCCCGAATAATCTTCAAAGCAGCATCCCGTAATAATTGCACTTCGCGATCGGCTAACGTTTGAACGGGTGCATAGACGATTGAATCACCAGTATGAATGCCCACGGGGTCAAAATTTTCCATATTGCAGACGACCATCGCATTATCGGCAGCGTCACGCATAACTTCAAACTCAATTTCTTTGTAACCGGCAATGCTTTGTTCGATCAGAACTTGGGTCACTGGTGACAACGCCAACCCATTTTCAGTAATGTCGTGTAACTGTTGGGGCGTCTCCGCAATCCCGCCGCCAGTCCCCCCCATCGTAAAGGCTGGTCGCACGATGACCGGATAACCAGCTTGCTCAGCGAAAGCCAAAGCCTCGTCAACCGTCCGCGCAATCCCAGAAGCTGGCACGGGTTCGCCCAATTCTTCCATGAGTGCCTTAAACTGTTCCCGGTCTTCCGCTTGATCAATTGCGCTGAGCTTCGTCCCTAACAGTTCAATGTGCAACTCATCGAGAATACCTGATTTGGATAATTCCATCGCCATATTCAAGCCCTGTTGGCCGCCTAAAGTTGGTAAAATCGCATCGGGATGTTCTTTACGCAAAATCTGTGAGACAAATTCAAGTGTGATTGGTTCCAAGTAGACCTGATCTGCAATTTCTTTGTCCGTCATAATCGTTGCGGGATTAGAATTGACCAAGACCACTTCATAATCGAGTTCTTTTAATGCCAGGCAGGCTTGCGTCCCAGAATAATCAAATTCTGCGGCCTGACCAATAATAATTGGCCCTGAACCAATTACCATGATTTTATGAATATCTGTCCGTTTAGGCATTGAATTGGCTTCCTTTCTGGGTGGCTTGATTAGCGGCCATCAAATCAATAAATTCGTCAAAAATATGATCAGCATCGTGAGGACCTGGCGCTGCGTCCGGATGATATTGCACGGAAAAGGCCGCGTAGTCGCGATGCCGTAAGCCTTCCACGGTACCATCATTAATCTCCTCATGGGTGATTAACAAGTCAGTCTGCGCTAATGAATCCCGGTCCACCGCGTAACCATGGTTTTGCGACGTAAAATCAATCCGCCCAGTTGCAATCTCACGAACGGGATGATTAAAACCACGATGTCCGAACTTCATCTTGAACGTGTCCGCACCGTTTGCTAGCGCAAAAAGTTGATGTCCGAGACAAATTCCAAATAGCGGCACATGTTTTTCCACTTCTCTGATCATCTCTAAGGCTCCCGGAACATCTTTGGGATCACCAGGGCCGTTCGTCAACATCACACCATCCGGATTCAAAGCCATGATTTCACTGGCCGTGGTATTGTACGGCAACACCGTCAAGTTACATTGACGCTTTGCTAGTTCGCGTAAAATCGAATGCTTCAAACCAAAGTCGACGACGACCACGTTAGGACCTGTCGCTGGGTTGGGATAGGCGTTATTCGTTGAACTCTGAGCAACAACCGCCCGATTTAATTCCGTGACTTTGAGCCGGTCAACCGTATCCGGTAAGACGTTATCGACGATGGTGGCCTTCATTGCACCCTTCGTGCGGATATGTTTAGTGACCGCCCGCGTATCAATATCCATAATGCCAGGAATCGCATTTTGTTTTAGATAATCGTCCAACGACTGAGCGTTACGCCAATTACTGGCTCGCCGGGCAACTTCGTGAACAACAACGCCCTTACAAGTTGGTTTGATTGACTCATGGTCATCCCGATTAATGCCGTAATTTCCAATCAAAGGATACGTAAACATCAAGATTTCACCATTATAAGACTGGTCTGTGATTGACTCTTGATAACCACTCATGCCGGTATTAAAGACTAATTCACCAACCGTGGCCGTTGTCGCACCAAACCCCGTGCCGGGGTAAATCGTACCATCTTCAAGTACTAAGTATCGTTTCATGCTTGCGTTTCCTTTCCATATGCCAACTTACCGTCAACTAGTGTCATTAAGACGTTGCCATAAACGGGCCAACCGATAAACGGGGAGTTGTGCCCCTTCGATAACATGGTGGCCGCTTCGATTTCATATTGATGATCTAAATCAATAATGGTTAGATCAGCCGGTGCCCCCACTGCCAACCGGCCAGCTGTATTTAAGCCAAATAGTTCGGCTGGGCGCGTGCTCATCAGTTCAATTAAACGACCGAGCGTCAGTAACCGGGTCTTGACCAGCGCCGTATATAGCGTGGCAAAGGCCGTCTCAATCCCGGTAATCCCGAAGGCGGCCGTCTTCATGCTGCCCTGTTTTTCGGCATCAGTATGCGGCGCATGGTCCGTCGCAATCATATCGATCGTGCCATCCAATAATCCCGCAACTAACGCTGCGCGATCCTTGGCTGAACGCAACGGTGGATTCATCTTTAGCATCGGGTTATCCATCGTAATATCTTCATCACAAAGGAGTAAATGATGGGGCGATACTTCACAAGTCACGTTGATGCCAGCTGCTTTCGCATTACGAATCACGCGTAAACTTTCCGCCGTTGAGACGTGACAAACATGGTAGTGAACCCCACTCGCTTCTGCTAACATGACATCACGGGCCACTTGGGCCGCTTCTGAAACATTATTGATACCAGGCAATCCCAGCCGGTCAGCAACGGGCCCCGCGTTCATCACGCCATGGTGATAAAGCGAATCATCCTCAACGTGCGCCGCCAATGGCAACCCAACTTTAGCAGCGCCTTGCATGGCTGCAAACATGGTTCCGGCCGTTTGAACACCGGAACCATCGTTACTGACGGCAAAGGCCCCCGCCGCTTTGACACCTGCGAAGTCAACGAGCTGTTCACTAGTCCGGCCAGTTGTAATGCTGGCATATTGCGTGACGTGAACATGCGCTTCCTGCTGATTACGCGCCACCATCGTCGCGACCCGCTCAGGTGTATCGGGTACCGGATCCACGTTAGGCATTGCTCCGACCGTTGTGAAACCGCCGTGCGCCGCAGCTAACGTTCCGGTCGCAATCGTTTCCTTCGCCGTTTGGCCTGGATCGCGTAAATGAACGTGCACGTCGACAAAGCCCGGACTAACAAAGTGCTGATCGGCACAAATGACGTGATCCGCCGGTCCAAACTGCTCGTGTAGTTGATGCCCAATCGCCTTAATTCGGCCCTCGGCAATCAGGATATCCGTTGTTTGTAATTGCCCAGCTTGCCACACTTGCGCATTCTTAATTAATGTTGTCATGCGTTAAACCTCCACTTGAGTTGCTGAAATTAACCCTTGATGAGCGAGGACGCTCGCCACCATTGCCATCCGAATATAAACACCATTCGTCATCTGCTGAAAAATTCGTGATTGCGGCGCTTCAACTAAGTCACTTGCTAATTCAACACCCCGATTAACCGGTGCCGGATGCATGATGATGGCCTGCTTAGGCATTCGTGCGGCGCGTTCAGCTGTTAGCCCATACTGTTGATGATAGGCAGACGCATCGAAGGCCTGATTGTTCACTTGCGATAATCGTTCGTGTTGGACCCGTAATAACATCATGACGTCCATCGTTGCGACTAACTGGTCCATCGTCTGATATTCGCCGTATGCTTCAAAGTCACGGCCATACCATTCCTTCGGGCCACCAAAGTAGACCTTAGCCCCTAACTGTGTCAATAACGCCATATTAGAACGTGCCACCCGCGAATGCGCTAAATCACCCACAATAGCAATTTTCAGACCATCGAAATGCCCAAATTCTTCATAAATCGTTAACATATCTAGTAACGATTGTGACGGATGCTGCCCACTCCCATCACCGGCATTGATTAGGCTCATATCAAAGCCAGCTTCAAGTAACGGTTGATAATAACGATCGCGTGGATGCCGAATTACAGCTAAATTAACCCCAATCGCCTGAATCGTTTTCAACGTGTCCAACAAACTTTCACCCTTAGTTACTGAACTGGTCTTCGGATCAAACGGAATAACTTGTAAGCCTAGCCGCCGTTCAGCCATTTCAAAACTTGTATGTGTGCGGGTACTATTCTCAAAAAATAAGTTCATCGCAAACGTTGGCTGTGACAGTTGCACCGTTTTACCATTCTTAAAGGCCTGCGCCAACTTCAGGTAGGCCATCACGTCTTGATTACTGAATTGTTCAACACTAACTAGGTTTTGACTCGTTTTCATGGCTATCGCCGTCTCCTTTGTGTACAAAAAAGTCTAGCTTCCGCAAAATGTTTGCAAAGAGGCTAGACTCCGATTAAGTGGTCACGCATGACCAAACCGTTTCGTTCCTCTCTGGAAACAATTAAATGGTTTTATTCAATTAAATCATTCTTCTAATTTTTCAATACTAATGCCATCATGACCATCGTGTTCTTCAAGCGCCACACTGACTTGTTCATCCAAGGCCGTTGGAATATTTTTACCAATAAAGTCGGGCCGGATTGGTAATTCACGGTGTCCACGGTCAACTAATACGGCCAACGAAATCTTTGCGGGACGTCCATGGTCCATCAAAGCATCTAAGGCGGCCCGTACCGTCCGGCCTGTAAATAAGACATCATCGACCAAGATAACGTGTTTGCCATTGATATCAACTGGAATATCAGCACCATTTAGCTTGGCTTGACCGGCAACATCAACCGCATGGTGATCATCCCGATATAACGTGATATCTAACGAACCAACTGGCACGTCAACGCTTTCCAACTGCTTCAATCGTTGCGCTAACCGTTGGGCCAAAAAAATTCCGCGGGTCTTGATACCGATAAATACTAGGTTACCAACACCCTTATTTTGCTCAATAATCTCATAAGTGATCCGCGTCAGCGCGCGGCGCATGGTCATTGCATCAACGACTTCTCGTGCCATTAGTTTGTCAGCTCCATTTCTGTAATTTCACCTTAACCTGCGGGTTGAAAAAAAGGGCCGTCCCGTTTTCCTGTGAAAAGCGTGGGCGACCCTAACATGACCGTTCCCCTTGTTAGCCTCACAGGACTAAGTTAAAGGTGCTTGTTTAATTGGACTAAGTGTAACGAACTCCACCACGACTGTCAAGGGTTAATCAACCCGAGTACATTAATTATCTGATGACTTTGAGCGTTGATCATTAATATCGGTATGTATCGTTGATAATACGGGCCAGTTAGCTGGATGCCTATTCATCAGCATGCGCGCGTCCTAGTCCGAGTTTTAGGCCGGATGCCAATTGCTAGAACCGAGCAGACCTCGATTTGAACTCCGCAGAACCCCCCTACGCAAATTCAAATATGCGTCTTCTGCTAGCCGGGAACATCACCCCGACAAGCAATACTTTGCCCTTGAGCATGGTGTCACCCCCGCCCCGCCAGTCTCAAGCTTGCGAGGGGCGGGGGTGAAGCTAAGCATTGCCTAACCAACGGATTAATACGGTCTCGTTGGCGTAGCAAACACAGGCCGCAGAGGCGCCGAACACGTTTCGGTAGTATCGCCTAGAAGCCGTATCGTATGTTTACATTAACTCGTCTTTTTTCAGTGGTCTACGATGCTGGCTATTTTGAATAAGGATATAGCACGTTTGACCAACATTGAAATCTATTAACCCGTAACACTAATTCGACACTTCATTTGTTTTTAATCTATTTTTCATTTAATTATAGTCAAACTGCCAAATTATCGGTATACTACTTGTTAAAGATAACTAATTTTAGGGGGACTTACCATGCGTTTACAAACACTATTACAAACACCATCAATGCAACATATGCGGGTAATTGCGGGTGAACGCGGTCTCAAGCGCGAAATTAGTAATATTGGAATGATTGAATCACCCGACATCGCCAACTATCTCGCCAATGGTCAATTTTTGATTACAAATGGCTACCCATTTATTAATACGACAACGGACCCCTCGACCTTAATCAAAGCAATGCACAATGCCAATTGTGCCGGCCTTGGCTTTAAGGATCATCGTTACGTTGACCATTTGCCCAAAAAGGTGCTCGCTTTAGCGGATGAATTAGCCTTTCCAATTATTATCACACCCGGCGATGAGCTGATTTCTGAAACCATGCGTAAAATGTTAAGTATTATTTTAAAATCCCAGACTAATGAGCTTAGTCGGATCGTTACGGCTAACCAAGCACTTGCTGATTTGTTGTTAAAAGACCCAACTAATACAACCGTCTTGAATAAGTGTAGTGAGCTCATCCACCACCCAATCTTTTTAATGGACAGTCATTTTCGCGTTGTCAGTGCCTCACAAGACCTGCCAATGACGCGTCACACTTTGACAGACTTTTTACGTAACCAGACCGATATCGACTATTTCAACCTTAATACCCGCGTCATCCTCCCCTACCAGACAACTGACTTAACCATCATGCCGCTGTTTTCAGCCTACAAAGAAAACAAGGCTTTTGTTGGCGTTCTAGACCTGGATCCAGCCAATTCAACCGATCAGATGCTCACACAAGTCGTCCTTAATACCCTAAGTTTCGTCAACAGCCGCGTAGACATGTTGAACGAGTCAGCTTTCCGTAATCAAAGTGGCTTCTATCTGAATGTTATGGACGGCGGTATTTCTAATGAGCTCGTGAATAAGACGCTAAAGGCCCGCAACATTGATCCAAGTACCAAGTTCCACTGCGCAACTATTCTAGTGACCACTACTCATCAGGCATTACTAAGCAACCACCTTTTAGAGCAGGTGCAACAACTCACACTATGGTTTATTAAAGAATACCAGGCTGCTGTCATTGTTTTTTCATTAAAACAGCAATTAGTCTTATTAATCAATGATCAACAAAACGCCCAACACTTTTTAACGGCCCTCGTTCAATTTATTCAGCCTAAGTTAGACAAACAAGCCCGTTTGATTGCTGGTTACAGCTATTCGACATTACCCTTAACGGAACTTGCGACTATTTATAATGAAGCCGCGGAAGCTTTAGCACTCAGCAAGAATAGCCCCCATGCGGTCACGATTTATCGGCCAAAATACGTTAAAGAATTGATCTCATTGATTCCCAAAAACGAAGCCCGGTCCTTTGTCGAACGTGTCTTAGGCGGACTTGTCAGTGGCGTGAGTGCTCACGAGCAGCTTAACTTATTAACGACTCTGTACGGATATTTTTATTACCATCAAAATATCGCGGAAGTTGCTGGTCACCTCGACATCCATCGGAATACCGTGATTTACCGGCTCAAAAAAATCGAAAAAATGTTGATGTTGAATTTGGACGATCCTGAGCAGACCCAGACACTTGAAATGGCCGTGTTACTTTGGCATAATCAGCAATCGCAAAAGTGAACGTTTTCATTTTGAACTTTCGTGAAAAAGCCGTTTTCACGAACATTAATTTATTCGGCAACATTTGTATTCGGTTTTCATCTGTGCTAGAATAAGTCTCATTCAAATAAGTGGTAATTGCCTATATAATGTCATGATATGGTTGACGAGTTTCTACCCAACCCCGTAAAGGTTGGACTATAAGCAAACGAGGTCATCCCGTTTGCCGGGGTGACTTTTTTTATAGGCAAATCAGCTTAATCGAGAGAGGAAGATTGATTTGAAGGAAGTATCCGTAGCACCTAAAATTACCAACATTAAGGCGGCCGTTTTAGGATTTCAACATCTGTTAGCCATGTATTCGGGTGATGTGCTTGTTCCGTTATTGATTGGGGCAGCCTTGCATTTCAGCCAAGAACAATTAACTTACTTAGTTTCAATCGATATTTTCATGTGTGGAATTGCAACATTCCTACAATTAAAACGCACTCCGCTAACAGGGATCGGACTTCCCGTCGTGCTTGGCTGCGCAGTCCAAGCCGTCAATCCACTGATTCAAATCGGTAAAACGTACGGTCTGGGGACCATGTACGGTTCAATTATTGGTGCTGGTATTTTTATTTTCTTGATTGCTGGACTGTTTTCAAAAATCAAGAGCCTCTTTCCGCCCGTCGTCACGGGATCACTAATTACAATCATTGGTTTCACCTTGATCCCAGTGGCCTTTCAGAACCTGGGTGGTGGCGATACTAGTGCTAAAGATTTTGGTAATCTACAAGCACTAGGTATCGGTTTTCTTACGATTGCCATTATTTTATTAATTAGTGTTTTTGCACGGGGTTTTATGAAGTCCGTTTCAATTCTAATCGGGATCTTAGTTGGTACCTTGATTGCTGGTGCCATGGGCATGGTTTCCTTGAAACCCGTCGCCGAAGCCAGCTGGTTCCACTTACCGACCCTCTTTTACTTTGGTACTCCCCATTTTGAATGGTCATCTATTCTGACGATGATCCTCGTCTCATTGACCACAATGGTCGAATCAACCGGGGTCTTCTTTGCCCTTGGCGACATTACTGGTCGTAAAATTGAAAGTGATGATTTAAAGCGGGGTTACCGAGCAGAGGGGATTGCCGTTATTCTTGGTGGATTATTCAGTACTTTCCCTTACTCAACCTTCTCCGAAAATGTCGGGGTCGTTCAATTATCCGGTGTCAAAACACGGAAACCAATTTACTTTTCCGCAGCCTTCTTAGTTATCTTGGGCTTATTGCCTAAGATTGGTGCGTTGGCTACTATTATTCCCGACCCAGTACTAGGCGGCGCCATGGTCGTCATGTTCGGGATCGTTGGGATTCAAGGAATTAGAATGTTAGCTCAAGTTGATTTTCGTAATAATAATAACTTGCTCGTTGCAGCCGTCTCCATTGGGCTTGGTTTAGGGGTCACAGTTCAAACGAACATCTTCCAATTTCTACCAGGCGCACTTCAAATCATGTTAAGTAACGGGGTTGTCGTGGGTAGTCTAGCCGCAGTTGGTCTCAACTTACTCTTCAACCGACACGCGGCTGAGACCACTGTCGATGACGAATCAGTCGGTCTTAATGAAACTGAACAGCATTAATCATTATTCTTAAACGCAGCGGCTCACATCCCGACAACACGGGGTGTGAGCCGCTGTTTTTTGTTCGGATACGTTACATCAACTCTTTTTAATCATCCCTTCCAATCAAATTTATGCTGACGTGCATTCACTGAACACAATCAATCCACACGCTTCGCTAGTCAACCGTTCATGAATCATGATCAAAACATGCCAATTGGTTAAGGTCAAAAGCACCAGCTTAAACCCGCTGGAAAAAGGTCGAACTAGCGTAAACATGTTTGGCTTGAGCGTCCTAGACCGACTTCCAGGCATTTCTGCCAATTGCTGGAACGCGATGGACACAGATTTAAGCCGAAACCCACGTCTTAAATGCTGGTCTTCCATAGGCATGCAATATTGTCGAAACGTGTTCGAGCCAACCTGGGTCTGCGGTTAGCTACACAATATTGCCAATCGGGGAAGACCACCCGCTTAGCAACATCGCTAGGCTAATCCTCAACCCAACCCGGTTGGACCTCACACTCTTGAAGTGCTGAGCATTGTCAGAAATACCTTCCAGTCGGGACAGCGTTCGAATGGCAGACATGGACGTACCCAACTTTTGATGAATTGATCATTATTTTTCTCAAACGATAATCTTGTCAGCAAATTGTCAGACTGATAATCCTATTTTGACAGTTCAACTATGCCTAAATCACCATATTAGTATTGGAGTAGCTAAAATGGACGATGATAACTTAACGTTTAATTGAAGTCCCAGTATCAAAATATTCAACGACCGATTGTACCAAGTTAAGTGGCTGTTCATCAGCCATTCGAGCGGCTTCCCGAAACGTGTTCGGTGCCACTGAAGCCTGTGCTTGCTACGCTAACGGACTAATGCCAAAACCGCATTAATCCGTTGGCTAGGCAATGCTCGGCTTCAACCCGTGGCCCCTCACACTCTTGAGACTGGAGGGGCTGGGTGACAATGCTCAGTAGCCAAATTATTCTTAGCTGGAAGTGATCTTCTTCCGGCTTAGAATAAGACTCGTATTTGAGATTGCGCAGTGGGCTTCTGCGTGAGCTCAAATCGACGTCGGCTGCGTTCCAGCAATTGGCCCCCAGCCCCGGAAGTCGGATTAGGATGAACACGTACTGACGAACAGCAATCCGACTAATTGGCATGTTTTGACCATCATTCATGATACTTTGGTAAAAGTGGACAATGACTGCATGGTCGCTTGAGACTACCCTGACGATGTTGGCATTAAGTCAACTGAAAGAGATAAAACAATAAATCCCCTGTTACCCTAAAAAGCAGTATGTTATACTAGACAATTGTTGAATTGTTAGTTTTTTATTAATTTTAGGAGTGGGTCATTATTCTAGAACAATTATTTCATTTGCGTGAAAACCGTACTTCAGTCCGCCGCGAATTGATCGGTGGTCTGACGACCTTTTTAGCGATGTCTTATATTTTAGCCGTAAATCCCGAACTATTGGGCAGTACCGGTATGAGCAAAACTGCTGTCTTCACCGCAACGATTTTAGCTGCCATTGCTGGCTGTCTCTTAATGGGACTGGTAGCCAACTTCCCCGTCGCGCTTGCGCCTGGGATGGGGTTGAACGCCTTCTTCACTTATACGGTCGTCCAAGAATGGCATATTCCATGGCAAACGGCCTTAGCAGGTGTCTTGGTCGCTGGGATTCTCTTTATTCTATTAACACTGTCTAAGTTGCGCGACAAATTGATTAATTTGATTCCGAGTGCCTTAAAGTATGCCGTATCTGCGGGAATTGGGTTATTCATTGCCTTTTCTGGGCTCCAAACTTCCGGTATTATCGTTGCCAACAAATCGAACGCCGTGGCCCTCGGCAACTTGCACAGTCCGACCGTTTTATTAGCAATTTTCGGCATTATTGTTGGCATTATGTTAGTCACTGCTAACGTTACTGGTGGTATCTTTTGGGGCATGTTCATCACGGCCGCAGTCGGCATGATTTTTGGTATCATTCCCTTACCAACTGGTATCGTCAGTGGTGTTCCGAGTGTCCAGCCTATCTTTGGTCAAGCAGTCACCCATCTTGGCAATATCAATTCGTTTCAAATGATTATCGTTATTTTAACGTTTTTCATTATTGGGCTTTTTGATACCTCCGGAACACTCGTTGGGGTAGCCACCGAAGCCGGAATGGTGGATAAGCAGTCTGGTGAAGTTAAAGGAGTTGGTAAAGCACTCTTTAGCGGTGCGCTAGCGACATCCTTAGGCGCAATCTTTGGGACCTCACCAACGACCGCCTACGTAGAATCAACCTCAGGTGTAGCTGTTGGAGCCCGTACTGGCTTATCATCGGTCTTCGTTGCGCTCCTGTTCGCCATTGCCGCCTTCTTCTCACCAGTTTTAACAGTGATTACATCTGCGGTTACCGCTTCAGCACTAATTATCGTCGGTATTTTGATGCTTTCAAACGTTCAGTATATTGATTGGACCAAGTTCGAAATTGCCGTACCAGCATTTTTTACCATGATTATGATGCTACTGACTTATAGCATTTCAGAAGGCTTGGCCGTTGGTTTTATCTTTTATCCGATTACCATGACCGTCAAAGGACGTTGGCGTGAAGTCAATGCCCTCATGTGGACGATGATGGTCGTCTTTATCTTGTACTTCGCCTTTGTTGCTTAAGGCGCGATTGATTAGTCTAGCAACTGCATAGAAGGTCAAAACACCCACGAGTTTTCGAAAACTCGTGGGTGTTTTTGGCTTTCATTGCTCATATAACTGATCTTAATTAGTGTTTGATGACCTGTTGATTATGATAATCTTCAGCAAAGACTTGGGCAAAATCGGCCATCTTGACAGTCCCCAATCGTGGCTGATGAGCCCGATAGTCCGCATAAAAATCGTGCTCACGTTGGTAAGCCACCGTTTTGACATACTCTCTTGCAAAAGCTATTGGCATTCCCGCCGTCACTAAATTGTTCTGCATAACCTCATCAGGTACTTGTGAGACACGTAAATCTGGCATCTTGAGCGTCTGCGATAATGCTGACGCAACTTCCAAATAAGTCTGTTCATCACTAGCAACATAGGACACGGTCTGTCCAGTAACGGGTTCAGTCAGCGCTTTAATGATAACTGGTGTGACATCAACCGGAGCCACCCAGACGTTCTTAACATCGAGACTAGCATTAGTATAAATTCGATGACTTTTTCTAACTGTCGGTACACTGTTTAATAGATTATAGTACATTGCGGTTGGCCGAATGAACGTTAAGTCAACATCCGTTAAGGCCGACGTTAACGTCTGTTCGATAATGTGATACATATACAACGAACCAACTTCGGGACCTAAATCAGCACCCACGCTACTTAAGTTAACGACCCGCTTTACCCCAGCTGCATTGATTGCAGCTGCATAGATCTCTGCTTGTTGTTTGGCAGCAGCATAAATATCATCACTAGCCAATACGCCGGTCAACATTAAGTAGACAACATCGGCCCCCCTGAATGTTCGTGTCAAAAAGGCCTCATCATCGAGACGGCCGATTGCCGGCGTTGCTCGAAATACCTTGATTAGCCCACTACGACTAGACTGATGGCTAATCACCGTCACATCATGTCCATTGTGAGTCAGTTGAGGAACGAGGGTCTGATTTATGCGACCAATCGAACCTGTTAAAACAATTTTCATTTCACAATAACCTTCTTCTTTAATCTACGTTATCTCTCAAAGTCATTATCGATTATAAGCGACCACTAAAACCTCGTCAATCATTCGTAATTATGTTAGCCCAACAGTGTCAGCGGCTGGTTTTATAGTTTCTTCATAAGCTTAATCTGATTAATAACATTCAACAGACAATCCCACTTATCAGCATATAATATTGATTGAAACTGCGCAAATATAGGCATATAATGTCAAGAACACTTAACTATATTAACTGTGACCGACAGATACTTTTTCTGCTGTCATAAGTTTTTCTTACGGAGATTATATTTAAATGAGCCTGGTGCAATTAGAAATAGGACTACTTTGGTTGACTGGATTAATTACCGTCAGCTTTATCCTTACAATCGTGATTTATTACTGGTACTCTCGTAAGCATTCCAATAATTATCTTGAAAACGACGATTTTAAGCTTCGTTATTTTATTCAAAAGCAGGTCGATTTTCGCGGACAGACGACCGGATATGAGTGTCTGCTACGGCAACATAACACTGACGGTTCATGGTCATTGCCACCACAACTGGACTCCTTACCACTCCAACGCGTGATCTTCTTGCTTGAAGATACTTTTAAGGCATTACCTAATGAAGCCATTACGCTATCAATCAACTTGGAATATGAACAAATCATTAGTCCCGAATTTCGCTACTTTGTTCGCTGGGCCATCGCGAATATTGAGCCGATGCATTTAGCTGTTGAATATACGCCACAGTATCAGTCACGCCACATCAACAAACGGCTATTTCGGCGACGAATCCGTGAAGCCCGCAAATACGGCATGCAATTTGGGATTGATAACGTCGGGGCTAGTTTAGCTAATTTGAAGAATATTCAGTGGTTACTAGCAGATATCGACACACTAAAATGCTCAATGCGTTCGTTTCGTAAGGAAGATCCTTCCGTCTGGCTAGACTTGAACCTTCAATTTTGGAATCAACTCTCAAAAGACAACGATATCGATTTGATCTTAATGGGGATTGAAAATGAAGCCGACGAACAGTTAGCCGAGCAACTCCAGATCAGTATTCGTCAAGGCTACTTATTCGGACATCCCATCAATCCCGACCAACCAACAACCAAGGAGGATCAGCATGACCAAACAACCTAATGAAGATTCCAACCGGCAGCAACTTTATTCTGATGCCTATTTTGATTCTGGCCACTGGGGGCTTAAAATTTGGCAAACCATTGTCGGACTGGTAGGCTGGTTAGCTGTCATTATCCCAATCACAGTTACGATCCTTTCCATCTGGTCAAGTTATAATCATCGCATTCCTCGTTTCTGGTATTATCATGAGGGCATCTTTGAATTTAAATTTATCGGTATTCTACTGGTCTTTTGCTTTGCACTTGCTTCACTCTTTGCTGTAACTATGACTATTATTCAGAACCGTAAACGTGAACGGGTCGTTGAGCAGTGGCCGACCTTTAATCCCATCAATCAAAAAAAGCGGCAACAACTATTAGCAAAATTCATGGATGACCGTTTCGGCAACGCTGAATTTCGGGAAAACACCCGTTATTACCGGGTCAAACCCGAACAGAATCTTGATACGGATCAAATTCAACAACTCTACCAAAAAAATGATTTGGACGATTTAAACGATTAGGAAGGAAGGTCACCATGACCAATATTTTCATTGACCATTTATTTGAAGCGACGTTCTTTAAAACAGTCGTCAACCTGGCCCTCCTAATTCTCTGTCTGTATCCCGTTGTTGGCTCATTCTTTTGGTTTGCCGGCTCATTATCCTATCGCTTTATTAAGACCAATAAACGCGACGACAATTGGCAAGCCATTCCGGTTGACCAACAACCCATGATTACCATCATGATTCCGGCCCACAACGAAGAAGTCATGATTGAAGAGACCATCACTTATTTATTCGATGAACTCAACTATACGAACTATGAAGTCTTGGTCATGAACGATGGTTCGACTGACGAGACAGCGGCTATCATTCGCCGCCTGCAGTTAAGTTATCCCCGCCTGCGGACCGTTGAGATCGAGAAGAACAAGGGTAAGGCCCATGCTTTTAACATCGGGATGTATTTTGCTAAGGGTGACTATATTCTGAGCAACGACGCCGATACCATCCCTGAAAAAGACGCCCTGATGAAGTACATGAACTTCTTCATCCATGACCGCGATATGAATACGTCCGCCGTCACAGCCAACATGGATGTTCAAAATCGAACATCCCTCCTAGGCAAATCACAAACTGTCGAGTTTTCAAGTATCGTGGGCGTTATTAAACGTAGCCAAACATCCATCAACGATTCAATGTATGCTTACAGTGGCGCTAATACCCTGTACCGTAAACAATTTCTCATTGATGTTGGCGGTTTCCGTCAAAATCGGGCGACCGAAGATATTAGTATTGCGTGGGACCACCAAATGGTCGGCGCCGTTCCTCGGTTTGCACCCAACATCGTCTTCCACATGAATGTTCCCACCACGATTCGTGATCTTTATCATCAACGTAAGCGCTGGGCTCAGGGCGGGACCGAAGTCTGGTTAACGAACATTAAAAAGTTTCTCTTACACCCGATTACCCATCGTTATCAACTATCGATGTTCGTTGATTCAACCTTGTCGATTATCTGGTCATTTTTCTTCGTCATTACTTCCCTGATGTTTTTGATCCTCATGGGCTGGTTCTTGATGACCGGTAACTTCGAACGCATCTACCATGGCCTGATGTTGTCATTTATCTTCGTCAGCTTTGAACTATTGGCAGGTTTCATGCAATTACTGGCCGCATTACTACTGGACCATCACGGTGCGAAATTAAAATATTGGTTTTTTGCACCACTCTACATGTTGTTTTATTGGATGATTAATCCCCTTACCGTAGTGGCAACGTTCGTACCAGCACTGAAAACCATCTTAGGCTTTGGCTCAGGGACATGGGTCAGCCCGAAACGCCAATCCTTACAAAATAAAAAATAACGTTCGCGTAACCGAGCTCAACAGCAAACTAACTAAGAACACCCAATGACATCATGTTTGCACACACTAATTTAACGCTACTAACAAAATCGTGCGATTAACCGAGAGCCACTCAGTTAACCGCACGATTTAATTTGTTTTTTAACTACTACCGATGCATTAATCTGTTACGAATCAATATTTAAAAAAGCTTCGATGTCACAGGTCGGCAGCTTAGGCCCGCCCATAGCAGCACTAGCTAGTGAAGCTTACGACGTCAGTGCACTACACTGAACAACAATTGCCATGCGTCACGTGCCACTGAACACAAAGATCCGCGGGCAAATTGTGAACAGCCTCTTGGCTAACTTGTGTACTCAGTTCAGTAATCGTCATGACCTGCCGCCCACCAAGTGCACAACTATTCAGCTGAATCTGGCGTGCGCCAGCTTGGTACAAATCACTCATAATTTGATGATACGCTGCTGCCAAATCGTGCACCATTTCTGAATCTGACTGGTAGACTTGGCTGAGTGCAGTTGCATTAGCTGGCCGCTTAAGTTCCGCCAAACAAAGTGTAGGAGCTGGCAGTATTTGCTTATCGACTACCCCACCACTAATCTGGTCACGCATAAATTCAAAATGAGCGACAGCCGGATGATTGAAGCCACTAATTTTACCAGTAAGTGCAAGTGCTGGTGTTTGGGGCGTTGATGCTCGACCAATGCCCTGTAACCCCCAAAAGAAATTGAGATGCCACCAGTTTTGATTACGCGACTCACCACTATTAACCGGTTTTTGGATATGGTGAATAAACGCAGCATCCTCGACATTCTTAAGCCCGGTTGCGCTGACATTTAAAGTTGTTAACTTTCGTTGCAAGTAACCACGCCGGCTACCAGCCACATGCCAATTATGTATGCGTCGCTTAACTACCGTCATCAAAGCGCCCATTTCCATACTAAACTTAGCCTCCAAATTGCTCTTAACATATCAAAATAAAAATCGTCCCTTTATTTTCGCTTAAAAAGGACGATTTTAACGTTGGTGCTGGTCATTCCCAACACGCAACTTCAAATTTTATAACGAATTTAAGTAATGCTACTAGCATAGAATGGGATAATCTGATTGTCAAGCATTAATCAATGCAACTGTTCAATTCCTTTGGCACCAATATCGGTTCGATAAATCAGATCGCCAATCGCCAGTTGATCAATTTGCTGATAAACCGCCTGCTGTGCCGCCATCAAGTTGGGGGCACTAGCCGTTACCATCATCACTCGACCTCCCGCACTGACTAATTGATCCGGCGTACCGGTTACACTCGCGTAATCAGCTCCCGTCACGCTTGGAACGGGGACCCCCGCTTTAACTGGCCCCGGATAACCAGGAGCGGCTAGTACAACTCCGAGGTAGCTGGCAGCCGTCTGCCACTGAACGTGCGGTTGCCGGTGCTGAAGCAAGTCGACAATGACTTGATAGAAATCACTCTGTAGTTGCGGTAATAAAATCTGGGTTTCAGGATCACCTAGTCGTAGATTATATTCAATAACTTGAACACCAGTTGCAGTGAGCATGCCGCCAACATAGATGACCCCTTCAAAACTCAATCCCTCCGCTTTCATTCCCGCAATTGTCGGTTCAATAATTGTGGTAACTGTCTGCTCAATGACTGCCGGCGTAATTTGTGGCACTGGTGAATAGGCCCCCATCCCGCCCGTATTTGGTCCCAGATCATGATCTTGTAACCGTTTGTGGTCCTGCGCCGTTGGTAACAACACATAGCGCTCACCACCAACTAAGACCATTTGTGAGAATTCAAAACCGGTCACATAATCTTCAATCAACACAGTCGCACTGGCCGCAAATGCCGTTGTAATTGCCGTTGCCGCCTGTTCATAACTCGTTGCGACCGTCACACCTTTGCCAGCCGCCAGTCCATCGACCTTGATAACTTGTGGCAATGACTGTTCACGACTATAAGTCAGCGCAGGCGCTAACTCGTGAAATTGGCGGTAGTCGGCGGTCGGAATGTGGTGGCGACGCATAAAGGCTTTGGCGAATACTTTAGAGCTCTCCAATTGTGCAGCCGCCTGATGCGGGCCGAAAATCGCAAGTCCCGCCGCCTGGAAGTAATCAACGATGCCAGCTGCTAACGGTACTTCTGGGCCGACAAAGGTCAATGTGATGGTATTGGCCCGCGCAAAGTTAACTAAACCTGCAAAGTCCATTTCTTCAATTGCCAACGTCTGAATCCCATCCGGCACCATTCCTGGATTACCGGGCGCACAATAAACGGTACTGACCTGTGGACTTGTCATCATCGCCTTGGCAATGGCATGCTCACGACCACCACCGCCAACTACTAATACTTTTGCCATGTTCGCACCCATCCCTTCACTGATTAATGCCGGAAATGCCGGACACCAGTTGTGACCATCGTAATTCCATACCGATCAGCCATCGCAATGGAGTCCTTATCGCGAATACTCCCACCCGGCTGCACGATTGCGCGAATACCATGTTGAGCCGCGTATTCAACACAATCATCCATCGGAAAGAAAGCGTCAGAAGCTAAAATAGCCTGCTCATAACCGGCCTGTTGCATGGCCTTGCCAATTGCAATCTTAGTGGAATCAATCCGGTTCATCTGTCCAGAACCAATTCCCAACGTCCGGTCCGCCGTCGTAACGACCACCGCATTACTCTTAACGTGTTTAACGACCTGCTGGCCAAAAGCTAATGCCTTTAATTGCTCCGGTGTTGGTTGCGTCTGAGTGACAACCGTAAAGTCAGCTGGCGTTTCAAAGGTTGTATCAACCTCTTGCCGTAGTAAGCCACCGCCAACTGAAATGGTTTCAAATTTATCAGCCGTATGGGCTTGATCAAAGTTAACCGTCATTAAACGCAAGTTTTTCTTCTTAGATAAGACGGTTAAAGCCTCGTCATCGAAACTTGGTGCAATAATAATTTCCAAGAATAACGCGTGCATTTTTTCCGCCGTTGCTAAGTCGACAGGTCGATTGAGTGCAATAATGCCACCGAAAATAGAAATCGAATCGGCTTCATAAGCCTTATCCCAAGCATCTTCAATCGTCGTCCCCAACCCAACACCACAAGGATTCATGTGCTTCATCGCCACTACGGCCGGTTGTTGATATTCACTGACCATCCGCAACGCCGCGTCAGCATCCTTGATGTTATTGTAAGAAAGCTCTTTACCATGAATTTGATGCGCACCCGTAATTGAAAAGTCAGTTGGTAGTGCATTTTCGTAGAAAGCTGCTTGCTGATGACTGTTCTCACCATAACGAAGGGCTTGCTGCTTGTCGTAAGTAAGCGTTAACTTATCTGGAAATTCCTCAGTCGTTAAATATTGGGCAATCAGTGCATCATAAGCCGCGGTGTGTTGAAAGACCTTGGCAGCAAGGTGTTGCCGTACTATTGGTGTAATGGCTTCCGCTTGTAGGTCCGCCAGAATTTGATCATAATCAGCCGGATCTACAATTGGTAGTACGGCTGCAAAGTTCTTGGCGGCGGAACGTAACATCGATGGGCCACCAATATCGATCTGTTCAATGGCTTCAGCCTGTGTCACATCGGGTCGCTGAATCGTCGCCTTGAATGGATAAAGATTAACAACGACCATGTCGATTGGCTGAATCCCAGCTGCTTCTAATTGGGCCATATGCGCTGGTAGATCACGCCGAGCCAACAAGCCCGCATGGACCTTGGGATGCAAAGTTTTGACCCGTCCATCAAGCATTTCAGGAAAACCGGTCACTTCTTCAATCCCAATCACTGGAATGCCCGCTGCTTCGAGTGCCTTTTTCGTCCCACCAGTTGAGATCAACTCGTAATCTAGCGCAACGAGTCCCTTTGCAAAATCAGTTAATCCTTGCTTATCAGAAACACTTAACAACGCACGTTTTGTCATCTTAAATTGCTCCTTCATTAATGAGTGTCTGTAACACATCTGGATAAAATTGGTGTTCACAAATATGAATACGCGTCGCCAGCGTTGACAACGTATCATCGGGTGCAACTGGAACAACGCGTTGGGCAATTATTTGCCCAGTATCGATACCAGCATCGATATAGTGAATCGTCACCCCCGTCTCAGTAACACCAGCCGCAAAAGCATCTTCAATGCCGTGACGACCTGGAAAATCCGGTAACAGTGCCGGGTGGATATTAATAATTTTATGAGCATAAGCATTCAACAGGGTGGGACCAATAATCCGCATATATCCTGCTAATAACACGACATCAATTTGTCGCGCCTGCAGTGCCGTTAAAATAATGGCCTCCGCAGCCGCCTTGTTGGCATACTCATGAAAATCAACAATTAGTATGGGTACATTAACTGCTCGGGCCTTCGCAATCACGGGCGCATCTGGCTGGTCACACACAAGCAATCCAAGCACTACGGGTAGTTGGCGTACCTTAATAGCCTGCTGTAAAGCATCAAAGTTCGTCCCGTTGCCCGAAGCAAATACCGCGATTTTTTTAACCATGCTGGGCCTCCTCAAAAACAACCGGAGTCGAACCAGCTTGAACTGTTCCAACTTGATAATAAGGCTGCTGAGTAGCTGTTAACTTCGCTATCACCGTCGCCACTTGATCTGGATGAACTATCAGGACCATTCCTAATCCTAGGTTAAAGGTCGACCGTAAGTCCGTTGCCGTTAAGTCCCCAAGTTCAGCTAATAACGGCATAATCGGTGGTACCGGCCATTGTCCCAACTCCAGATGGGCACTTAAACCGGCTGGTAATGCCCGCGCAACATTTTCAATTAAGCCACCACCAGTAATGTGAGCAATGCTCGCCACTAATTTTTGTTGTAATAATGGTTGAACGGCATCAACATAGATGGTCGTTGGTCGTAAAAGTTCAGTCTGTAGGTCATGACCAAGTTCTTTGAAAACCGTTGTTAATTGGTAATCATGCTGTTTGAATAAAATATCACGTACGAGACTAAAACCATTAGAATGTAGCCCATTAGATGGTAAACCAATCAGAACATCCCCAGCAGTCACATTAGCTGGCGATAATAAGTCGGCGCGATTCGCAATCCCTACCGCAAAACCAGCGAGATCATAATGGTTTTGACCATACATATCCGGCATCTCAGCCGTCTCACCACCAATTAAAGTCGTATGTGCCTGATGACAACCGGCCACAACCCCGGTCAAAATGGCCTTGACCCGATCCTGATCTGTATGCCCTAAGCCTAAGTAATCTAAGAAAAATTGCGGCGTCGCCCCTTGTGCTAAAATATCGTTCACACACATCGCCACTAAGTCGATACCAATCGTCGTATGTCGATCAGCCGCAATCGCCACCAATAATTTAGTACCAACACCATCCGTACCAGCTACTAGCACGGGATTATTGGTCGTCACGTCCGGACCCAGTGGAAAAGCACCACCAAATGCGCCCAATTGTTGATTACCACTCATTTGTTTGACCGTCTTTAGGACATCGTAGCCGGCATTAATATCAACGCCAGCCCGCTTATACGCATCACTCACTTGATCACCCCTTCATGATTGGCGTGTAATTGCGCAATTTCTGCATCGTACTCTGCTTGGTAGTCATACAGTGCCGTCGGATAGTCGCCATTAAAATAAGCCATACACAATCCGCCATATGGTTCACTGGTCTGTAAGCCAACCGCATCAATGACCCCTTGTTCACTCAAAAAACCTAGTGAATCGGCGCCAAATGTCTGACACATCTCAGGAATCGTTTGTTGAGCCGCAATCAACTCGTTAGTCGATTGAATATCGATCCCGTAAAAGCATGGATAGCGTAACGGTGGCGATGCAATCCGCAAGTGAACTGATTTTGCGCCCGCATCCTTCAATAATTTAACGATACGGCGACTAGTCGTTCCACGTACGATTGAATCATCGATTAACACGACTCGTTTGCCAGCAACGACCCCTTTGACAGCTGAGAGTTTCATTCGGACGCCCTGTTCCCGTAATGCTTGGGTCGGTTGAATGAAAGTTCTTGATGAATACTGATTTTTGATCAACCCCATTTCATAAGGCAGGCCACTTGCTTCAGCATAGCCAGTCGCCGCCGACAGGGATGAATTCGGGACCCCGACAACAATATCAGCATCTACCGGCTGCTCAATGGCTAACTGAGCCCCCATTCGTTTACGGGCAGAATGGACGTTGACACCATGAATATCCGAGTCCGGACGCGCAAAGTAAATAAATTCCATCGAGCAGATGGCTAACTGTGTATCAGTTGTATAGTGATCAATCGTCAAACCATGATTATCAATTATTAACAGTTCTCCCGGCTGAACATCTTGAACAAACGTAGCGCCGATCGTATCCAAAGCACAGGTCTCACTGCAAACGACGTACCCCCCCGTGGGTAGCTGACCCACGACTAATGGCCGTAACCCATTAGGGTCCAAAGCCGCGATCAAACAATCGTTTGTTAATAATAAGTAGGCAAAGCCACCATGCACTTGTCGTAAGGCATCCTTAACTTGCTCCGTTAACGTGGCTGCCGGACTGCGCCGAATCAAATGCATTAAAATTTCACTATCAGAACTGGCATGAAAGATAGCCCCATGTTGTTCTAAGCGCTGCCGTAATGTCACCGCATTAGTTAAATTGCCATTATGAGCGAGGGCAAACTGCGCATCGCTAAAATTAAAACTCAATGGTTGAATATTTTCTAAGCCATGATTACCAGCCGTTGCGTACCGAACGTGCCCCACGGCGGCTTGTCCCGTCAAGTGTGCCAAGCGACGAGGATCACGGAAGACATCAGCTAATAGACCGAGCCCCCGTTCCGTCTGAAGCTTACCATGATTATTAGCGGTAATCCCAGCACCTTCCTGACCACGATGTTGCAATGCATGAAGTCCAAAATACGTCAATTGAGCCGCATCCGGCGAACCCCAAACACCAAACACACCACATTCTTCATTTAGACTGCTTACTTCAGTAGGCATGGTAACGCCCCTTCCCACAACTGTTTTGCAAAGCTCACTTTGATATCAAAGGCTTGATCAGCAGTCTGAACATGTAGTCGGTCCTTCGCCGTCGTCTGTCCTAAATAAGTCACATACGGTTCCATCAAGCTTTCAAAAGCTGCTTGATGTTCTGGTGTCACCGAGATAACAAACCGCGACTGCGTTTCCGCAAAGAAATTGGTAGCAGATAAATCACTAACCAGTTCTACCCCCATACTTTGTGGGAAACAAGCTTCCGCGATCGTGGTAATCAACCCACCCTCAGAAACATCATGGGCACTGGCCACTAACCCCTTTTGAATTGCCGTTAACAATAATCGTTGATTGCGATTTTCGGTCACGAGGTCAAAATCAAACAGTTCACCACTAATCGTCCCGGTCAACATCTTTTGTAGTTCACTGCCGTTGAAATCGGCTGCCGTTGTTCCTAATACGTAGACCGCATCGCCAGCGTGCTTGAAATCACTGGTGGTAATATCTTTTTGATGTTTGATCAATCCTACCATGCCAATCATCGGGGTGGGATAAATCGCTTCACCATTCGATTCATTGTTCAACGAAACATTGCCAGAGATGACTGGCGTATTGAATAACTGACAAGCACGCGCAATTCCCATGGCCGACTCATCTAAATCATAAAATTGCTCTGGCTTTTCCGGATTACCATAATTTAAACAGTCAGTGATTCCTAAAGGCTGCCCACCCGAAGCCACAATATTACGCGCCGCTTCTGCGACGGCGATTTCACCACCGATCCGTGGATTTAAGTATAAGTATCGCCCATTCACATCAGTCGTAACTGCTAAGGCCTTATCCGTATGCCGAATCCGAATTACACCTGCATCTGAGCCTGGCTTGACGACCGTATTCGTCTGAACTTGCGAGTCATAAGTGCCATATAACGCTGCCTTGGAGGCAATAGTTGGTTGTTGCAGCATCTTCTTCAATGTTCCGGTCGCATCAACTAGTCGCGGCATAAATTGATGGTGACTCTGATGATTCAAACGGGTCGGCCGTTTCTTTTCTCGTTCATAGACGGGGGCCTTGGTTGCCAACGCATCAACTGGCACGTCAGCGACTAGTTTACCGTGATGAAATAATTGATATTGATGACCAGCCGTTACCTTACCGATAGTGACGGCATCCAGACCGTACTTTTCGAAGACCTGATAAATCTCAGCTTCCGCTCCCGCTTTAACACACAGTAACATCCGTTCCTGTGATTCAGAAAGCATCAGTTCAAAAGGCGTCATGCCAGTTTCTCGTTGCGGGACTAAGTCAAGATTCAAGGATAAGCCACTTCCGGCTTTAGAAGCCATTTCGGCCGAAGATGATACGAGCCCGGCCGCCCCCATATCTTGAATACCAATCAAGATATCCCGGTGATCATGAATCACTTCAAGGCACGCTTCCATCAATAGTTTTTCCATGAAGGGATCACCAACTTGAACAGCGGAACGTTGCGTCTCATTGGCATCATTAAATTCGGCTGAAGCAAAGGAAGCACCGTTAATGCCATCGCGTCCCGTTTTGGCACCGACGTAAATAACGGCATTTCCAATTCCTGTTGCTTGCCCCTTTTGAATGTCAGCCTGGTCCAAAATACCGACACACATGGCATTCACCAACGGATTCTTTTGATAGCTCGCATCAAACACGGTATCGCCACCGATCGTTGGAATTCCGATACAGTTGCCATAACCCCCAATTCCAGCAACGACTTGTGAAATCAAGTATTTAGTATGCGCATCCGTTGGTTCACCAAATCGCAAACTATCTAATAAGGCAATTGGACGAGCCCCCATTGAGAAAATGTCGCGAATAATGCCACCCACACCGGTCGCCGCACCTTCATAAGGTTCGACCGCTGACGGGTGATTGTGACTTTCGGCCTTAAAAACAACGGCTTGACCATCACCAATATCAATAATACCCGCCCCTTCACCAGGGCCCTCAAGCACTTGTTCACCTTGTGTCCAAAATTTCTTCAGAACTGGCTTAGAATTCTTGTACGAACAATGTTCACTCCACATGCCAGAAAATAGGCCAGTCTCGGTCTCGTTAGGCAAACGTTCGAGCACTTCATCCGTTAATAATTGATATTCAGCATCGGTCAAACCCCAATCCCGATATACCTTGGAATCACGAACATCGGTCGGTGATAATGGTTGCTTTCTAAGCATGCGTAGCCTCCTCTTGATTAGCAATGACGGACTGAAAAATTCCCAGACCATCTGTGGAACCAAGAATCATTTCCACAGCCCGTTCTGGATGGGGCATCATGCCTAACACGTTACCGGCTCGATTCATGATACCAGCAATGTTTTCCGTACTACCATTCGGATTATCGACATATTCAAAGATGATTTGATGGTTGGCACGTAACTCAGCTAACGTCGTTTCATCACAATAATAATTACCCTCACCATGCGCAATTGGCAAACTGATTTGATCCGTTGAACCATACGCGGACGTAAAAGCTGTCCCATGATTAACAATTCGTAACCGACTATCTTGACAAATAAATTTGGCTGAACGATTCGACTGCAAGGCACCTGGTAATAGCCCAGCCTCAGTTAACACTTGAAAGCCATTACAGATACCGATAACTGGTTTACCTGCGTTTGCAAACGCAATCACGGCTGGCATAATCGGTGCAAAACGAGCAATGGCTCCACTTCGCAAGTAATCACCGTACGAAAAACCGCCCGGTAAAATGACCGCATCGTAACCTGCCAGTGACGTTGCCGTTGCAGGAATCAAATCCGCCGAGACGTGTAAAACATCGCGCAAAGCGTTTACCATATCATGATCACAATTAGAACCAGGAAAAACTGGTACGGCAAATCTCAGCATTATAAAGCCTCCATCTCAGTAATTTCGTAACGATAGGTTTCCATGTTGACGTTAGCTAACAACTGATCACACATTTCATCAATTTCAGCAGCTACTGGTCGATCATCTGCGTGAATCTTAACCTCAAAATACTTGCCTAACTCAACCGCATCCACATTCGTATATCCCAGCCGATGTAGGGCATCATGAATGGCCTCACCCTTGGGATCTAAAATTGATTGCTTATAAGTAACATAGATTTTAACTAAGTACATGTTAGGCCTCCTCAACGGTTGCTAACCGTGCCAATACTTCCTGATAAACACTCGTCAAATTACCAAGATTCTTGCGAAAGACATCTTTATCAAGTGATGCCCCGGTTTTTGAATCCACTAATCGACAGCTATCCGGTGAAATTTCATCAGCTAGCAAAACTTTACCCGTGGTCGTCAAACCAAATTCGATTTTAAAATCAACGAGTTGCACACCCATTGCCGCAAAAATTGCCGTTAGCCGTTGATTAACCTGCAAGGCTTGCCGTTTGATTTCAGCCACAGTCGCTGGCGTTGTCACGTTCAACGCTTGGATCTGTGACTCATTAATAAAGGGATCATCTAATTGATCGCTCTTGTAGAAAAATTCCAGTACCGGTTCAGTGAATTTAGTTAAATGTGGCACTGCAAACTTACGCTCAAAACTCCCTGACGCGGCATTACGAACGACGGTTTCTAGTGGAATCATCGTAACGCGCCGCAAAAGCTGCACGTAGTCTGAAGGTTGATCAATGAAATGGTTCACAATCCCATGGGCAGCTAGGTCTTTAAAAATCAGACTTGCAATCTGATTGTTTAAGCGACCTTTCTGCTCAATCGGAACTTTGCGCTTCCCGTTTAAGGCCGTTGCCTGATCCAAATATTCGACCCACAAAATTTCGGGATCATTAGTGGCATACATCGCTTTGGCTTTACCAGTGTATAGTAGTGCTTTTTTCTCAATTGGAGCTGTCATGATTATTGTTCTCCTTTCAAACTTGCCAGTGCTGCTAATGCCGCATCAATATCGTGATTTAAAACGGTCACGTGGCCCATCTTGCGTTGTGGCTTAATGTCAGCCTTCCCGTAATCATGAAAATGCCACTCTGGATGATTGATCAACTGTTGCCGTGCCAATGTCAAGTCCGCGCCTAACAGGTTGCGCATTACCGCTGGACTTGTCTGAGTGATGGCTGGAATCGGCAAACCGCAAATACTTCGAATATGGGCTTCAAATTGTGAGATATTGCAGGCCTCAATCGTATAGTGTCCCGAATTATGGGGCCGCGGCGCTAACTCGTTGACTAATAAGGTATCATCCGGTAGTACAAAGAATTCAATTCCTAAAACGCCCCGTAGTTGTAAAGCCTCCGCGATAGACACCGCAATTTTGCGCGCGGCAGCATGAACACTAGGACGAACGTTGGCCGGTGCAATCGTTGTGTGTAAAATGTGATGTTGGTGTTGGTTCTCGACTAATGGAAAGGGTGTCACCACACCAGCAGCGCTGCGCGTCACCATCATTGAAACTTCTGTTCGAAATTCCTGGCGGGCTTCTAAGATACATGGTTGTGCCAACAGTGCGTGGGCCGCATCCGTCACCGTGGTCGTTGCTAAATCCGTCTGTCCGTGACCATCATAACCACCCGCCGCTGTTTTAAGAATCGCCGGGGTACCGACACGATTAAGGGCATAGTTCAATGACTGTAAATCTGTCACTGGTGCAAACGGGGTAACCGGAATGCCATGATCATGAAGAAATTGCTTCTCATTAAGTCGGTCCCCAGTAATATGAAGTAAGGCGGTTCCCTGTGGCAACTGCGCGTAGGCTTGGGCGGCAACTAGTGCGGCTTCATCAACATTTTCAAACTCATAAGTTAAGACATCACTACGTCGTGCTAAATCTAATAACGCCGCTTGATCGTCATAAGCAGCCACAATTTGAAAATCAGCAACTTGGGCAGCCGGTGCTTTAGGCATCGGGTCGAGAACTCCCACATGATAACCCATCGCTTTAGCACTAAGCGTCATCATCTGACCAAGCTGGCCACCACCAACGATGCCAATCGTTGCCGGTGGTAAGATGGCGTTCTTAAAATTGACGTTCACTTTGTTCAGCCTCCTGACGTTGCCGCATACGGAAATCACCAATAGCCTGTTGTACCTCAGGCTCACGTAAACCAATAATTTGGGCAGCCATTAGGGCAGCATTCTTAGCTCCAGCTTCCCCGATCGCCATGGTCGCGACAGGAACTCCCGCCGGCATTTGGACAATCGACAATAATGAATCGACCCCGTTCAACGTATGCGTCTTAATGGGGACACCAATTACTGGTAATAGCGTATTGGCGGCTAACATTCCTGGTAAATGGGCGGCACCACCCGCTCCCGCAATAATCACTTGAATACCGCGCACTGCTGCTTGTTCACCATAAGACTGTAAGGTCTGGGGCATTCGGTGCGCTGAAATTATGTGCCGCTCATAAGATACCCCTAGCGCTGTCAACTGTTCTGCCGCTAATTGCATGGTTGGCCAATCGGAAATTGACCCCATTATCAAACCAACTTTCGCCATCACGATCCCTCTTTCTCTGTTTTCACCATTAGTTTAGCAACCAGCCGCCTCACTGTCAACGAATTTCTTAACTTTATTGATTAATTAACATTTTAATGTTCGTGTTTTTAAAATAAACAAGTTGACTAATATTACTTTAGATTTTGACCAAACGCTCAATATTAGCAATCGATTCACTACTATTCATCACTAATTAACATTTATGAATGGCCATCATCATAATATTATTTATATCTAAATTACCGAATAATTGACTTAACCACAAAAAAAGAAGCTTTGAGAACATCAATCCTCAAAGCTTCTTGGTTAAGAACTTGCTTGACTATTTAGCTGAAGCGCCAGAAACACTGTCAACTTCAGGTGTTGCCGGCTTTGTTGGTGGTACCGGCGCTGCTTCGGTGTCGGCCGATGCACCCGATACATCGTCAACAGCTGGTTCTACATCCGTGTCTACTGATGCCCCAGAGACATCATCAGGCTTTGGTGTTTTGGTTTTTGACGATGCCCCCGAAACGGCATCCGTCTTAGCATCTGGATCAGGCGCTAACATCTGCCCAGTCTGCTTCAGGTAATACTTAACAATTGGTAATAGGTCCAGTACAAACTCGTTAATGCCTTTGTATTCGCCCTTATCATCATGTAAGGCTTGGTAATAGTGCATCACATATTTATTAGGAATACCAGGTACCGGTAACTTAAAGAGATCGGTTTCACCTGTCCGTAACATATGGACGGCCCGTTTAACACCTGGAACAGCCCGTTTTGGATGACAATCAGCTAATGGGTTGCCGGCTTGTGCTGGTGTCCGTGAAGCCAGCATCTTATCGCCATCCATTTGGTGATTATAGTATAAGAACTGATTGTTGGCGTCGGCATAAGTCAATTCCATTGGCATCGAATTTAAGAACCAATTTAATTGCTTAACCGTCAGTACGCCCCGGTCTAGCTTGACGTAATCGTCACCTTCAGCCGCATGGGTCTTAGCAGCCGCTTGTTCAACCCAATCAGCAGCATGCATATCAACACCTTTAATGGTCGTCTCAACTTCGCCCTTAGCTTCAAGATCTTCATTTTTCCAATCATCAGCATGGGCTTCTGCGTCCATCGCATTGACCATCTTTACAAACTTCAGGAACTTACCTAACGTTTCTTGTAAAAATGACACAGTTCGTGGATCCTTTAAATTATTCTGATCATCAAAGGCCTGCTTAACTTCACCAAGCAAGAACTCATTTCCAGGCATTACAACCGCATCGACACCAGGTGATTCCAAAATTTGGCGTAAATTTAACTGGGCCCGCGAAGAACCTTGATCATAATAAGAAGCCCCTACGATCAATACTGGTTTGCCAGACATTGGATGAATCTTGAACGATAGCCATTCGATCACGCTCTTCAAAGCGGCCGTAATCGTGTGATTATGTTCCGGTGTGGCAATAATAACGCCGTCCGCCTGCATAATTTTCCGCTTCAGATATTGAACTGCTTCGCCTTCTGTTTGATCGTCACTCTGATTAAACATGGGCACGTCTTGAATATCCAAGATTTCAATGTCAACCATGTCACTAAAATGATTAGCAATGAACTTTAATAATAATCGGTTATAAGACTTATCTTCAATTGAACCTGCAATTCCAACTAATTTCATTCGTCGTCGCCCTCTCTATAATTTTTCCCAGTCCATATCGCGAACTTCTTGATGCGTCGTTGCGTTAGCATGCTTTAATTTCTTCGTAATTGCTACAAAAACTTGAAAATCAGCAAACAAACCATCTAGCTTAGCAACTTTTTGTTCATCGGTTAGGTTCCCCTCATCATCGAAAGCCTGTAACGAATGGCCTAACATAAATTCTGAGCTCGGCATGATCCGTGCACGCAATTCTGGTGAATCCAAGACTTGCCGAAGATGGGCCTGGGCCCGTGAAGTTCCCAACGCGCCATACGACGCACCAATAATCATCACCGGTTTATCAACAAAAGGCTGAATATGAAATGAGAGCCACTCCAAGGCGTTCATTAAAACGGCCGGGGCTGAATGGTCATACTCTGGTGTGCTGATAATCACCCCATCCGCTTGTTCGATCTTATCGGCCATCATTTGGGCCTGTTCTGGAATTTGACGATTTTCTGGCTTATTAAAGATTGGCAACCCTTTAATTTCCATTAACTCAATTTCTGCTTGATCCGCATAGTGGGCTTGCATGTATTGCAATAACTTACGGTTAGTCGATTGATCTGAATTAGTTCCAACCATCGCGATAAACTTGTGCATTAAAAACAACTCCTTCTTATAATCAAATAGTCAAATATTATATAATTTCTAAATTAATAACTATATTGTAATGGATTTCACTAGAGAAAGCAAAACAATTTTAAGCGCTTTCAACTTTATTTAATAACTAACTGAATTAGCTTAAGACAAGTCGCCACACTCCATTAAGCAAATCCAGTCCGCCCGTTCTATTTTCATGCAACTATCATCGTTAATAGCCATTTTCACAATCTCGCTAAGCAACGATTAAATCAATTAATTCGGCTGAATTAATATGGCCGAAATAGGCCGTTAAATCAAGGGGGGCTAGTGCCGCCGTAATTGCTTGACGTTCATATTTCACACCAGTCAGTCGCTCAATGACTGGTGTGATTGGTTTTGCACCAAAGAAATCACCATAAATCGTAACCGTCTTAATCCGTCCAGCATCGACGTTAAGCTGAAACTCAACCGTACCGGCATCAAAGTGCCGCCGCTGCTTGACGGTAAACGCTGGTGATTGGCCATAAATCCAATTCCAGTTCTTGAAATATCGCTGATTTAATTCCGCCACGCCTGCCAAAGCGACATCATCTAACGGATACGACTTAGCTTGACTTAAATCAGCCACACCCAAGATTTCACGGGCTAACGTATCTCGAAAAGCTTCGATCGTTAAGTGTTGGTATGCTGGCGCCATGTAAGGTTTTAAGTTCGTAACCCGACTCCGAACTGATTTGATCCCCTTGGAAGCTAGTTTGTCCGTGGGCACCGTCAGTGCTTGAGCAATCTGCGTTTGGTCAACATCATACATCAGAGTCCCATGGGAAAACATTCGGCCATTCTCAACGTGCATCGCGTTACCCGAGAATTTCTTGCCATCAATCAATAAGTCGTTACGACCGCTCATCATCGCATTGGTGGCCCCCATGGCATGCAAGGCCTTTAAGACCGGTGCTGTGAATCGCTTAAAGTTACCAAAACCGTCCCCATCATCCTTAGTGATAAAACTAAAACTAACATTACCAAGATCATCATATACAGCACCACCACCAGAAGTTCGCCGTGTCAACGTAATGTGGTGCTGATCGACATAGTCCTGATTGATTTCCGCCTTAACATTCTGATAACGACCAACAATAATGCAAGGATCATTAATGTAAAAATACAAAATTGGCTCGGTTAAATCAGCGTGTTCCATCAAATACGTCTCAATAGCCAGGTTTGTTCGAATGTCATGACTGGAACTAGCAAGATAGCGCATTGTCACACTTCCTATTCTAAATAGATCCGTTGTAAATCATTGATTTCATTATTAGTTAATTTAAGTTCTGTGTGTAAATAATGATTCAAGTTGCCTGATTGCCGTTTGATTTCAGTCATGGCCGCATCTAAATAGGCTGCATCAACCGACCACAGTGCCCGAATACTGTCAACCGTTGCTGCTGAAGCGCCCTGTGCCCGCGCGTCCATAACTGCCCCGTTGATTCGACCAATTGAAGCTTGATTTGTTAGCAGGTAATCCTGCTTGATCGTCTTAAAGTCAACCCCTAGCGCTGTCAATAAGTAAACTGCGCCCATTCCGGTCCGATCCTTCCCCGCTGTACAGTGAAATAGCAACGTTGAATCAGGTCGATCATTGGCCAGTAAATTATCGAAGAAGCGCCGATATTCATCTTTGGCATGTTGCTCGTTGGCCACCATCCGATAAACTTTTAGCATGTGTTCAAACCCACTATCCGGATGTTTTTCCAAATTAGCCGTCATCTTGTCAGTACCATCTGAATTAAGCGTTTCGTCAACATTAAACACGGGTGCGTACACGTACTTAGCACTGCCAGGAATCCGATCAGGAGCGTCCAGAACTTCTTGTGGTGAACGAAAATCGATATCGTAGCGGACACCGTAATCACCTAACAAAGCTTGTCCAGCGGGCGTTAATTGGTCAAGTCCCCCCGTTCGAATAACTTTATGCCATTTAATTTGTCGGCCATCTTTAGTCGAGTAGCCACCGAGTTCACGGAAATTAATACCGCCTGGAACAGTTAATACACGTTGATTTGTCATTGTTGAAGCCACCTATCTGTTAACTTTTCAACTTCTATTCTAACATTATCGGTCAGTTTAAAGGTGCGTCAATTACCGAATAATTATCGACGCCGGGTGTCAGGTATTAACGATAATTAAAACATTTCGTTCTCAGGATTTCTGTTCGTCAGTATTGGCACTATTCTGCTTTCCAAGACTGGGGGACCATCGCCGACATCGAGCTGCCTGTTTTTAAACTTAGGCACTGGCTTATTTTAATCAGGACTTATGGCTGATTAACGCGTATAACGCGTTCTTATCTTTATTGCCCTAATCAGCCAGCATACGCCATCCTATCATCCTATCAATGGGTGTTATAATGTAAGTTGCATGGATAACTGTCTTATACTGACGATAGCCTCGTATGTAATTTCCGTCAAACATTGCCGGAAGCTCGCGGATCAGGTTGCTGTTCGTCGATAGCCGTCAGCGCTTGGCTAACGGCTATCAAACCGGTTCTGAATGACCGCTTTCAACGAGGCTCAGCCGATTGTCACTGACTTGTAACCGGCAACACTGTAACTACTATGAGCGTCACCAATTATCAGCAGGTGTCCTAACTAGTTTCAACTATTTTAAATTCAATAACATCAATAATAAACGGAGGATCTTTCGATGACATTTGATTATGCACATCAAACTGACTGGCCAATGATCAGTGGCCAGCATCAATCACCAATTGACATTCAGACTAAAACTGCTCAAGAATCACAACTATCCGCTATCAGCTGGCGAGGACTCTACCAGGCACAAGCAATCACTGGTGAAGCTACTACATTGAAGGCTAGTGGCATTGGTGCCGCCTATTTGAATGATCGCGACTTCGCCTTTCAACAAATTCACTTTCACACACCCGCAGAACATCTTATTGATGGTCAGGCCGCACCAATTGAATGGCACCTCGTTCATCAAAGTGCCACCGGTCAATTAGCCGTTGTAGCCGTTTTCGGACGCATTGGCAAGCCTAATTCCAGTTTGCAAGGCTTGCTTGACCAATTGACGCCCCAAGCGAGTCACAAGCTAGCTGCCCCCGTTAACTTAACTGAACTTTTGCCCGATACCGGAACGGTCTATCACTACTTAGGATCATTAACGACCCCGCCACTAAGTGAAACGGTTGAATGGTATGTCTGTGCTGATACTGTGATGATTGGTGAACAACAACTAGCAACTTATCAGCAATTATTTACAGCGAATAATCGCGCACTGCAACCATTAAATGACCGGCCAATCATCGCTGAACGCTTCTAAATAATTTCTAATGGGGTGAGTTGATGCCTAAAAAAGTAATATGGGGGTTAATTGCCAGTGGCTTATTTTTATTATTAATCATTGGTTTGGGGCTAACAACCCAAATTCACCAAGATGAAACCAGCCACGTATTAACCACCCAAAAACGACCATTAATTATGATTGCTGGCAGTAGTAGTCGGCGTACTGACTTCGATGATATTGTACGTTCGCTCAATGCGCAACAGCGTCACCCACTAATCACTCTGACCGTTACTGCGAATCAGCAACTACAATTCAAGGAAAAGCGGGTCGAAAATACTAATATTAACGACGCGATTATCGTGATCTTTTTCGAAAATAGTGCCGATTCAGCAGAAAACATTATGACTCAAACAGACGGTTTAGCTAAAGCCATTCAGTACTTACAACGTCACCAACATCTTAAAACAGCTAACGCCCTAGGGTATTCGAATGGTGGCTTAATTTGGAGCCGTTATTTAGCTGGCTTAAGCACCTCGAAACCATTGGCAATTCACGATTTGATGCTAATTGGCACACCATTTTTAGGTATTGATGCTGAGCACCCAGATAAAACCCTCTATACACCGCTTCTCAAGCACAAAGATCAGTTCAAGAAACTACACGCTGTGATTAACGTTGCTGGTGACACCGGGAATGGTGATGATGACATTGTACCGCTTAGTAGTGTGAATGCTGGTGGCGATTTATTTATGAATAACGTGACCCGCTATACCGCCATGACCGTCAACCAAAAATCAATCAGTCACGGTGATTTGCTCCACGAGGCTTACGTGGCACGGTTGATTCGGCAAAATCTGATCAACCAATAATACAATCACATCGTAAACGATAATACTCATCTAATAAAAATAGCTTATCCCTACTTGGGATATACTACCCCTTAGGTACACAGATTAAATAATAAAAAATCTGTGTACCTAAGGGGTTTTTGTATGCGTTCAAATAGAAAGTATTCATTTGATGAAAAGATTAACATTCTTAATCTGATTGATAATAACCATACGGTGCAATCAATTGCCAGGGATCTACAAATAAATAAAAACGTTATTCATCAATGGAAAAGATTGTACGATCTCAATGGAAGTGAAGGCTTAAGGCATCAAAGAAAAAATCGCAGCTATTCTCAAGCATTCAAAGAAAGGATTGTACAGGAACATATCAAAGAAAAGCTGTCTTTTCCAAAATTAGCCACCAAGTATGGTTTGAGTAGCGCCGGGATGGTGTCTAATTGGTTTAGAGATTATACTATTGGAAAGAAAACTTATTCCAATAGAAATCCGAGGAACCGAAAGATGAAAGACGGACGCAAGACAACCCAAATTGAACGCATTGAAATAGCTCAATGGACTATCGCCAACGACTATGCTTACCACGAGGCCGCTAGCCATTTTGAGGTCTCGTATCAACAAGTTTATACCTGGGTCAAGAAGCTAAATAACGGCGGTGTGGACGCTTTAGCCGACCGCCGTGGGAAAAGTAAAGCTACGCCACTTACCGAGTTAGATATCGCTAAACTGAAAATAAAAGAATTAGAAGCTAGAACTAAACATTTGGAAATGGAAAAGGACCTGTCAAAAAAATTGAAAGAGATTCAAAGGAGAGTGAAGTAAGTGGTTGGTCATCAATCGACCGGATCTCAAAATATCAGGCAATTCAAGAACTAGCCGGTAAATATCCCATAAGTTGGTTGTGTCAAGAAGTCGGGATCAAGCGGAGGTCATATTATAAATGGTTGAACCGGACATTAACCGCTAATGAACGACTAAATGATGAGCTAGTTAAATTCATGCTTAAATTAGAAATTAGCCATAATTATATATTTGGTGTTGAAACCTTAGTTATGCACATCAACGAAGAGACTGAGTACCATGTGAATGCCAAACGTATCAGAAGATTAATGCAAGTTAACCATATCAAATCATCGATTCGCATTAGTAAACATGATCGTAAAGCGGAATATAAAGAAATGATGTCAGCCAATATCATCAAGCATGATTTTAATCAGGAAGAATCTAATAAGGTTTGGACAACCGACTGTACTGAATTAAAATACGGTAATCAAAGTCTCAACAAACTACGACTTAGTGCCATCAAGGATTTACACGATCACAGTATCGTTGCCTGGGCGATCGATGATACCGAAACGACAACACTGGTGACAGCAACTGTTAATAAAGCAATGAAAAGTAATGACCTGGCCGCCAACGAATTAATTTTACACACTGACCAAGGTTCGGCCTATACATCATTAGAATTCAATCGGGCCCTTAATAGCTATGGCATTTGCCATAGCATGTCAAGACCGGGGACACCTGGAGACAACGCGCCTATGGAGAGTTTCTGGAGTCATTTAAAAGATGAGGACTTAAGTTTTAAAACCGCATTGACCAAAGAAGAATTACTTCAAAACATTACCAAAGCAATTGACTGGTACAACAACGGTCGACGTCAAAAGTCATTAAAAGGCATGACCCCGACAGAATGTCGAAATCATGCCCTCCGATTTAAAGCATCATAATTTATATTATTTAAACTGTGTACTTGACAGGGTGTAGTGCCGCATCTGGTTCGGGGAAAACCACCTTGCTCAACATGCTCGCCACGTTAGACCAGCCAACTAGTGGGGAAGTCACCATTCATCAACAACCGATTACACATTTAAAAGGTAATCAGCTTGCTGATTTTCGGGCCAAAGAGATTGGGTTTATCTTCCAAGATTTTAACTTATTAGAAACAATGACGGCTTATGAAAATATTGCCTTGCCATTGTCACTACAAAACACACCGGTAAAAAAAATCAAACCAGCCGTTGAAAAAGTCGCGCAACAATTGGGGATTCAAGAATTCTTGGCGAACTACCCTAATGAATTATCTGGTGGTCAAAAGCAACGTGTCGCGGCAGCCAGAGCTTTGATTAACGATCCTGCTATTCTATTTGGTGATGAACCAACTGGTGCCCTTGATTCTAAGTCAGCGCGTGAATTACTTGATTTATTCACCAAAATCAATCAAGAACGAGCCGTCTCAATCTTGCTAGTGACCCACGACCCATTTTCAGCTAGCTTCTGCCAACGAATTCTCTTTATTAAAGACGGACAGATTGGTCAGGAACTCAAACGTGGGGATCTCAGCCGCAGTGACTTTTATCAACAGGTGCTTGATAACCTCGGAACGTTTGAACAGTAAGTCGAAACAGTAAAAGGAGTACTTTAAACTATGTTAACTAAACTTGCAATGACCGGTTTCAAACACCGGTGGCGCGACTATCTGGTCCTCTTCTCAGGGCTGATTATGTCTAGCGCAATCTTTTATATGTTTGAAGCGCTGGCCACCAATCAAGATTTCTTAAAACAAAATACGAGCATTAGTATGGTCGGCATCATCTTCCAATTCGGTTCTGTGTTACTTACCATCATCACGTTAGTCTACATTGGCTATGCCAATTCATTCTTATTAAGTATGCGTAAGCGTGACTACGGACTTTTCATGCTCGTTGGTGCGCGCAAGAGTAAAATCGGCCAATTGATTTGGCTTGAGACGCTGCTCGTCGGCGTCACTGCAACCATTGTCGGGATTCTCGTTGGGACGGGCCTAACTGTCGGTGTGAGTCAGATTCTAATTAATAGCCTTGGTTTAACGCTCCACCGATTTGCGGCCTGGTATACACCAGCTGCCATCGCCACCCTATTACTATATGTCGGCTTATTCCTAATTGCTGGCTTATTCAACCTACTAGCATTAACTAAGACACCGGCCCTGAAATTACTACACAGCAACGACCAACCTAACCGGCCCCAACTAAAACCAGCTCGCCAACTGGTTGAAATCGTTGTCGGCGCTATTGCGATTGCAGTTGGGTACTGGTCAATGGCCAACTTAAAGACTTTACAACTCATGGGTATTGGTATCGCCCTCGTAACAATTGTTTTAGGGACTTACCTCTTATTTAATGCCATTTTTGTTTGGTTAATGGTCGCACTCAAACGCTTCTCATTCGCCCAACGTGGCTTGAACGGCTTTACTTTGTCACAGCTTAGTTTCCGGATCCGTAATTACACGAAGATGTTATCTATTGTGGCAATGTTATTTGCACTAGCACTCGGCGCAATTACTGTTGGGATGGGTTTCCACAGTCAAATTCCATCAATGGTTAACATTAACAACGCCTATGATATGGGGTTAGTCAACGCAAGCAAAGCCGAAAAGGCCCAAATTGCCGCAATGAAGCCTAAGACAACTGCTACCTATCGTTTCAAAGCAACTAAGAAAGTTATCTATTTCCAAGCTGATGAATTTAACCGGCAACCTTTTGCCACTATTCACACCGAAGACAAAAAGCAACTAACTTTTAGTACCGTTCGTAACGACGCTACCAAATTGCAAAAGTCAGCTGAAAATTATCAATTAATGCAACTTCAAAGTGGCGTTATGGTAACCGCAACGCCAATGTTCTTATCAAAAGCGGCTTACGCTAAAATCGCCCAACCTGAGCAACGACTGACAGTATTCGCAACTAGCAGTGTCATCGAGCACCGAACTGCCCTAGACAAACTGGCCAAGCATCATTTTCATACCACAAGTCCCGAACAATTCGGTGGTCGCTATGCAATGTATCTGACGGTCAACAGTATGTATTCTGGCCTTGAATTTATGGGCATGTTCCTTGGAATTGCCTTTCTTGCCATGCTTGCTAGTTGCTTGATGTTTAAAATCCTATCCGGTGCTGATGCTGATCAACACCGGTACCAGATGCTTGATAAAGTCGGTACCACTAAACGGCAACTCACCGGTGCCATTAATAAAGAGATTGCAGTTCTCTTTATTCTTCCTGGCATCGTCGGCATCGTGCACGTCTTATTCGGACTACAAATGTTCAAGATCATGATGATCACATCACCATATGCGGGTATTTGGTTGCCATTCTTGATCTTTGCTGGTCTCTACTTGCTCTATTATCTCATTACGATCACCATCTACCGGCGAATCGTTTTACAATAACCTTTCGGAGGAGGGAAAAATCATGGTATACTTTGGATTAGTCGCTTTATTAATCGTTATTACACCATTACACCGTTACGTGCTCGCAAATCGTCGTCAATTCTGGTTAGGGACACTCATGCCGCTTTTGTGGCTCGGCGTTAACCTAGGCTTAGCTACCCAGATTGTCTTTGAACATCAAGACACCCTACTGGCCGTATTGGGTACCCTCCTCCTACTCTCTAGTTGGATTGCTGCCCGTATTGACCGTACCGAACGACAACTGCACCAGCCGCAGCAAAAGGTCACAACGAAATAGGGCAATCACTGCAATGAGGTGAATAAAATGCAGTTCAACTTTAATAGTACGGAACCAATCTACTTGCAGGTTGCCGACCAGATCGAAGAAGCTATCTTTACGGAAACCTTCGCTGAAGGTGAGCAAATTCCTTCGACAACCGAGATTTCTAAAGAATTTCATATTAATCCTGCAACCGTGCTTAAGGGCATGAACATCTTAGTGGATGCCCAATTGATTGAAAAACGGCGCGGTGTCGGGATGTTTGTCATCACGGGGGCCCAACAACGGATCGTTGAAAAACGCCGGGACCAATTCTATACCGATTACGTCAAAAAACTAGTCAGTGAAGCGCATAAGCTGCATATTACGCAGACTGAATTAGCTAATTTAATTGAACGGGGGTTTTCCGAATCATGAGTATTCAAGTTCAGGCTGTCCAGCAGGCCTTCCACGGCCAAACCGTCCTGGATAATCTTAACCTAACGATTGCACCGAATACGATTTACGGCTTACTAGGCCGCAACGGTGCCGGCAAAAGTACGTTATTAAATATTATTAGTAATCGCATTTTTGCTGACGATGGCACAGTCACCATGGATAATGAGTCGATGCGTGACAATGACCACACATTAGGTAAGATTTACTTGATGAGTGAAGTCAACCTCTATTCTGAACGTTCGCGGGTCAAACAGTTATTCAAGACCACGGCCCTATTATACGGCGATTTCAATACCGCTTACGCTGATAAGCTGGCCCATACCTTCGGACTCGACTTAAATGCACGCTTTGGCAAATTATCGACCGGTTACCGAACAATTTTCAAACTGATTATTGCGTTATGTGTGCCAGCTGAATACATCTTCTTAGATGAACCAGTCCTAGGATTGGACGCTAATCACCGCGAAATTTTCTATCAAGAATTGATTGAAACGTATAGTGACCACCCCCGTACATTTGTGATTTCGACCCATTTAATCGAAGAGATTACGAATTTGATTGAGCACGTCTTCGTTCTGGACAATCATCATATTATCGTTGATGGTGATGTCACTGACATTTTAGGGCAATCCTACGCGGTGACTGGCCCACAAATCGATGTCAGCACTTATACAGACGGCTTAAATATTATTGGCAAGGACCATCTTGGCGGTATCACAGCCCACTATGTCTACGGGCCATTAAATGACGATCGACCAATTCCTGACACGGTCAAAGTCGAGCATTTAGATCTGCAAAAACTATTTGTTAACCTGACTAATACCAAGGAGGAGGCCGCCGCGCATGTCAATTAAAGTTCGTAATACCACCCGTTATTTATTAACGGAGCAATTGAAGATGACTGGTTGGTCAGTACTCGCTTTATTCGCAGTATTTGGCGTACTTCCGTTACTATTCGCGCTTATTACGGGTAATATCCGGCAGTATTCTCCGCTTGGTAACTTTGCCGATTTAAGTCTTGGTGCCTTGTTCTTTATGCTTATCTTCATTGTGGGAGCACTCACCTACGATAATTTCAAACTCTTTATTCAAAACGGGATTTCTCGACAAACTTACTTTCAAGCTCGGGTACTAGCATTACTCATGCTTAGCGGTTTTTTTGTGATTATTAATGCCATTTATTACTACGGTATTCACGCTCCGTATTTGCACTGGAGTACCAATGCCGCGTTGATGAAAACGGCCTATTCGATGTATGGCTACGCCTTGGGCAGTCACATCTGGTTGAACCTTTTAGCTAGCTTGTTCTTCAACTGGATTTTCTACATTGGCGTTGGCCTTACAGGCATGGCCTGTGGCACGTTACTCGCATTATTTGGTAAATGGGCCAAAACAATTTTGATTATCGCTACCCCCATCATTGGTGTACTTATAATTTGGGTGCTCATCGTCATTATGACCCGTAATCAATCGAACTATAATTACACGGGGCTAGAGAACTTCTTCAAGTTTATTGTCGGTTACCCTAGCCACGGTGAGGCTAAAAATGGTTATCTTAACCCAATTATGCCATTCATTACAATGCTGATTGGCTGCGGTATCATCGGTAGCCTTGCCTACCTGTTCAACCGTAAATTAAGAATCAGAAATTAAATTCATTGAAACAGAATCCGTAACCTTAAAAATAAAGCAGGTCGTGACGTTGTTAACATCACGACCTGCTTTATTTTTTTATTACTAGTAACAACGTTGACTTGGTTAAAAACTAACGCTACTTCTCAACCTGCGTATTTTGTAAGTCCGTTTTGACCACGATTACGTCCGTCAGCGCATTCCGTTGCACATACGTCGTGACCGAACCTTCAAGTACCCGTTCAACGGCGTTTAATCCGGTTGCCCCCATCATGATCAGATCATTATGATGATCCTTAACAAAGTCCTGTGAAATAATAGGCTTGGGGCTACCCATCCGGATATGAAAGGCAATATCTGTAAAACCATCTTGGTTGACTTTATCAACCGTTTCTTTCAAATAGGCTTCAGAATCCTGAACTAATTGATACGTAATGTCACCATCCGCTAAACCAGCTAAGTTATACCCAAACTGACCAGGATCGATGACCGCTAACACATCAATATGCGCCTCATTACGTTTGGCGACTGCAACTGCCTTATCAAGCGCAATCTCAGCTTGTTGTGACCCATCTAGGGGAACTAAAATATTCGAATATTCTTGTACCATTGACGTCACGCCCTTTCCATCTATTAGTTCTATTTTACCATTTATCAGCGTTGGTTGCGCTATCATTTATGGAAACCCATTAACGATTCCCACTCATTCACTCATAAACCGTTCATCAGCAGCATTTGCTTTACATAATATTTACAATAACGACATTTGATATTTACAGTTGTGCTTTACAATTGGAGTTAATCCACTTGGGGGTGAGTTGTATGCTTTCTTTAGGTATTCAGCCAGGGTTAATCGCCAGTCAAACAATTGTCATCAATGATGTCCTTTCATATCAAGTACGCTTACGTAAATTACGGGTGGGTCACGCCCCATTCCAGCTTACGATCATTGCAACTACAACATTGGGCCGTCTGACCGTCATGCACCTTGGCTATCATGATTTGCTTACGGCCCGCACGGCGTTCAATCACCAACTTCACCAACTTGAACCCCGCTAAAATTAGCCAACACGTCGCTGTATTAATATGATAGGATGGTACCTAGTAATTAATAAGCGGGGTAATATCTGTGGGACAACTTATCAAGCAACTCTGGCATCGCTATCAAAGCGTTCTATCTTATTTAATCTTCGGGGGCTTAACTACTCTCGTCAATATTGTTGTTTTTGGCATTTTTAATCATTTTTGGCCGTACTGGTTAGCCAATACGATTGCTTGGTTCATCTCGGTACTATTTGCCTACATCACCAACAAGCTTTGGGTTTTTGATTCCAAAACGCCGACTTTCCAAGCCGTTTTGATTGAAATGACCTCATTCTTTGGATTCCGTTTACTGAGTTTCTTCATTGATGAAGGTATCATGATTATTGGGGTCTCAGTACTTCACGGTAACGACCTCATCGTCAAGTTAATTGACCAAATTATTGTGGTCTTACTGAATTGGTTCTTTAGTAAGCTATTTATTTTTAAAGACCGCGAGCATTAAATCTCACCAAATTAGGCTTATAAATAAGCGCTTCAGGAGTTTAGAAAATTCCTGAAGCGCTTATTTGCTGCACAATGAATATCCACCCGAACGTCCTCTAATTCTTAACCCACCTTTTACTTGAATAGCTTGACACTTCAACCGATTTGGCGTTGCACCGTATGTAACGTCGCTAACTTAGTGGCTACATCATCAATATTGACACCATCCCAATTATAGAAAACAAATTGTCGTCCACACCGCATTTTAATGACCAAATGACGTGCTGATGACGCATACCCATTTCGAATTTCAGCCTGATCTGTAGTCAGTGCATAAAATTGAATATCATCGACATTTAACACTAATTCGCCGATGCGAACGACGACCTGCTGATTGACTGTCGTTGGTGGACAAACCAACAAACAAGTTCCATCATGATGCTGATACCGTAGCTTGACCGCAACTAAACCGGCCGCGGTCAACTGGGGGGTGAAATAAAATTCGGCGCCAATATGCAACGCACTCACAGGCCAAACTGCGCTTAGTTGAAACCTAAAGTGTCGACCATGAAAATCCGTTAAAATCCCTTGATTGTAGTCCGGACGGATCATTGTAATATGTCCAATCATGATGCCTCATTCCTTTCATTTAGTTACTGATAATGTATCACGCTGCACAGCCATAATTGGTGTTAAAACTCAAAATCACTTGATTTTAACAATTTTTATTAAAATAGTAATTAAATTATCCTTACTCATGCTAATATTTGAGTTAACCAATCTTATTTATCGGAGGACATCTTTAATGAAATTCACCAGTCAAGAAGCCGATTACTTAATCAACCTATTAACCAATCAATTATTATCGCTACTAGGTCGCGTGAACCGGTGGCAAACACACAGTTTGAGTCAACAACAGTACGACCAACAAGTCCAAGAGACCCTTCAGCCCGAGTTAACCATGCTCACAACGATCAGTACCAAACTTCAGCCACAGGCCAACGATTCAATTCAACTCGGCGCCATTCAAACCGGCATTACTAAACTGCAAGCGGCAATGACGTATCAATTAACACCTGACCAGCTCGCTCATGCTAATGAACGCCGTCTCAATCGACATTTCCGTGATTGAACGTCTTTTTGACGACTCCAAAAATTAGCAAAAACATATGGTAATTATTATGACAACGTATGAAGTCTAAAACTAATAGTCGCCCTTGATGACGTGGGCAATTATCATATAAAGCTTTGGGAGCAGTCAGTCACCGCCCCTTCATTTGATTGCAATAAATTATCAGCACCGCTAAAACAGAGTTTAAGGTCGCTATTGCTTAACAGGCAGCAAGTTGTATGCACCTTTTCAATTGTTTTTAATACTGATATGTCACTTTTTGCAATTGAATCATAGCTAAGTCGCAATCCTTAACAGAAAATTCAAATTTCGATCACGGGATGGCTATTTTTTCTCGGTACAATGGTCTTATCGATTAACACAACCACTTGACTGAAGGAGGGCCTCCCATGTTCTTAATTGTCTACTGTATATTTGCTATTGCGGTCTTTTTCTGGATTTTTGGCTTCGTTAAAACCGCCATCATTATCGGCATCCTGGCACTGGGCTTGATTGCCTACTCCTTCATTCGCCGAGAGATTATTCGGCGGCGGTTACTTAAACAACGTACGGTCACCAATAAAAGTCGCTAAAAAAATTCCAACACAGCGGTGTCGGAATTTTTTATTATCTATTTCTGTGCTAAGCAAGTCACGATCCGGTTAGCCGCTTCATGCACATTTTGTGGATCAGTCGCTAAGTTTAAGCGTACGAAGCCCTGATCATCAGGACTAAACCATTCGCCAAAATCAACCGCAATCTGACATTGATCTTGAATAAAAGCTTTCGTCTGAGTAGGCTGCACATAGGCGCGTAAGTCTAGCCACGTCAAGTACGTTCCTTGTAGCTCCGCTAAAACTAACTTAGGTGCGTGGGCCGCAAAAGTTGTCCGCAAATATTGATAGTTATCATGGACAATCGTTAATATCTGATCTAACCAAGCGGCTCCTGATTCATAAGCCGCTTGGCCAGCTACTTGGCCCAATACACTAATTTCAGTTTGCGTGAACCGACCAATGTGTTCATCATAACGTTGACGTAATTCAGGATTAGGAATAATGATGTGTGAATTTAAGAGGGCTGCGATATTAAACGTCTTAGACGGCGCATTAACGACAATGACCCGATCACTAAAGCGACCATCTGCCACTGTTAACGCAGATTTAAACGGATGATTAGTCCGATCAATTTCTAAATCCTGATGAATTTCATCAGAAATGACCAACACATGGTACTGTTCACATAACGTTAACAGCCGTGTTTCTTCATCCTCCGACCATATCCGCCCAACTGGATTATGTGGCGAACATTGAATGAATAACCGAACTTGATTCGTCTTGATTTGCCGTTCAACATCCGCAAAGTCAATCGTATAGTGGCCATGATCATTACGCAATTCCGACGTGACCAATTGCCGATGATTATCCCGGACCGCGTTAAAAAATGGATAATACACTGGGATCAAGATTAGCACGCCATCGCCTGGTTGCGTTAAAATATTCACTAGTGCGTATAATGAATTAACGACCCCACTACCAAAGCGGATCCAATCGCGCTTCAAGGCTAATCCGTGACGCGTCTGCTCCCAATCAATAAAAGTACGGTAATATCGCTCTGGGGTAATCGAATAGCCGTACACACCATGGGCGACTCGCTCCTGCAACGCTTGGGTTACTTGTTCTGGGACTTTAAATTCCATGTCGGCGACCCACATTGCCAATAAATCAGGATTACCATAGCGAGCTTGTAATGCATCCCATTTCAATGAATCCGTATGCCGACGTGTTGTCGCGTACTTCTTAATAAATGCTGCTTGTTCCATCTTAAAGCCCTTCTTTCTCAACAAAAAAACTTCGTCCTTAATTCTTCTAAGGACGAAGTCTACACTCCGCGGTACCACCTATTATTACAGTCTCGCTGTCGCTCACGCAACACTATCGTTACGTTTAACCAACTTATCGGTGGTTAACCCGGGCTAACAGCGTCAACCGTTAACCAACTCCGAGTTCATCTTCACAATAAGCTAATGGTCAAATTACACCATTGTTTTGACTCGCTAGGCATCAGCTTATCGCTACTCTTCTCATCAACATTTAATTTTTACGTTGTTTCTAAGTTACAACGCAACTACCAAAATGTCAACAACGTCTTTAAAATTGCGCTTGCTCTAGAACCTGGTAGCCATCAATCCGCTGCTCTGCAGTTGGAAATGCTCCGGTCTGTAAGAAACGTTTAGCCTGCATCACGCTTGGCGAACTATTCGCCCAATTTAATTGGTCCAAAGGAACCCGCGCAGCACCTGCCGATACAGCTTCAGTATAGTGTGGTCGGTCATGTAATAGTTGTCCGCCCACTGGCTCTAATAAATAATAAATATTAATTAACGTTGTTGGTAGCTCTAATGCTGCTAAGGCTGGAATCGTGAGTTGGACAGTACCTAATTGTTTAGAAATGACGGTTTGTAGTCCTGTTTGAAGTTGTGCCATTTGACTAACGGACTCACTCAATGTGGCCCGCGTCGTCACTGGTGTCGTTACTAAATCATAACGATTTTTGAACGGCCCTATTAAACATTTATTAAGGACCATGGCCGTTGAATCACCAATGATACCACAAACAAATAGTGGACTACTTGTTGGTTCGTTAATCATTAATTTTTTCCTTCTCTCAGTCATACGATTAAGCAGATAAATTAATTAGCCTATAAAAATATAACAGTTACATTTTACCGTACAATTATGATAAGGTTCCTAAAAAAAGCATGCTAATATAAATATTTAACAACTTTTAATAATTCTATGAAAAAAAATCGAATCTTGGCTACTAAAACGCACAAGGTTCGATCAATGTAGTTTGTTTATGATTAGTTAGACTGAACATCCGTGGTGTTAATAAACGATTGCGCTGGTACCCGAATCAGCCAACGAGTCATCGCTTGATGGCCAACGTGAATGCCCAAGCCATTCCAAAATGATGGTTGATAAGTGGCCGTTAACTTAACTGCGTATGCTTTTTCATGGGCACGATCCTGCTTAACTAATTGCTTTTGTGACCACGGAATACCAGCATCCGCAACTTTAACTTGTGACAAATTCGTAACTACCGTCGCTTTGTTACTAGAAACGGTATACTTGGCGCCATTGACCCAATAATTATAAATATGCACTGGTTTTTGCGTCGTTCCCCGATCAACCGCGACATAGTAAGAACCATTGGTGCCAACGCGTAAAACTAAGGGTTCTACTTGATAACTCACCTTAACGTCTTTAGTATCTGACAGAGAAACTTGATGGTTAAAAGTCACGTAACCCATACCAACCAACAATCCGAGACTGACGATTAATTCAACGGTGGTAATGATAAGATTTCCCCACTCAAACGTATGCTTACGCTCCACGATCATCTTGATGCGTCGTACGCGAATATGATGAAATACCCACACGACTAACGCCAAAACAATGATCCACGCAATGATCCCAATCCAATTCCATGCAGAAGTCATTGATTGCCAACCCTTTCTCAATTACATTATTATGTTCTAATTGTAAATAATCCGCCCTTAAATAACAAGTAATCCAACAAATTCACAGCAAGCACTCAGAGATAGATTGTGAAAATAATCACTGAAACGGTGCCAATGTAATCGAATTCATGGTAAAATAAAGTTATTAACTTGTAGAAAGAAGGAGTACACATGATCGCGTCACTAATTTATTGGGTTGTTGTGGTCGGATTGATCGTCTGGGGTGTTTGGATGGCCATTCTTTCCGCATACTGGGCTGGTCAAAAACAAAATGGTAACATTTTCTTTATTGCAATTATGAATACCTTAGGTGCCTTAGCCGGTCTCTTAGTATGGTGGGTCTTCAATAATCAGGATTGGCAATACTATTGGCTCTCAAGCACCGTCAAGACAACCAACCTCTTAGGAATCGTCCTAATCTGCTACGTTGTCTTAATTGTTATTGAATTCATTCAAGGTCGTGGCATCAAACCTGAAACAGCTAAATAATGATTATTTTAAACGCCAAGCAAGTTGCTAGGCGTTTTTTATTATCAAATGCGAAAACAAGCTTGCCCTTCAGTACTTGTTACAATGATAACATTTACTTTGTCATGCCTCATGATTCGCATCTAGTTATCAGATGAATGTAGTCAGATCCGGAGATTGGGGTAAGCTGTGCCTAACTAAACCGAATCCAATTTAATGATGTATTTTTTATTATAATTAATAAAAAACAACTAGCACAACACGTAAGGTTAACGTGTTGTGCTAGTTACTGTTGGGGATAAATCATGATTAAAACGTGCCAAATAGTTAAGGTCAAAAACAGCCAGCTTAGGCCCGCTGAAAACAATTCGAGTTAGCGTAAACCTGCCTAATTAACTGCGTCCTACGCCGACTTCCAGGCATTTCTGCCAATTGCTGGAACGCGATGGACACAGATTTAAGCCGAACCCCACGTCTTAAATACTGGTCTTCCACTAATCAAGCACAGAACGCTTGACAAGTGGAATTTCATCGCTGAGCATTGGCCGAAATGCCTTCCAGTTGGGACAATATTCGAATGGCTGACAGGGACCTACCCAACTTTTGATGGATTGATCGTTACCTTTCTCAAGCGATAGCCTTATCATCAAACTGTCAGACTGATAATACTATTGTGATAGTGTAACGATGCCTAAGTCGCCATGCTTAGTATTGGAATAGCTAAAATGGACGATAGCAACTTAACGTTTAATTGAAGTGCCAGTATCAAGATATTCAATAACTAATTGTGCCAAGATAAGTGGCCGTTCATCTGCCATTCGAGTGGCTTACCGGCCGTAGGGGCTGGGTGACAATGCTCAGTAGCCAAATTATTCTTAGCTGGAAGTGACCTTTTTCCGGCTTAGAATAAGACTCGTATTTGAGATTGCGCAGTGGGCTTTTGCGTGAGCTCAAATCGACGTCGGCTGCGTTCCAGCAATTGGCACCCAGCCCCGGAGGTCGGAATAGGACGAGCACGTGCTGACGAACAACAAACCACCTAACCAGCACGTTTTAATCATGATTCATGACAGATTAACTACTACAACGCGTATTAGCCTTATAAAAAACGATTCTCAAAAACATTGAGAATAAAGTGAACCCCTAAGGTTGGACACCAAATCTAACCTTGGGGGTTTTACTATGTCAAAATTTAATTTAGAACTTCGAATAAAGGTCGTTACTGAATACTTATCTGGTAAAGGTTCACCGTCTCTAGCTAAGAAGTATCGCATTAGCAATCATGCAATCATTCTGGGTTGGGTTCATCGATTTGAGCGGCGAGGTATTGAAGGTCTAAAAGACCGGTCAATGTCCCAAGAATATTCTAGTCAGTTCAAAGTCGATGTATTAAACTGGAGGAAACGAAATCAAGCTTCGCTTCCAGTGACTGCCTTACACTTTGACTTGTCGTCGCCAAGTACGATTTGGCAGTGGGAAAAACACTTCCAGGAATCTGGAATAGCGGGACTTGAGTGCAAACGAGGGAATCCTAAGACCATGGCCAAACACAAGCAGAACAACCCCAAACCTGAAAAACCACAGACTCCAGCCGCAGAATTGAAGCAGCTAAAACAAGAGAATCAAATGTTAAAAATAGAAAATGAATTCTTAAAAAAACTCGATGCCTTAGCACGAAAGAAGTCAAAACACACGAACTCATCGAACTAGTAGACGAGTTAAGGCAGAATTTTCAAGTTTCCATCAAACTAGTTCTTAAGGCTGTTCGTATTCCTCGCAGCACGTATTATTATGCTAAGGAGCATCGTGGTCGTAACTTAGATGATTCACAAATTATTCAGGCAATTGATGAGATTCGTCAACAAGATCCAAAATATACTCGGAAATACGGGTACCGACGAATAACCGGTGCTTTACATGACGCTTATGGCTTTAAAATCAATCATAAGCGGGTCTTACGGATTATGCGGGAACAAGACTGGCTATGTGGCGCCTTTAATCGGCAGAAACGAAAGTATAATTCTTACAAGGGAACTGTTGGCGTCATCGCCCCAAATCGACTTAAGCGACGATTCAAAACAGATCGGCCTTACCAGAAGTTAGTCACCGACGTCAGTGAATTTCGATATGGGAACCAAAGCCAAAATGAACGGGTTTATTTAGAACCAGTCCTCGACCTCTTCAATGGAGAGGTTCTGGCTTTCAATATCAGTGACCACCCGACCGTTGAATTCGCTTTAAAGCCTTTGAAAGAAGCCCTAAATCAAATACCGGTGTTAGATTATCGGACGACTGTCCATACTGACCAAGGGTTTCAGTATCAGCATCGCCACTGGCAAAACACGCTTAAAGAGCACCATGTATTTCAGAGTATGTCGCGTAAAGCCACTTGTCTCGACAACGCCGCCATGGAGTCGTTTTTTCACATTATGAAAGTCGAGGTTATGGATGAACATTTTGAGACCAAAACAGCGCTTATCGAAGCTATGAACGAATGGATAGACTTCTACAATCATCGGCGCATCAAAACAAAACTGGACGGCAAGTCCCCGATAAAATACCGGGAACTTACCGTCCAGAAAGCAGCTTAATAAAGTTGTCCAATTTTAAGGGTTCACTTTAGAATCGTTTTTTATAAGGGACTGTCCTAAAGGCTGCTACCACCGATAATCATTGAACCGTATCAGTCTTGAAGATTTCAATTGGGGCAACACCAGCAGTGGCACCCCGCCAGTCAACTTGTGACACTGCTTCACGACTGAGCTACGGTTAATTCAAAGCCCCCCGGTGCCACTTCATTTGTAGTAACACCCGCTGCTAAGATTGGTGTAGTGCCGCTTACTGTTGGCACTGCCTGTGTGCCTAAGTTAAAGTGGCCTTGAATCGTCTGTTCAGCATCCGTCCGCGTTAAGGTCAGACACTGACCGTCAATCGTCCATGTCAGCTGACTAGCTGCCAAGAAATCGGCCTGTTGCCGGCGGAACTTGATCAAGTTAGTCACAAATTGGCGAACTTGTTGTTCCTGCTCATTAGGTTGCCAGTTCATGCAACGACGATTATCAGGATCGGCCCCACCAGCCATTGCCACTTCCGTCCCATAATAGACACATGGACTTCCCGGCAACAGCATCAATAAAGTTAGTGCAGACTGAAATTTAGTTAGATTACCGTGCAACGTTGTCAGTAACCGCGGGGTATCGTGCGTGTCTAAAGCATTGAACATTGCTTGTTGATTAGGTTGCCGATACATCATTAACTCAAGATTCGTTTTACCTACATAATCTTCAAGGCTGAGTTCACCATTAAATACCGCCATAATTGGCTGCGTCAGCGGATAATTCATGACCGCGTTAAATTGACCATTACCGACCAACGACTGGCTACTATGCCACGATTCACCTAATAAATAAACATCCGGTTTGACCGCTCGCAATGCCCCACACAGTTGCCGCCAGAAACCATGGTCGACCTCATCAGCAACGTCAAAACGCCAAGCGTCAATGCCAAATTGTTCGATCCAGTATTTGGTCACGTCAATCAAGTAAGCTTGTACCGCGGGGTTCTGGGTGTTGACTTTCGGCATCGCTGCCCCCGTCGCAAAGGTTTCATAATTAAGCTGCTTCGTCTTCGGATCACGCCCCACTGGCCAACCATGAATATGAAACCAATCGGCAAAGCGTGATTGTTGACCATTCTTAATGACATCTTGCCACTGCGGTGACTGCTCACCGAAATGATTAAAGACGGCGTCTAACATCACACGCATGCCCCGCGCATGAGCCCCATCGACCAGTGCCTGAAAATCAGCCTTGGTGCCAAAGTGCGGATCAATTTCAAAGTGATCGATCGTATCATACTTATGATTTGATGGTGACGTGAAGATGGGACACAAGTATAGGCCATTAACTCCCAGTGCGGCTAAATCATCTAAGTGTGCCGTAATTCCTGGCAGATCCCCACCGTAAAATGAATCACGATGGACGGTCCCTGCGCCCCACGGTTGAACGTTGGCTGGGTCATTTTGCCGCACACCATTTGCAAAGCGTTCAGGAAAGATCTGGTACCAGACCGTCTCCTTGACCCATGCTGGTGGTAGCTCCGCATCGCTGACGTGCATGTATGGCATGTGAAAATAATTGCCCACCGTTTGCCAGTTAGTGACCACGTCGTCAAAGAAGCCCCCTTCACCGTAGCCAACCGTCGCACCGGTCGTATCCGTAATCAGAAAAGCGTAGACCACCCGGTTAGTCGGTACGGTCAGCGTCGTTTGCCAGTACTGGTTGCCCTGCGTCGCTAATCCTGGCTGCATCACCAACCGTTGTAGATCCGTGGTGCCTTCCTGCCATAAGTAAGAATCGGCAAATAAAATTTCGACTTGGGCCACATCATCGCGCGCAGTTTGTAGCCGAATTTGCAATTGGTGGGCCGCTAACACCGCCGTATCTTCACTTTCAGGACGATGCCTAATTCCAGCTAGTTGCATTATCAGATCTCCCTCCATGTAAACGGTCTCATTATCAACTAGACCATTTACGTCAATTATCCTCATGATTTTGGTTAAAACGTCCCCGTTCACCCTGATTTTAGTGTATCATTTAGTCAAAATCAGTTGAAAGGACGTTATCCATGAAAACACTTTATCGCAGTACCCGCGAAACTGCAAGTCACACCATGACGTCATCACAAGCCGTGCTTCAAGGTCTGACGCCAGATGGTGGCCTCTTTGTGCCCGTGACGTTACCGACCGCTAATTTTGACTTCGACCAGCTCGCCACGATGAGCTACCAAGAAGTTGCTTACGAGGTCCTTAAACTCTTCTTCACGGATTATACCGCTGATGAATTGCACGCTTGCATTAACGCAGCTTATGGTGATCAGTTTGACGATCCCCAAATTGCGCCAGTCACGAAGCATGGTCAGCAGTATTACCTAGAACTCTTTCATGGACCGACCATTGCATTCAAAGACTTGGCCCTTCAAATCCTACCGCATTTGATGACAACGGCAGTTAAAAAGAACCATTTACAAGCCGAAGTCGTTATTTTAGCGGCCACCTCGGGCGATACGGGTAAAGCTGCCATGGCCGGCTTTGCCGATGTTGATCAGACTCGCATCATCGTCTTCTATCCAAAAGATGGTGTCAGCGCAATCCAAAAACAACAGATGGTGACCCAAACCGGAGCTAATACTAGTGTTGTCGCGATTAACGGTAACTTCGACGAGGCCCAAACAACGGTCAAGAAACTGCTAACCGACCACCAACTACACGCGGAATTAGCCGCCCACCAGTTCCAGTTCTCAAGCGCTAATTCCATCAATATTGGTCGTTTGTTCCCACAAGTGGCCTATTATGTCTACACCTACGCTCAACTTATCAAGCAGGGGCAAATCAAGAACGGTGATGAGATTAACTTTAGTGTCCCAACTGGAAACTTTGGGGATGTTTTAGCCGGCTACTATGCCAAACAACTGGGCACGCCCATTCATAAACTGATCTGTGCTTCCAATCGTAATAACGTTCTCACCGATTTCTTTAATACCGGGACTTATGACAAAAACCGGGAATTCTTCCTGACGAGTTCACCGTCCATGGACATCTTAGTCTCAAGTAACTTGGAACGGTTGCTCTTCTACTTGACAGGATCGGACGCCACGGCGACTGCTAAACTAATGAATGATTTGCAAACAACCGGCCGTTATACGATTACACCGGCAATGCGTGCTAACTTAGCTGATTTTTGGGCCGGCTTCGTGACTGAAAGCCAAGATCAAGCCGAAATTCATCACCTGAACCATGCCCATCACTACACAATCGATCCACATACGGCCGTGGCCTCGGCGGTTGCCAAACAATATCAGGCCGCAACCAGAGATCAACGGCCAATGGTGGTCGTCTCGACTGCTAGCCCGTATAAATTTCCCCAAGCCGTTCTAACGGCCATTACTGGTGAGCTCAGTGCGGTAGATGGCCTGGCCGCAGTCGATCAGTTACATGAGTTGATTCAAACACCCATTCCAGCAACGGTCACAGCCCTCCGTACTGCGCCCGTGCGCCATAAGCAGGTTGCGGATGTTGATGATATGGGAACGACCATTAAAACAATTTTAAATCTTAACTAGAAAGTGTGACCAAGATGATTACGACCATTGCGTTAGACCTAGATAATACGTTATTAACTTCTGAGAAGACGATTTCGCCGCGAACTGAAACAGTTCTCAAACAGCTGCATTCGGCCGGCAAACGGATTGTACTGTGTACTGGGCGACCAATTAAGGCGATTCAACCATACTTACAACAACTTGAACTTAACCAACCAACTGACTACGCGATTACCTTTAATGGTGGGCTAGTTCAGCAAAACACGACTGGTGACGTCCTTGCTCGTACTAGTGTGACCAAACAAGATTTACAACCCTTATTTGAGCAAGCCCAGCGCGATCATTTCTACTTAGACGTGATTGATTTGAAGCAAGTCTACTCCATTACGGACCTAGGCAAGTCACCATATGAAGACTTCTTACAAGGCTTAATGCCATTTAAGAATGTTCGTTTTGCCGACCTGCCTGCTGATGATTTATTCGGTAAAGTCGTTAGTGCTGGTCAAGACGCTAAAACGGTCCAGGCCCAATTATCAAGTCAAATTACCGATTTCTTCCACGTGGTCCCATCCCGGCGGACTTTGTTGGAATTCTTACCACCGCATACTGATAAGGCCAGTGGTTTGCAACAACTGCTCGGTCACTTTAATGAAGACTATGACAACTTGATGGCCTTTGGTGACGAAGAAAATGACCTGGGAATGCTAACCGCTGCTAAGGTTGGCGTGGCGATGGCGAACGCCATTCCAGCAGTCAAGACAGCGACCACCCATGCGACCCTGAGTAATGACGAGGACGGGGTCGCCGTGTTCCTAGAAAATTACTTCAACTGATCCCCAACTGAAGCCTGTAACGGGCTTCTTTTTTAGCACACCAACTCAAAATCAAACTAACGAGGTGTCCCATGCAAGCTCCCCGCATTATCCCAGCAGAATTAACGACTGGCGCTTTTTTCGATATTTTAGCAGATGAGGACCACAGCTTAAGTTATATTCAGGTTAGTGAAGAAGACGTGAGTCACCAGCACATCGAGCACCCCATGCTGGATCACGTCCACTTCGAAAATGTCCGGTTTACGGCCAGTCAATTTGAACGGCTTGACCTGACCGATGCCGTCTTTATCAGCTGTGACTTTTCTAATTGCCAGTTTGAAAAAGCCAGCTGGCTACGCGTTCAATTCAAAGATTGTAAGCTCGTCGGTATCGATTTGAACGAGGCCGCCCTCAATAACGTCGCCTTTGACCACTGTCAGCTCGACTTAGCCATGCTGTGCGACATGCGGTTCAAAACCGTGACCTTTGATCACTGTCGGCTTAATGGAGCCAGCTTTATGAACAATCGGCTAACGACCGTCAAGTTTAACGAAACCAACCTCGACCAAGTCGCTTTCAACGATACCGCCCTCAAAAATATTGACCTAAGTACCTGTCAATTCGAGCGTCTCGAACTGGACACGGCTGCAGCACGCGGTATGATCGTCAATACTGATCAAGCGGCTTATTTGGCCGCTGCTTTAAACGGCATCAAAGTTAAACCTTGATACTGGTGAACTTACAGGAACTAGTCACCGTACGAGTGAGTGACCAAGCTGACCAGCTCACAAGATCAAGGACGATTAAGTACTGATTGGCAGGTGTCCGGTGCTTTTACCAATAACTATGCACGTATCTGTCAGAATACTTTTATAACCTTAACACGCAAAAACACCACATTCGCGAGTATTGACCTGCGAATGTGGTGTTTTTGGCGTTTATCATGCCAACTCAAATTGCTCACCGGTATAACCAGTGCGGTCAGCAGCTGTAATTGGGCGAATGACTTGGCAAGGATTGCCAGCCGCAATCACGTTAGCTGGAATATCGTGAGTTACCACGCTGCCACCACCAATAATCGTGTTAGCACCAATGGTCACACCTGGTAATACGGTGACGTTGGCGGCTAACCAACAACCGTCACCAATTGTGATTGGTCGGGCAATGCAGCCCCCCTTAATGCGTTCGGTTGCATCAAACAAGTGATTGCTTGTGTAGAGCCCGACTTTCGGTCCCAATAAGACCTGACTACCGATCGTAATCGGTGCGCCATCTAGCATCACGCAGTCATAGTTCGCATAAAAATCATCACCCAAGTGAATATTACGCCCAAATTCAACGCGAAAATTAGGATTTACAAACGGCTTATGACCAGCTGAACCGATCAGTTGCCGCAATAAAGCTTCCTTGGTCTCTGGATCAGCCGTTGCGTTCACCGCGTTAGTTGTTAATGTCGCTTGGTCCCGTAACGCCGTCAGTTCCGAATCAGTATCCCGATATGGCTGACCAGTTGCCATGTACGCAAATTTCTCATCTAAATTCATTCTGCACCCCCGCTTTTATCGAATAAAATTCAAATACCATGTCAGTGCACAGATGCCTTGAGCTGAACGAATCTGGCCATTCTTTAATAGTTCAATCACTTTGGTAAGCGGAACAAGTTGCGTATTCACGTATTCATCCGCATCAAAATGCCGTTCACCATGTTCTTGCGGATCAATGTGGGTCAAAATCAAACTGACCGTTTCGTCCGTGAAACCCTCCGACGAGCTGATTTGCGTCATGATTTGTGAGTCGTGGGCAATGTAGCCCGTCTCCTCTTGTAATTCACGGGTCGCGGCCGTGAGCGGATCCTCCCCCGTATTGATAAGACCGGCGGGTAAACTAATCGTCTCGGCATTGCGACCAACCCGGTACTCTGATCCTAACACGACTTGGTCATCAGCGGTCATCGCCAAAATCGTGACGGCATTCCCATGCTGAATCAAATCACGTTTTACTTCTAATCCATCAGGTGTTTCAATCGTTTGTTTGACCAAATCAAAAATCGGCCCATGGTACACCGGTGTCGTTGATAGGACCTTACCGGGCCGGCCAACTTTCTCAAATAAATCTGACATACACATTCACTACTCCTTAGTTTTTCTCGAATCCGGTACACCATCCGGCAGCATCTTACGAATACCACCCGTGGGGTCTGGCACGTCACCTTGATATCGCGGTATCAAATGAAGGTGACAATGCATTACGGTTTGGCCCGCAGCTGGTCCAACGTTAATACCAATGTTATAACCATCCGGATGGTTATGCGCATCTAGATACACTTTTGCTTGGGTCAATAAGGCGAGCATCGCATTCCTGGTCGCCGTGGGCACATCAAAATACGTGGCATAATGTGCTTTCGGAATAATCAACAAATGCCCCGGACTCACCGGATGCTTATCGAAGAAGGCCGCTGCTAAGTCATTTTCCAAAATATACGGCAACGGCTGACAAAAAATACAAGCCATGCCAAAATCCCCTTCCTATTTTGCTAACCAACCACCGTCAATTGGAACCACCGTACCATGAATATAATCAGCGTGCTGGCTCGCTAAGAATAACGTCAGGTCAGCAACTTCTTGTGGTTGCGCCCAGCGTTTAGCTGGCGTCTCGTTGGCGACCCACTTCGCCATCTTGCCATCACCAGCAAAGTCGGCGGCATTCATAGGCGTATCGATGGCGCCAGGTGCAATACAGTTGGCTCGAATTCCCTGAGCCGCGTAGTCCAAATCAAGTTGTTTCGTATAGCCGATAATAGCGTGCTTAGCCGCTGTATAGGCCGCACCACCGCCACCACCAACGAGACCAGCAATCGAAGCCATATTCACGAAAACACCATGTTGTGCAGCTAACATTGTGGGCAACACTGTGTTAACCACAATAAACTGGCTCGTCAAGTCTGTCGCCAAAATATCTTGCCACATTTTTAAATTCGTCGCTAAAGTTGGTTGGTACGCGTCCAATTTACCAGCCGTATTACACACAATAGTTGGATCGCCGAGGACGTCAATTCCCGCTGCAATCGCTGCAACTAGCGCATCAGCATCGGTCACGTCAGCGATCTCATAACACAGTGTTGCCGTCGATTCTAAAGCTTGCGGCTGTGGTTGCCGATCGATGGCAATCACGTTAGCCCCCTGTGCTAGGAAACTCTGGACCTGGGCTAAGCCAATCCCGGAGGCGGCCCCAGTGACCAAGACAGTCTGTCCACGATATTCATCAAATTGCATTAGTCAACCAACTGCCAGTCCGTCGCTAAAATGTCACAATCGGTCGGTGACCACATACTATAGGCTTCATCGTCCGTCTTAATTAAAAAATACGGGTTCAGCGGATCACCTTTAAAGGTCGTCGGTGCTTGTAGTTCTACAAATAATTCCGTGCCTTCCCAACCTGTCCGAACGGCACGTTTGCCAGCTTTTAGTGCGGGTAAGATTGCTTCAAATGTCATTATAAATGCCTCCAATTATTAATACCCAAATCGTATCATAATCATGCAAGGAGTGACAGGTAAAAATTGGTACCAACAAATTGTCTATTTTACTGGTACGGACCAATTATTTGTGCGATAATGTAAGCGAATACAGAAATTAATTACTACTTGGAGGAATTTTTAATGAGTAAACTTGGTGTTTCGGTCTATCCCGAACGATCAACCTTTGAAAAAGACGCGGCATACCTTGATTTAGCCGCAAAATATGGCTACCAGCGGGTCTTCACGTCCCTGCTTGAAATTAAGGGCGATCAGGCCGCAGTCGTTGCTAACTTTAAGAAAGTTATCACTTATGCAAACCAACTTGGCTTGCAAGTCATGGTCGACGTCAATCCGGACCTCTTTAAACAACTTGGTGTCTCCTATGACGACCTGTCATTCTTCCATGATCTTGGTGCTTGGGGCGTTCGGCTCGACTTGGGATTCACCGGTCAAGAAGAAGCACGGATGACGCACAATGAATTTGGCATTAAGATTGAAGTTAACATGTCTAAAGGAACCCACTATGTTGACACTATTATGGATTATTCACCTGAAAAGGATAACTTACTGGGTTCTCATAACTTCTATCCACAGCAATACACTGGCCTCGGCTACGACTACTTTGTTCAGACTTCTGAACAATACCGTCAGTACGGTATCAATACTGCCGCCTTCGTCTCATCAAGCGACGCAACATATGGTCCTTGGCCAATGCAAGATGGCTTATGTACCCTTGAAGATCACCGTGGTTTACCGATTGCGGCTCAAGTCCAACACTTGAAGATGACGGGCTTGATTGATGACGTCTTAATTGGTAACGCCTATGCAAGCGAAGCCGAACTAAAAGCTGCCGCTGAAGTCTTCTTTAGCCCTTACCCGCTCCTACACGTTGAAACCGTTGCTGATTTATCAGCGGTTGAAGAAAAAGTGCTATTTGCACAACCACAAACTTATCGCGGTGATTTTTCAGATTACGTCATTCGTTCTTCACAGACCCGGGTCATCTACAAAGACGAGGCCTTTCCTGCTCACCATCTGGATGCTATTCATGCTGGTGACGTTTTGATTGATAACGATGAATTCGGCCAGTACAAAGGTGAGTTACAGATTGCTCGTCAAGATCTTGAAAATACCGGCCGTATCAACGTGGTCGGCCACATTACTAAGAGTGATTTACCATGTCTAAACTTGTTACAACCATGGGCAGACTTCAAGTTTATTGCTGCCAAATAAGATTCGACCAATGGAGGTGTCCCGTTAATGACAACTGATTACCGTTTAACTAGCGATGCTGACCGTGAAGCCTTTTACCAACTCTATCAATACGCATTCAACAATCATGATACCCCCGCGCGACGTCAATTCTTCATGGACCGCTACCAACATGGTTGGATCTATGGCCGTCACGACAACGGTCAACTGGTCAGCGGGCTATATAGTCTGCCGCTAGCAGTCAACTTCCATGGTGTCACTTACAAGATGAACGGGATTGGCGATGTGATGACCGCTCCGGAATACGCTGGTCAGGGCGGCGCCGGACAACTATTGACGGCAGCTCTTGAAGAGATGGCTGCTAAGCACGTGACCTTGTCGTATCTAGCCCCCTTCGCATACGGCTATTATCGACGTTTTGGCTATGAACACGTCTTCGACCACGCGCACCAAGTCATGGCCGCCCGCGATCTTCCGCGCATTAAGCCAACGGACTGGGCTGGCACGGTTACCCGCCATGGTAATGAAGGCCTAGGCCTCATCAACGATTTTTATGCGCAACAGCGGCAAAATCAACGAGGTGGCTTGATTCGGCCTACTTGGTGGCAACATTACCTGACCCTTAAGCATAACTGGTCAATCGCAATTTACCGTAACGTCGCTGACCAGATCGAGGGCTACTTGATTTATGAACGGCAAGCCACTAACTTTGCGATTCAGGAATGGGCGACTAGCACCCCCGCTGCTTACCAACGACTGGCCAACTTTGTCACTAAGCATGGCACCACCTTTGATACGTTTAGTTATGACAGTCCAAGTACGGCAAACGGCTTAGATTTGCTGGCTGACCCGTACCGTTTACAAGTCACCATCCAGCCATACATGATGGCGCGCATCGTTGATCTATACGACTTTATCAAACACTATCCGTTTACCGCGGACATACAACCACTTCGCCTAGCAGTCAGTGACGCTACCCTGTCCTCTAATCAAGGCATCTGGGCATTAACGCGGCACAACGGGCAAGTAACGTTCAATCGTGTTAGCGACCAATTAACTGGTCAGACTGACATTCAGTTAACGATTCAACAACTAACCACTGCTTGCTTTGGCACTCAGAGCTTAGCCCGAGCATACCAACACGGGTTAATCACCGGTGATGTGAATGCGATCAACCGGCTTGACACTAGTCTGGTGAAGGAACGACCGGCACTTATTGACTACTTTTAAACGCTTAAGTTAGATAAGCAGCATGACTGACTAAAAGTGGGTCGCCAGAATGACTATTCTGGCGACCCACTTTTTGTTCAGACGCTGCCTGGTATTGATATTTGCCATGGGTCAAGTCATTTACGAATCAGATGGCAACAAATACTAGTACTGGTCGATTAAGCTGGCGCCGTGAGCAAATCAACTTAATAATGAATTGCCTTCATCACGTACCTAATTAGTCTCCATGTTTAGGCTGCCTTAGCAAATACGTTGGTTACTTACTCGACAGGAATATTCCAACATACTAATCTTCAATTGCTATTAGAAAGTGAGGTCATTATTCGAATGCATCATGATCATGCTGTCGTTATCACTGCAGCGCCAACGACATTTCCCGCTAATGCGTTAAAAAAATCTTGCTCTATTACCACGTGACCCAAACTGAATTTGCTGAACACATTGCAATCTCGCAAAAACAACTGTCATTTATCTTAAACCGACAAGCCTTCATGATTATCTCCGTCGCCATCAAGTTAAACCAGCAACTAGTTTAAAAGCACATTGGCGATTGGAACTGTATTTGAATATCGACTTACAAACTATCAACCAGAATTCCAACCCGCAGTGACTAAATTCAAATGGGCAACTGCTTAAAATATGACAGCAACCACTATTTTTCCAAAAAGATCAATCTTTTTCATTTGAGCAAGCATGCTTAATCTTCTAGACGTATTCAAAATCTTCAACAATTATACAAACACTTACCGTCTACTTATTCCCTCATGAATAGGAGCTGTCTAGCGAAAATTGACAATTAGATTAAAAACATTAAAATAATATTAAAATAGTTAACTTGCCATTTTTCATTTCTAATAAATTCATACTATCGAAAGGAACTCGCCATGGCCATCAAACAATCTGATTTAACCATCAACATTAGTAATCACCAATCTAGCCTACAAATCTTCAAAGCTGCCGCAAGTAACTTCATTAGTTCACTAAGCGGTAAAATGTTTAGTTTTGGTCTTGGACTCATGTTACTTGACGAGACGCACTCTGCCATCAGTTTTGGTATCAACATGATTATTAGCCCGATCGTTGGCTTGCTGTGCCTCGTCCCGATTGGTAATCTCATCGACACTTATCCACATAAAGCGATTCTTACCGGTAGCCTGACTGTCCGAACGCTGGCACTGATTTTGTTTGCGACTAGTATCAACTTGTTTACGGCGACTGCTAAACTAATCCCGATTGTTTTATTTCTGATTATCGACGCAATTTCAACAAATATTAATGATACTTGTTATTCTGCCGCCACCCACGAGCTTGTTAATGGTCCCCATATTCAACGCTTGAATTCGTTAACTCAAAGTGCCATTTCGCTTTCCTCGATTCTATCACCAGCGTTAGGGGTTGGTCTGTATAGTCTAGTCGGCTTTTATGGCTTCATTATATTAGAAATCATCGCGACACTCGCGTCATTTAGTATTATGCTCACGATGCGATTCCATTATCCATCAACGAATCAATTAACTGACTCACGACGCATGCCAGCAACCTCTCACAGCCAGTTTGCAACATTCCGCTTCGGGCTGAACTACATGCAGTCGCGAACCATGATCAAAATTACAATTCTATTGAGTGTCATTCTGAACTTCTTATATACCGCCGTTACCATTGGAATTCCATATATCTTAAAGGATCAGCTCCACACCGGTAATGGTCCAGTCGGCCTGCTTGAGACAGGGAGCGCGATTGGCATGTTGCTTGGCAGTTTACTTTTGACTTTGTTACCGTCAACTGGCCAAAAACATCTCTTTTCAAAATTAATTATTCCAGTACTCGTTCTCGATAGCCAAATATTTTTATTAGGTGTCCTATTCATGACAGCCCAATCACCAGCCGGCTATGCGCTACTCGGGAGTCTTATTATGGGGATACTGGCTTTCGCACTTGTTATTCTCAATATTACCTTTCAGGTCTACTTACAACAAACCGTGCCAACCAAATTATTAGGCCGTGTCGTTGCGACGCTAACAACCGTCAATAGTTCAATCATGCCAATTGGAACCCTCCTGTTCACCTTGATCTTTCAAAGTACCACTCGCGGCGGTCTAATCCTAATCATCAATGGTATTCTGTTACTTGGATACACGGCATTGTTATGGCAACCCTTGCATCGGGCCATTCGCAGTGAACAGTCGAATCAATCATGATCAAAGTTACTTCAGATGCTTATTCTGACTGTCAATCAATAATCATGATAGCAACTATCGCAACCTGATATAATTCGAAGCATCCCGATAGCAGTATAATTACTTATAACCTATGATGAAAGGAGAAATAAACATGCCCTTAATGCGCATTGATATGGTACGGGGACGCTCGCAAGCTGAGATCCAAAAAATTCTAGATATTGCATACCAAACAGCTAGTACAGCTTTACACTTACGGCCCCGTGATCGCTATCAAATCGTTACACAACACGACCCTGAAGAAATGATTATTGAAGACGTCGGTTTAGGTTTCAAGCGCACCACCGCTTTCTTAATGTTCAGCTTAACTTCAAGTCCTCGTAAGGTCGAAGATAAACAAACCTTTTACAAATTACTCGTCAAAAATTTACATGATCAATTAGGCATCGCACCGACCGATGTTATGATCAACATCACGACCAATCGCTACGAAGATTGGAGCTTTGGCGACGGCGAAGCACAATTTCTAAACGGTGACTTAAATTAACGTCCAATCCACAGCCTATTAAAAAAAGATGCCTCGCAATCCAACTGGATCACCAGACATCTTTTTTGCTGGTATCATCGCTATTGACCGCCAGCATTATATCGTAAATAAAACTAACGACTATTAATTGATTATCAATATCATATTAACCATGTCTTGACATTAATTTTCATACAAATAACCGGCACCCCGTAAGGCTGCTTTGATTGCTGTTAATTGTTCTGGCGTCTGATAAGCCACCGTATGGCTATGGACACCATCCGTTAATTCCGACAACAAATGCCCCTGTAACTTCTTAAGCCGGCCCATAAACAGATTAATATCACCGACTGAGCGAATCTCTAATTCACCCCGGAGCCGTCCGTACAATGGATGTTCAACCTCAACATCCTTAATCACACCACCCGCACGAATGATCAAGTCCATCTCCTTAGTCGCCTCATTAGGAAAATGTCGGCAGACTAAGACAACCGTGGGCTGGTTGGCTTTCTCCAATTCATATCCTTGTAAAGTAGCAACAATTGCTGTTCCATGAGCCCTCAATAACGAAATATCGCCAACGATTGTCTGGCGACTAACATTAAATTGCTTTGCTAACGTCGTCGCACTTATTGGGACCTGCGTTTGTGATAATTTTGATCGAATTTGTTCTCGCCGTTCTAATCCTGTCATGACTCACCCTTCTCACTATTTCAATAGGCTAATTTTACCAGAAAATCACTAGAATTGCTTTCATCACCTGTCAAACTATGATAAACTATGTTCATTTATCATAGGTGTCAAGACACCTAAATCTTAATAAATTAGGATTGATTAGCAATGCGCAATTTATCTTTATTAACCGACTTATATGAATTTTCAATGGCCAATGGTTTTCACCACGACCTACCACGAACCAACGCCACTTTCGATCTCTTCTATCGTCGCGTTCCTGACAATGGTAGCTTTGTCATTGCCGCTGGTTTACAGCAAGTTGTTGAGGCCTTGCAGGACTTCCACTTTACTAGCAACGATCTCGACTACTTCCGCCAGCTCAACTTATGGGATGAACGTTTCTTAACTACTTTGGCGCATTTTAAGTTAACTTGCCAAATCAAGGCACTTCCCGAAGGCACCCCCGTCTTTCCTCGCGAACCTTTGCTGACAATCACTGGTCCGCTTGAGCAAGCCCAGTTACTTGAAACCCTCGTCTTAAATATCGTCAATCATCAATCACTCATTGCCACTAAAGCTCGGCGACTAAGCTACGCCGCAGCGGGTCGCCCCATCATGGAGTTCGGTGCTCGGCGTGCGCAGGGACCTGACAGTGCAATTTACGGGACCCGGGCAGCAATCATTGGAGGTGCTAATAGTACCTCCAACGTCCTAGCTGCTAAACAGTTCGGTATTCCCGTTGCCGGTACGATGGCACACAGTTGGGTTGAGGCTTTTCCAGATGAATTAACCGCCTTTCGCAAGTGGGCCGAACAATATCCGGACAATAGTGCACTGCTAGTCGATACTTATGATGTACTTAACTCGGGAATTCCAAACGCAATAACTGTCTTCAAAGAACTACGCGCAGCTGGGCATGAACCCGTCGGTATTAGAATCGATTCAGGAGACGTCACGACCTTATCACAAGCCGCCCGATCACGACTGGATGCAGCAGGTTTTCCAAATGCCAAAATCACCATTTCTAACGCATTAGATGAACATATCATCACTTCGTTACTTCAAGAAGGTGCACCTATCGATAATTTTGGTATCGGTGAGAAACTCATCACAAGTGCTTCAGCCCCCGTTTTAAGTGGTGTCTACAAACTGGCCGCAACCGAAATTGATGGTCAGCACACGCCCAAAATAAAAGTGAGTGCCAGCCGTGAAAAGTTAACGATTCCTGGTGACAAACAAGTCTATCGGCTTTACGAACCAGGAACCCAACGGGCCTTTGCTGACTTGATTGCACTAGCTACCGAAACCATTACTGGTCAATCCAGCTTAACCGTTGTTAATAGTAATCCACTCAGTGTTGACCGGCAGCAACGACTCACCAATTTTGACGCTCGGCCCTTACTTGTACCGGTAGACTTATCTACAACTACCATGATTCCAATATCAGCGATTCAAGCAGCAACCCAAGCCAAGCTCGCAGAACTGCCTCGCACCACCCAACGGCTCGTCAATCCGGACATCTACCCGGTCTACATGACGACCACCCTTAGCCAGTTACAAACTAAGCTATTGAACGAAATGACGATTCTCGCGAACTAGCCAAGCAAATCTGCTTTGAACAAACTAAAGCCACTTCTGATTAGTCATCAAATGACTGCTAAATACAGAGGTGGCTTTAGTTGGTCTGGGCGACACCCATCATTGGGGCTTACTGATCAGCAATTTGATCATGTTTGCCAGGGGTCAATATTTTAGTCATCACCGTGATCAAATAGGCTTGTTCACGTTCAAGTTCTGTCCCTGGCAGTTCAAGCATTAACCGCGCTAAGTAGCCAAATAACTGCGATAACAAACTTTGGATTATCAAATCATTCGGCCAATCAACAATCAGATGATCTGCTTTTAATTGATTTAAGACGCTACCCATCTGCTTAACCATCTGGGGCGCAATCTGACTCAGAATCTGTTCGCGCCGTGTCGCATCAAAAGCCGCCATTTCAAAAACGACCTTTAATTCCTTAATGTTGGCCTGGGCAAAAGCAACCCTGTCCGTTACAACTGCGGTGATAAACGCTGACAAGCTTGGATAGCGCCGGCGTAATTCATCTTCTGAAAAATCATTGGCTAAGATTGGGACGATGTGCGCGGCAATGGGGGCTAAAATCGCATCACGTAGCGCCGCTTTAGTCTTATACCGCCGATAAACCGTCCCTTCTGCAACACCAGCCCGTTGCGCAATGTCACTAGTACTGGTCTGATCAAAACCCTTTTCAGCAAACAAATCAAGACTTGCCTGGAGGATCGACCGTTGCTTAGGCGTAATCGCTTTATCTTGACTTAGATCCTGTTGAAAGTAATCCCGTATCCGTGGTCGTTCCATGTCCTCACACCTTCCGATAACGTTTCATCCCAACAATGTTCAACATTGTTAGTACGACCATAAACCCTACTAATATTAACAAATCAACCCCAATATCGCCAAGACTAGCACCCTTAGTGACGACGCCGGTCAATGCATTGGCACCGTAGTATAACGGCATGATATGGGCAATGGCTTGCAGCCAACTCGCCATACCATCGACTGGAATCAAACCAGCAAAGAAGATTTGCGGGACAACGATCAGTGGAATGAATTGAATCATTTGAAATTCCGAATTAGCAAAAGTGGAAATAAAGATTCCCAAGGTCAAAGCCACTAACGCTAATAGTAAATTGGTCAAAAAGACCAGCCAAATACTGCCGACTAAGTGAATCTTGAATACCGCAATCGCAAAAACAACGGTCAGGACAGTCTGAATGATTGCAAAGCCACCATAACCAATTAGATAGCCCATAATAATTTCACTCCGTCGAATTGGGGTTGCAAGTAGCCGGCTTAGGGTTCCAGTAATGCGTTCATTCAAAAGTGAAACACCAGAAATCAAGAACACAAAGAAGAAGACAAAGAAACCTAGAAAGATTGGCAAAAAGTTTTCAAAAAACGTTGAATCACTACTACCATAGATATAATGACTGCTAGTGGTATAGGTCGTCGTTTGTGCTCGACTATTTGTTGGCGCCGCAGCACTCGCTGTAGCCTGCTTCAATTGCTTTTGAATTTTAGCCACAGCAGCAGTATTCCCACTTGCCTGTGCTTGGGCCAAGGCCGTATTTAGCTTGCTAACCGTTGCCTGTTTTTGCGTCGCGGTCAACTTTTGTAGTGCCACCTGTTGCTTTTGCAATACCTTTTTTTGTGCTTTAGTAGCCGTGACTAACGTCTGAACCTTTAATTTGACCAACCCACTTTGTAATGCAGCTTTAATCAATGAAGTATTGGTCGGATTACTATTAGAATACGTTATTGTTAGCTTGCCATCCTTTTGCGTGAGATAACCATCCAAATCATGTTGCTTAATCATGGTCTTTGCCTGGCTACTATTGTAATGATTAATATCGACATGCTTCGTATTAATTGCTTTGACCACCTGGTGATCAACATTGTGAACACCCAAAGTCGCAACTTGAGTCGTATTATTTTGAAACAAAAAATACATCAATGACATGATTAAGAGTGGCGCCAAAAACATCAGTGCCAAGGTCCGCTTATCACGCAACATCTGTTTAAAAACTCGTCTAACGATTGCCATCGTTCGCATCTTGCATCCGCCCCGCTTTCAAAAAGACCTGTTCGATCGTATCTACCGCATACTGTTGCTTCAGCGCCACGGGTGTCCCCTCAGCGAGCGCAATGCCATGCCGAATCAACATGAGATAATCACACCGTTCCGCTTCGTCCATGACATGGGTCGTCACGAGCATCGACTTGCCAGTGGACTTGAGCTTATTCAACTCGGTCCAAATCTGTTGCCGTAATTCTGGATCAATCCCAACGGTCGGTTCATCTAGAATTAATAATTGAGGATCCTGAACCAGCGCAATCGCTAATGATAACCGTCGTTTCATCCCACCAGAATAACCACTGACGCGCTGGTCTAATTGGGACGTCAAATCAACTAATCCGGCCGCATAATCAATCATTTGTGCTAATTTAATTTTGGGGACACTCATCAACTGCCCAAAAAAAGTTAAATTTTCACGAGCCGTTAGCGTTTCATATAAAGCGTCACTTTGGGCCATATATCCCACTTGCGCCATTACCGCCCGATTGGGCATCACCGTATCCATCACTTTAACTGTGCCACTATCGACCGCTTCCATCCCTAAAATACTCTTGATCAAGGTGGTCTTCCCAGCCCCGGATGGCCCAATCAGTCCATAAATCGTCCCAGTCGGCAATGTCAAATCAATTTGATTCAACACTTGGTGATGACCGAAGTGCTTACTGACTTGCTTGGCGATGACATAATCTATTGCCATATTCATAACCCACTTTCCAAAAAGTGAGTGTTCACTCACTCATTTAATGATTTTAGTATAATCAGTGCATCTCGGTTTGTCAACAATGAAATGAGTCGATACTCATTTCATTGTTGAATCTTCCTAGGTCTAACTCTCAAACGAGAATCTTACCAACCATCAATCACACGATTCACTGCAAAAAATAAGATCAGCATTTTCAAATCAAAAATGATTTTGCCATGCTGATCCTATCATTGACTATTTTAAGCCAGATATTCAGTTACTTGCTGAGTAATAACCGCTCGTTGTTCCGAATCCAAGTCAAATTTCCCCGTCATGAAGGCACTCGTTGGAATCTGTAAACCGACCAAATTATCATTCGGCTTTAACCCCATGAAGGTCAATAACGTTTTTAAGTGAGCAAGACCAACTTTGGCCGCTTTTTTACCACCTGCACCAGTCAACATGACTGGCTTATTCATAATAAAATCTGGTGCACCAAACACACCAGCCTCAGTTGGGCGCGACAACCAGTCTAGTGCATTTTTGAGTCCACCGGGAATCATTTCATTATATTCCGGTGTGACGATCCACAACCCATCAGCAGCTTGGACTTGCTCTCTAAACGTCATCACTGAGCTGGGAGCGGGAAATTCAATGTCTTGATTAATCAACGGTAAATCTGCAATATTGGCAAATGTCACCTCAGCTCCCTGCGCAACTAGTTGTGTGCTGATTTGTTCTGCCACCGTTTTATTGAATGAATCTTTCCGTAATGAACCAACTACCATTAAAATCTTTTGCATGTTATTTATCTCCATTTCTTCTATATAATCAATTAATTTTATTCTATGGACGATTTAAATTTGAAAGAGGCTACAAAGCCAATTACTAATAATCCTGTAAGTATGCCAAACGCAACCTGATATCCTAATAATGTTGTATGAGCTGTGAGATTAATCATGCCACTGATCGAAACCAATAAGGCAGTCGCAATCGCCCCTGCAATTTGTCCGGCCATCGTATTAATAGCATTACCATGTGCAATCAGTTTAACAGGTAGCACATTTAACCCAGCAGTTGCTAGTTGCATTAACATTAATGAGAGCCCCATCATCCAAATCGCATATGCGAGGCCAATCCACACCAACGAAACAGTTGCCGTGAAGAAGACAAACGGCATTGTGGCGATTGCCGCAATCAAGAAACCACTGATTGCTAACTTACGAATACCGTATCGATCGAATAGCATTCCTGATAGTGGATTGACAACTCCCATCATAATGGCACCTGGTAACATGAGTACCCCCGTGACTAGCGCTGATATATGAAAAGCACTCTGCAAGTACACTGGAACTAATACTTGCATCCCTAACAGGGATAACTGACCTAAGCTACTCAAAACAACACTTAGATTGAAGGCCTGATACTTAAAGACCGTTACGTTCAGCATCGGTTCTTTCAATCCCGTCTGACGATGAATTAATAAACCTATTAGGATGCTCCCGATGATAATAACGACTAAACTAAGTAACCAGTTACTACCAATAGTTGAAAATCCGTATAAGATACCAGTAAACCCAAATCCAGAATACAAAATTGAACGCATATCTAACTTAGGATTAGTCGTTGGAATTAATTTACGCATACCAAGCATGACTAGGGCAATGACGGCGATAGTGACTGGTATCAAAATACCGAACAAGGCACGCCAAGTATAGTGAGCTAAAATCCAGCCAGATAGTGTCGGTCCAATCGCTGGTGCTAATGCAATGACAATTCCCGTTATCCCCATCGCCATGCCACGTTTTTCCGCTGGGTAGATCAATACCATAATATTGCGCATGAATGGCATGATGATTCCCACTCCGACGGCTTGAATAATACGTCCCGCTAACAACATGCCAAACGATGGTGCTACATAAGCAACGATCGTACCAACCAAGAAAATTCCAAGAGCTGTAAGATACAATCTTTTTGAATCAAACTTGTATAAAAATACAGCCGAAATTGGAATCATGACCCCGATCGTCAATAAATTAGCAGTTGAAATCCATTGTGCAGTTGCTAATGAAATATTAAATCCCTGTGCAATATTGGCCAACCCATTATTTAATAGTGTCTCTGTTAGTATCGTCATAAAGCCACCGATAATAATCGCCAACACTAGAATAGTTTTATTGTATGGTTTGCCGTTAGCATCAATACTCTTTGTTAAGTCCAAACTGCTCACCTCTCAAATCTATGTTAACCATCAGCTGACGGACAATTGTGCTTGCTACTATGGTCGTTTAGTGAATTTAAGTTCCGCTAAATTTTTTGACAGATACACATAAACTTGCTACGCTTATTATGTTCCTGGCAACAGAAAATACAATAACATGTTTTTATGTTCCTGGCAACATATTTGTTTTTATTTTTTAGGAGGTGTACCACATGGCACTGGAAGAATACCCAATTGGTAAGGCCATTATTAACTTGGTCTCAGCACATCGGCACGTCACAACTAGTAAGATTGCCGGTATCGGCCTACACGCAGGTCAGGATTTAATTTTATTATCGTTATTAGAACAAGATGGACAGTCACAAAACGCACTTGTCAAACAACTTTGCGTCAACCACTCCGCAGTAGCTAAATCAGTCTCACGAATGCAGAAAAAGGGCATTGTCAGCACTCAAAAGTCCGAAATAGATCGCAGAATCACATTAGTCTTTTTGACCGATAGCGGGCGACAATTGGCACAACAGGCCCAAGCCATTTGGGAAAATGTTGAACAACTGGCTTTTAAAAATTTAAACGCGGCTGACCGCGCAAACTTTTTACGACTAATCGCTACTGTTCAACAGAATTTTGAAACTAATTCCGAACACGATTCATAACGAGATTGGGACAAAAGTCGGTCTACTTGCGAACAACCTTTTGGCGCATATTTCGACAATATTGACAAAAAAATTGTGTTCAGTTTCTTGGGCAGATCTTAAGAAACTGTGCACAATTAGTTTTATCCCAAAATCTAAATGTTTTTAGCATCGTTTCCCGTAGCAGCCTTTGACCTTGAGAACTAGCATATTTTGCTTTCAAGACGGATTAACTAGACGACACCGTTATCATTTTTTTACTTGCTAAATTAGCAAAAGCACCGTTTCAGCTCTGTAACAAGTATTCATATGACATAACGCTAAGTTTGTCAATTTTTCCAATCAGTTTATTTATATTTAAAGCTATTTCACTTTTGGTATAGCCTCTTTTTGACCTCTGCCAATTACTATCTGCTAATCATATTTCAACAATACTATCCTTCTAATCAAGAATGGTTTTTCTCGTTTAAAAATATTTCATTGCATTACTATTTATAACAACTAAAACCGGTGGCCCAGAATCATAATTCTGAGCCACCGGTTTGCTAATTTCTCTTTTTCAAGTATCAATATTGCCATTATATCTCATGTTTTTCTGAATTCAATTATGTTTTCAAACCATTGTTAATAGCTTTCGTCCCAAGTCATAATCCAATTGCCGCTCAGATGCCGGCATCATATTACCCCCAGTTGCCCAGACAATGTGAGTGACATCTTTGCCAGCGAGCGCCGGAAATTGAGCCATGATGGGAGCAAGCGCCGTAAAGCCCGCTGCGGCTGATGGTTCGACCATCACATCTTCGGTATCGACTAATTTAGTCAAATAACGATATAAATCATCATCTTCAAATGTTGCTGTTCCGAGTAATAGCGTCCGCATCACCTTACCAGCCAGTCTTGATGGCCGACTAACGGCTAGCCCGTCAGCAGCAGTTAAGCCGTCTAAACCAATATCTTGAACGGCAATCTTTTCATTCAGTTTGGTCATCATTCCAAGGGTCACCGACGGCACGTGGGTCGGCTCGCAAAAGACTGGGTAGATATTAGCGCCCATAATCATCTTGAGACCAAAAGCCACACCACTAGGGCTGCCACCAACACCAGCTGGCAAATAGACGACAACCAGGTGTTGTGCATCCATTTTAATGCCCTGTACTTTTAATTGATGTTGTAATCGCACCCCGGCAACGGCGTAACCTAAAAACAAGTCACGTGAGCCCTCATCATCAACAAAGTGGGTATGATCATCTTTAGCTGCTGCGGCCCGGGCCACTGGAATCACACTTGAGAAATCAGTATTCAACTCCTCAACGATCACACCATTCGCCCGCAGTTTATCCTTCTTCCACTGACGCGCATCATGGGACATGTAAACCGTCGTCTTAAATCCAAATTTTGCTGCCATCATTCCAACACTGAGCGCTAAATTCCCCGTTGAGGCCACAATCACGCCATACTGAGCGAATAACTCATGATACTCGGTTGTCGCTAGGACACTGTAATCATCCATATACGTCAGATCCGTATGGGCCATGGCCACCTGCTCCGCGAACTTAAGCACTTCATAAATACCACCACGTGACTTGATTGAACCTGAAATTGGTAATTGACTGTCAGCCTTTAAATAAAGTTGTCCCGCCAATGACTGGTGGTTAATCATCTCCCATGCCGGTTTCATCTGCTTAAGTGGCAACAATGGTGACTCAATAATCCCGTTCATCGCCGCTGTCTCTGGAAAGGCAATCGCCAAAAATGGGGCAAAACGTTCCCAGCGCGCAACCGCGTCAAAAATATCAGCGCGCGTCAACGGCAAGTCGGTCTGTTGACCATAATCTGGATTCTGCCAAACAATCGGTCGTTTGGCCATCAAAGCTCTAATCTGCGGGTGCTTTTCAATCATTACCGTTGTATCCATACTTTCAGGTCCTTTTCATTTAATTGAAGTTCTGGTAGCACAATATCTAACGCCTACTTGCACCAAGTTAAGTAAGCATTCATCAGCCATGCGAACATTTTCCAAGCTAAATCTCGTATTTAAGATTGCGCAGTAGGCTGCTACGTCAATTCAAATCGATATCTGCTCTGTTCCAGTAATTAGCACCCAGCCTCAAAAGTTGGCATGAGCCGCACACGTGCTGACAAGCAACAATCTAAATCAAGTTTTAATCACAACTCATGTTAGATAATATGACATTGCTTTTGTCCATTATTTAACCACACTTGCGCCTAAGAAACAATCCTGGGGCCCTAATTGCTAATAATTGTTGGTTGACCAATCGAACAAGTTAACGTTTCAGGCTATAGAAAAACGGCGTTCAAAGTAATTAAACTTTGAACGCCGTCTGCAACTACTAAGATGTTGGTTGACCAACAATCCCCGTCCGCACTGCCTTATCATCCAGCAAGCTAACAGTCAGACTAGTCGGTCTACTTCAAATCAGCCCCGTTCGTCCGAATCACCTTTTGATACCAATAGAACGAATCCTTCTTGGAACGATCTAGTGTTCCGTTACCTTCATCGTCCTTATCGACATAAATAAAGCCGTAACGTTTCGACATCTGACCGGTGCCGGCAGAAACTAAGTCAATGCAGCCCCATGGCGTATAGCCAATTAGGTCAACCCCATCTTCGGCAACCGCCTTGATCATTTCACTGATATGAGCCCGCAAATAGTCGATGCGATATGGATCATGGATACTGCCATCAGCTTCAACCTTATCCCGGGCACCCAAGCCATTTTCAACAATCATCATTGGCTTGTGATAACGGTCTTGTAACCAGTTCAAAGAATACCGCAAGCCTTCTGGATCAATTGGCCAATCCCATTCACTCGTCTTCAAATATGGATTGTCTACCGCCTCGGTGCCAACAAAGTGATAACTTGGGTTGTCATCTTGAGCAGCGACTGTATTTGAATTGTAGTAACTAAAGCCAATATAATCAACAGTGCCTTCCTTCAAAACTTGCCGATCTTCCGCCGTGATATCTGGGCGGAAACCAGTCTGTTTGAAGTAAGCTTCCATGTTATTTGGATAGTAACCCCATGATTGCACATCCGCAAACCAATAGCGGCGTTGCATTGCTTTTTCAGCTTGCATGATATCTTGTGGCTTAGCTGTTGCTGGATAGATTGGTGTCATATTGATCATATTACCAATCTGAAAGTCTGGATTAATGGCATGGCCGATCTTAACGGCTAACGCACTAGCAACCACTTCATAGTGGGCGGCTTGATACATCAAAGCTTCAGCATCCGGATCGTCGGGTTTCAATACTAAACCGGAATCCGTAGCCATTAAGAATTGATTCGTATAAGTTGTCTGATTATTAATTTCGTTGAAAGTCATCCAGTACTTAACCTTATTCTTATAACGCTTAAAGACCGTTTCAGCGTAGTGGACGAAGAAGTCAATAACTTTCCGTGAACGCCAACCACCGTATTCCTTAACTAAGTGGTATGGCATTTCAAAGTGGGCCAACGTAATCACTGGTTCGATACCATATTGTAGACACGTATCGAACATGTCATCATAGAACTTCAACCCCGCTTCGTTCGGTTCTTCTTCATCACCATTTGGGAAAATTCGCGTCCAAGCAATCGATGTCCGAAAACACTTGAAGCCCATTTCAGCAAATAACTTGATATCTTCCTTGTAATGACCGTAGAAGTCGATACCTTCATGGTTCGGGTAGTTCTTACCCGCAATCACACCATCCGTGATTTCACGGGGAACACCATTAGCACCAGCAGTCATGACATCAGCCACACTAACGCCTTTGCCACCAGCTTGCCAGCCACCTTCTAGTTGATGGGCAGCGACCGCCCCACCCCATAAGAAATCAGATCGTAAACCACTCGTTGTTGCCATGCTCAATCATCCTTTCACTATAAATCTTCACCATCGCTCGCAATAACTTGTTGGAACCAGTCAAAGGAGTCTTTCTTAGAACGGTCGAAACTGCCATGACCGTTATCATCGGCATCAACGTAAATGAACCCATAACGTTTTGCCATTTCACCAGTACTTGCAGAAACCAAGTCAATACATCCCCATGGCGTGTAGCCAATCAGGTCGACCCCATCTAATGCAACGGCTTCTTCCATTGCCAGGATATGATCACGGAAATAGCTAATACGGTAATCATCGTGCACACTACCATCAGCTTCCTTCTTGTCATATGCGCCGAACCCATTTTCCACGATGAATTGTGGTAAGTGCCACCGATCCTGCATCCAATTCATGGCGTACCGTAAACCAGTCGGGTCGATCTGCCAACCCCAGTCGGACTTTTCAACGTAAGGATTTTCGACAAAGTCATCCGGTTCCTTAAAGTCATATTCTTGATCACCGTCGCGACCCTTAGTGACAAATGACATATAATAACTAAACCCAACGTAGTCGACCGTACCAGCTTTCAATGTCGCTAGGTCGGCTGCGGTGATGTCCATGTCAAAACCTTTACGTTCAAAGTATTTTGGCAACCACTTTGGATACTCGCCGAGGCAGTGCACGTCGCCAAACCAGTACCGTTTTTGCATGGCCCGTTCCGCCATCATCACATCCGCTGGTTTAGCCGTCAATGGATAGATTGGGCACATTGCCACCATGCAGCCGATTTGGAAATCTGGATTGATAGCGTGACCTGCCTGGACAGCTAACGCGCTCGCTACTAATTCATAGTGGGCAGCCTGGTACATCGCTTGTTCCCAGTTGTCGTCCGCGCCTAATTGCAGCCCTGAATTTTGAAGTAATGGGTGGGGATCACTCCACGCGGTCTGATTATTAATCTCATTAAAAGTCATCCAGTACTTAACTTTGTCCTTGTAACGATCAAAGACCACGGTTGCAAACCGCACAAAGAAGTCGATCATCTTACGATTGCTAAAGCCACCGTACGCTTTGACAAGGTGGTACGGAATTTCAAAGTGCGACAACGTCACTACTGGCTGAATGCCATGTGACAACAAGTCATCAAACAAGTCATCATAAAATTTCAATCCCGCTTCGTTAGGCGTCGTCTCATCACCATTTGGGAATATCCGCGTCCAAGCGATTGATGTTCGAAAACATTTAAAGCCCATTTCAGCGAATAACTTGTCATCTTCTGGATAACGATGATAAAAATCATTACCCCAATGGTTCGGATAAACTTCGCCTTCCTTGACGCCGTCAGTTACCTTACGGGGAACCCCGTTGCGACCAGCTGTCATCACGTCGGCAATGCTAACACCTTTGCCATCGACATCCCAGCCACCTTCTAATTGATGCGCCGCAACCGCGCCGCCCCACAGAAATCCTTTAGGCATTTTGTATCCTTTTGTCATGAACTAATTCCCTCCATTAATGCTGCTCAGGCTATCCCTGAGTTACAGTCTTTGTTACCTTAACTAACGATTAACGTGTAACCGCCACGTAATCATTATCGAGGTATCTGCCATTACGATTGACTACGGCATGAATGAAAAAACAAGCCCAGACCAACACCAGCAGGTATTTGCCTAGGCTCAAATTAATTAACTACTTCGCCTCATCGGCAGCTAACCGCCGATAAACGTCGACGACTTCACCAGCTAAATCGCGGAAGGTGATGGCATTCATGATATGATCTTGTGAATGTACTAACAGTAATGACACGTGGGTATGTTCCCCTTGTGCTTCCGCCGTTAACATTGAAGTTTGTGAATTGTGTGCTTCCGTCAAGAAATTATCGGCTTCCTTCAACTTGGCATCTGCGGTTTCAAAGTCGCCTTCCTTAGCAGCTTTAATTGCTTCGAAAGCGGAACTCTTTGCGTTGCCACCATTAACGATCAAACCCATGATGGTTTCGAGACTTGCTTCAACTTCTTTTGTTTGTTCTTCTGCCATTAACCCTCATCCTTTTAGCATTTATTCGTGTGCGTCACAATCAAAATGCCACCATCCTCGATAGGTCTACCGTGGATTGGCAGCACTTACAATTAAATCATTAGTTTGCTTTTGCAATTGATGCTTCGGCTTCTTTTAAAACTTTTTCGCCATTCATCATACCGTAGTCTTGCATGTTGATTACTTCAACCGGAATATCAACGCGCTTTTGGAAATCACTTAACATGTAACGAACTTGTGGTCCAAGCATTAAAATGTCAGGATTCTTTTCAGCTAACTTAGCATCGGCGTCACTGGCAGCGGTTGCAAAAATATCTGCATCGATACCATCTGCTTCTGCAGCCTTTTGCATCTTTGATACTAATAATGACGTTGACATCCCAGCAGCACATACCAACATAATTGTTCTTTCAGCCATAATAAACACGCTCCTAGATCGTTTTAAATTTATATGTTACAGCGGTTGCTTTAATAAACCGCTTTCATTACAATTAGAATTATAAGTCATGGGTACAAATTTGACAAGCCTTATTAATCAGATATTCGCAATTTATTTAATTTGTACCCATAAATTCTATATTGACGACTTAAAATTTGAAAGAAGTGAACTTTATGTATCGTGATATCGCAGCTAAACTTGTGACTGCCATTCAAGATGGCATTTTTACCGTTAAACTTCCGACCGAAGCCCAATTAATGGCACGCTATCAGGCAAGTCGTAACACAATTCGCAAAGCAATTGACTTAGTCTACCAGCAAGGCTTGTTGCGCCGCGTCCAAGGTAGTGGCTATTATATTACTAATATTCAACTACAACACAAAACGGTCGTTAACTTGTCGGCCCGCTCGCTATTTAATAGCAACCTCCATCCCCGTAACTTGAAATCAAAGATTCTTACCTTTGATACGATTCAGGGGGATAGTGCGTTGAGTCGCAAGCTCGGAATCCCTGTCGACGAAGAACTTTACCGCATTATCCGACTACGCTACTGGCATGAACAACTCTATTGTCTAGAAGAAGCGTACTATTTACGTTCAGTGATTCCTTACTTGTCGACCGAAGCAGTTAATTCATCAATTTGGGATTTCATTAATGAGGCTTACGGAATCGGAATTGCCAACAGTGATGACTACCTCTCACTGACTAATTTAAACCAAGAAGAAGCTGACCTAATGGGACTCGAACATGGTGGTACCTATCTGGCACTAGATTCCTGCAATTATTATAAAAATAACGGTCTCCTTGATTTCTCACATACCGTCTTCGTTTATCCTGATCTAGCGCTATATTTTCACACCACCAACCTGGCAAATAATTAATTTATGGCTAAAAAAGGACGATTCACTATAAATTCATCACAATTTATGGGTATACTAGTAACAGTATCCAAATTTACGATGGAGGAATTAGCGTGTCAGCACCCCTTTTTTCAGTGGTTGTACCAGCTTACAACCAGCATAAATTTATAGATAGCTGCTTGACTAGTCTACAACGCCAAACCTTAACGGACTTCGAAGTCTTTGTGGTTGACGATTGTTCGACTGACGACACTGGTGAACAGATTGCCGCGTTAATCAAAGGCGACGACCGATTCCACGTGATCACTCACGCCCATAATCGAGGCGTCTCCGCAGCTCGTAACTCCGGTATTGCTGCTGCCAAAGGCAAGTACCTTTGCTTTGTTGATGGCGATGATTGGGTTGAGCCAGACTTTTTGGCGACCTTCTTAGCTGCCTATCAAGCAGCGCCGAATACGCAACTTGTTGTGTGTGGACACTACGGCTACTTAGCCGTCCCTAGTCCCGCCAAAACATACAGTCAAAAAGACTTGATTGCTAACATTAACTTCGGCACAGTAGGTGGTTTCTCATGGAATAAGGCCTTTGTTCGCAGTATTATTACCACCCACCACCTAAAATTCAATGAAGATATTGATTTCCTCGAAGATCAATTGTTTGCTTTTCGTTATGCCAACTACGTACAGTCCTCCGAATACGTACCGGACCGGACTTACCATTATCGTTGGCGTTTTCGAAGCAACCTTGCCCACATTGGAATTCCATTCTTCACTGCGCGCCGTAAAATGCTGAAAATTCTCAAGCAAGAAAACAAACAAGTTTTGAACGAAGATTGGAATAATCAGTAGCTACTTAACGTACCCATATCCTTGGGTGCGTTTTTTAATGCCATCAACTACCATCCTGCAAAATAAAGTGGCAATTAACAATTAAAGGCTTGTTGAATGGCAGGTAACGCCTTACAATTGGACTATGTTAATTAATTTGATGGGAGGGTTAGTGATGACAACGATTCATTTATACTTAGTTCGCCACGGACAAACTAAACTTAATGCTGCGGGCCGGCTACAAGGCATTTATGACTCAGAACTTACCCATAACGGCGTTCGTTCTGCCGAGCGGTTAGCGCGGATGCTAGCTGATGTTCATTTTGATGCTGCTTACGTCAGTGATCTGGGCCGCGCTCAACAAACGAGTCGCATTATCACCGCACACCATCCTGAAATAAAAAAGCCGACGATCGACGTCGGCTTACGTGAATTTAACTTTGGTGGTCTTGAAGGCACTAAAAACATGTGGATCGTTAATCAAGTTCGAAAACAACTGGGCATTGGAACGTTTGTTAAACTGATGTTAAGTCGAGAACGCTTTGCAACCCTACTCTGGGTGTTTAATTCACTCGATCAGACGCGCGCTGCTGAAACCTTAGTCGGTGTCACTGACCGAATCAGCCGTACTCTCCGCCGAATCTGTTTATACGAATCACAAAACAATGATCACGACAAAAATATTCTGATTGTTTCCCATGGTCTGGTGCTCAGCGCATTTCTATATCAGATCAGTCCTCGTGAACTCCCCACGCGTCTCCTCAAAAACACTAGTGTTAGTCGCGTCGATTACCAGGATCGTCAATTTAAGTTGATCGACATTAACATCACGCCTAAGAAACGGGCCTAGTTGTTTCCAAACTGACAGCTTGCGTCGTACAGCTTGGAAATTGAAGTCGCGCTTGAATACCAAAGAAAGCTTTGATCTTTCGTTGGAGTTCCTGCCCCGTCGCATGCACCGTTGCTTCATTAGCAGCTTTGTCGCCAATTACAATTAAGATCCGACTGCTTTTACTATCCAAATTAGGGGCTAGTGGCATCGCCGGACTAGCTAACAAACTAGTACCCATTACCGTTACTTGTAACTGCACTTGATCGGTCCCTAGTGCATTCATGTCCCACGCGTTAATATTCACGGGATGACGCGCATGAATCAGCTGAATCAAGTCAGCCAATGCACTTTGCGGCTGGGCCACGGGAATCTGCTGAGTCGTTAATTGTTTTTCAATTGCCGGGTTCAGCTCACGGTTATCAAGGTTGGTCATCGACAAAATGGCTAGCGGAATCTCCGCGGTGGTCGTCGGTAAAATTTCAATTTTCAACAGTTATCACTTCCTAAAAACACTTCAATACTAAGTGTGCCAAATTTGACGTAAAAGTCAATCATCACCACTTAAGTCATAGCGAAATTTTAATAATACCACAAAAACGATTCCCTTAACACTCAGGAATCGCTTTTAATATGTGTTATCACAACCACAGCAGGCTATCCTGTAAGTTGACCTTACTTAATTAGTCGTTAACGGATGCGCAGCAAAATATTTTTCTAAGAATAAGGCTAACCCATCATTGTAATTCGTATCGGTCACATAGTTAGCAACCTTCTTAACTTGTGGTAAGGCATTCCCCATCGCTACTGATAGATCAGCTTCTGCCATCATGCCAACATCATTCAAGCCATCACCAAAGACAAACGTATGGGCAGCATCAATATGTTGCTCACGCTGAATTTGTTTGACCGCCGTCCCCTTATCAGTGTTGAGGGGAATCATTTCAATATTGTTCGGATTAGATGATGATAATCGCAATAATTTACTATTTGTTAATTTTTCACGGGCAGAATCTAACCGTGACATGTCTTCACGACTGAGAATCACCCCATTGGTAATCTGATCTTCAATCGTCGCTAACTGGGTAAAACTCTTCACTTCCTCGTAGCCGATCGAAACTTCATCCGCATCAAAGTTAGCCGCATTCCGCGCCACAAACCTAGGAATCTGCTCCGTATAATAGGCCATATCCGGGGTAAATAGCATCATCGGTAAGTTGTCACGACGAGCAATCAGATAAGCAAGCTCAACTGCAGCCCCTCCCAGCTTAGTAATTTCACGCCCCTGAGTACCATCAAAAACCGCACCATTAGATGTGACTAACCGGACATCCGAATTTAATTTATTCCGGACAATTTTCGCAAGCTCGTACATGCGCCCCGTTGCAATATAAAATAATACATCTTGTTTCTGTAACCGTTCGATCGTTGCTCGAGTTCGCTCCGAGACATATTGATGGTCGGTTAATAACGTACCGTCAATGTCCATAAAGACTAAGTATTTTGGCATAGTTGAACTCCTCCTACGTATTTACACCTACAATTGTACGCTATTCCACCTCGGAATGGAAATCGCTTTCAAAAATAATTGTGCCACCGCATTCTGATTCAATATTTCTGAACAATCTTAACTTTGGGGCCCACTCAACACTTAAACAATCGCCTAATCACTTTAAATAATAACGTTTTTAATTAGCAACTTGACTTTCTGGCGTAGCACCATTAAATTAGAAAACAATTAATAAATGATGATAAAAAGCGTTGAACAGTTCAGTAGTGGCCAATTGTTAGCCCTAGCGAGTCTGAGATGGTGCAAGCAGACCTAACCACGGTATCACGAATATCGACTGTGAGTGTCCGGGTAAAATCAAAGTAACCTGGGCTGGTTAACACCCATTATCGTGTGACACATCTTAATCATGTGCTCAAGGTCAGGAATGTAAATTGCTGATGAATACCGGTGGTAACCCGCGCTCGCGTCCGGCAGACTAGTTAGTCTGCCGGGCGTTTTATCTTTATTTATTAATAAATCATTTTAAAGGATGGTCATACATATGCATTTTACAGTTCTCGGCGCAGGCGCCATGGGATTACGTTACGGTGTGTTATTACAAGAAGCAGGCAATCAAGTTGATTTTGTGGATACTTGGCAACCAAATATTGATCAAATTAAGCATCAAGGTGGCGTTTACGTGGCCCGCGACCACCAGAATCGACACTTAGTTCCCGTCAAAGTCTCAACTCCCGAAGATTATCACGATGATCCCGACGTCTGGGTCGTTTTTACCAAACAGATGCAACTAACCGATTTTTTAACTCGTACCGCGCACGCTTTTAACGGCCACCAATACGTATTGACCTGCATGAATGGCATGGGCCACGTTGAAAAGTTATTGCATTACTTCAAACCCGAAAAATTGTTAGCAGGAACGGCCTTAGTTGCAACGGTCTTAAACGGCCCCGGTGATGTCGATTTTATTGGTGCTCGCGGGGCTGGTACGATGAACCTTGCTAACTACACCGAGCAACCTGACGAAATGACGCATAAAATCGTCACGGAATTAGACAAATGTCAGTTTCATCCCAACTTGACTACTAATTTTCGCGGAACACTGCTTGCAAAAGTGGTTTTTAATTCCGTGGTCAACACGCTCTGTACCCTCTTTGAAATTACGATGGGCGAATTCGCCGCTTATCCAGGAGCTGATGAACTGAGTCGGCAACTGATTGATGAGGCCTATGATGTCTGCGAGCGTGATGGCGTCACCATGTTGAACACGCGCGCTGAAGAACTTGCCTCAGTTAACTATGTCAGCAAAGTCGCCAACCCATTGCACTACCCTTCAATGTATCAAGATATGTCTCATAACCGGCCAACCGAGGTCGATTATATCAATGGCTACCTCGTCAAACTTGGTCAAAAGTACCATTACCAGGCAAAAACACACGCGTTCTTAACACACCTTGTTCACTTAGCTGAAACCACCCGTCAAACCAGCGCCGCAACTGAACACACTACTGAACAAAGTGCTCAGGACGCGACCGAACAGGCTAGTCAACAAGCAAGCGCATAACCAATCCCCACTTTCTTAGTAAAATCATGTACAATGGAAGTTAAGTTGATTTTACTGAAGGAGGCGGTAGGCCATGCAATTCAGTCGGGAATTTAAAGGAATCTTTCTCGCCAGTATCAGTGCGACCTTTTGGGGGATCTCGGGTGCCGTGGCACAGACGCTTTTTGATACGACCGATATTAATTCAATTTGGCTGACCGGTATCCGCATGCTGGGAGCCGGGATTGCATTATTACTAGTCAGTTTGGTGACTCACGTTGACTTGTGGTCAATCTGGCGGCAACCACGCGACTTATTACAAATCGGTGCTTACACGTTGCTGGGGTTGATGCCAGTGCAATTCACTTACTTCTTGGCTGTAGAAGCGAGCAATGCGGCTACTGGTACTATTTTACAATTTATGGGTCCCGTGTTCATCGCATTATGGATGTTAGTGGCTCATCGCCAATTACCAACACGAGCAGAAGGGCTGGCAATTGTTTGTGCCTTGCTCGGCTCATTCCTACTGGTGACCCATGGCAATCCGAGTACCTTAGTGATCTCCGTCTGGGCATTAATCTGGGGATTATTATCTGGGGTTTCATCTGCAACCAACACGTTACTCCCAACCAAGTTGCTCACTAAGTACGATCCGATGACCGTCAACACATGGTCGATGTTACTAGGAGGAATCTTATTCAATATGGTTCAGCCATTTTGGTCGATCCATATTCCACTGACCCTCTTAAATATTAGTAAGCTGAGCTTTGTCGTACTTTTCGGTACCTTGTTAGCATTCCTGTTTTTCTTGCAAAGCTTACAATATATTCGCCCCACCGTTGTCAGCTTACTAGATGCCTTCGAACCTTTATCAGCCACCATCATTGCAGTGGCTTTGCTAGGTGTCAGCTTCGGTTGGCTTGATATTATTGGCAGTATTCTAATCATTAGTACCGTCTTTATTTTGGCTGTTGGCCAAGGTCCTAACGACCGCACTGCCGAGAATTTCAAACAGCCCTAATGAAGTTAACGACAACTCAAGACATGAAAAATCCGGTTATGACCAAGTCTGTAAACACTTAGTCACAACCGGATTTTTTGTCTCTACAACGTTCTAGTCATCAATGGCACAAATTAGTACCCACGATTTAGATCCACTTGATTACGTACTAACGTGCCATCTTTGACAAACTGAGCAAAGTTAGCCGCAAAAATTGGGAAAACCGTCGCCCGAAAATGAGCAATTTGTCCTGAAATATGTGGGGTAATCAAGACATCATCACGTTGCCATAAAGGATGGTCAGCTGGCAAAGGTTCTGGTTCAGTAACATCTAGTGCAGCCATACTCAATTGCTGATTATCTAGCGCCATCATTAAAGCTGCCGTATCAACAGCGGGCCCCCGACCAATATTAATTAATATTGGTCGCTGCTTAGTCTGCTTAAATAAATCGGTACTGAACAAATGATGTGTCGTGGGTGTTAGCGGCAAGGCATTGACAATAAAGTTGGCAGTTGCCAGTGCGGCCGCTGTAGCCGTAAATGCTACCGTTTCATGAAAATGCTCAGCTGGATGTCCAGTAGTATTGACCCCCACCACGTGCATACCGAGCGCACTAGCCTTGGCTGCTAGCGATTGACCAATTTGGCCCGTTCCATAAATCAATAACTGTTGTCCAGTCAAGGTTGACGTGGTTATCGGCAACTGCCATTGCCGCGTCCCACGCTGGTTCAACCAGGCAGCATGGTAGCCACGAACGACTGTTAACATAGCCGCTAACACTGATTCACTAATAGCATCCGCGTGAATACCGCTTGTATTAGCAACGATGACCCCCGCTGCTTGTAAGTCCTTCAGCGGTAAGTAATCAACCCCCGCCGAGATGACTTGGACAAATTTTAGATGATTACTGGGCTGAGCTAATAACGTTTTTAGCAAAGGATGATTTCCATACATGACCTCGATTTGACCGTAATCAGCCGGTGTGACAGCATCTGCATCTTTAAAAATCCAATCCGGATAAGTCGCTTGTAACTGTTGGCGCTGCTCTGGTTTGGTCGCTTGGGCCATTACTACCATTGGCATAATATATTACCCCTTTTCTACTTTATTCATGCTTTCATCATACCACTACCACTCATTTGACCCGTAATGATTAACATGCCGCCCGCTCCCAATCACAGGAAAAGTACCTGTGAACGATCCAATACGCGTTGTACTTGTTAATCATGATTCATACTGAATAATAATTAACAATGTATATCCAATGCCCCTCGCTTAGCACTAATTACTTTTAGAAGGCTTGTTATTGAAATGCGTGTCGCCAGTAACACTTTAGTGGCATCATTTAGTCGCTGCTTCTGACTGAAAGACCGTATCGAACGTACTAACAATTTCGACTAACACGTACTTTTCCATCAGTCCTAGGGTAGCGACTCTTGAGCATGGAATTTGGTATGTTTTACAGCAATTACAGCTTGTACCCAAATATCAACCGATACAAAAAACAGCACTCGAAATAAAATTTTCAAGCACTGCTTACGACAACGTCCAATTAATAGACTATGAAAATGATCTGATTATTCAATGACAGCCAAGCCACCGGTCCAGCCAATCTGCTCGCTTGCCGCTAACGTCATTTGTAAAAAGCCCACCGCTTCTAACTCATGCGCACGCTTCAACTTACCAGCATCCTTCACTTGTAACGGACTGTTGGCCAAAGCCTGAATTAATTGTTGTTTGGCAGCATCATCATCACCCGCCACCAGCACGGTCGTTGGGGCTTGACCATTGACCTGACCACTCTGGAGTGTCGCGGCAAAGTTGGTGTTAAAGGCTTTGAGCACTTGACTAGCTGGTAGTTGCTGCTGTAGTTCTTGCGCAGCTGAACTATCATCTGGTACAACCAGTTCGTCCCACGTATCAAAGTTCAAGGGGTTCGTAATGTCAATCACAATCTTCCCTTTAAGCTGGGTCGCATAGTGCTTGGCTAGCACTGCCAAAGCGGGATAAGGCACTGCCGTGATCACAATATCACCAAATAGTGTTGCTTGGTCCTTAGAACCATAATAAGTCACTTCATTACCAGCCACTTCAAAATTATGGCCAATTGCTTGTCCCATATTTCCTTTACCAAAAATTGTAATTGTCATGTCCTTACACTCCTCATATATCGATTATAAATAATTTTATAATTACATTTTAGCATTGATTAGCCATTAGCGTCATTATCGTGCTCTTAAGAATCCACCATCTATAATAGTGGTTAGCAACGTATCAAAGGCCCCCGGTTGAATACATTCGTTGCCACAGCTGACAAGTTGTAGCAGCTATGACTGATAGCTAAACTTACCCTGAGCATTCCAAAAGGGGAGACCCAACTTTACATCATTAACGACCAAAGATTGGGACAAAATTAAAAGTGTTCAATCTCTTAAGAAAAGACTACTTCTCAAGAAACTAAACACAATTTTTCTATCAATATTGTCGAAACGTGTGCCAAAAGGTTACTTGGCCCACTCTCGGGTGCTGACTTTTTTAATTATCCACTTCATTAAGCAGTAACGATTAATTGGCGCTCGCGGTATCACCATAACTAGCACTAGAAGCCGTGGTATCCCCAGTTGTTGAAGACGTTGTATCACTATAACTAGTCGTTGAGCTACTATCCGTTGCACTGTAGCTGTAGCTAGGCGTGCTAGCGCTCGTCTCAGTTGAACTGGTGTCCGTATCGTTGCTATAACTATACGTCGTTGAGGAACTACTATCAGCGCTACTTTCACTATATAGCGAAGATGATGAGCTCGATGATGATTCTGGTTCACTATAACTGTACGTACTAGAACTTGAGGATGAAGCCGTCGTCTTATTCGCTTTAGCTAACTTTTTACGATCCGCAATCAACTTACGATAATCATTATCAGCTAACTGCGACTTTTTGCGATAAGCTTTCAGATTAGCAAGCACTTTATCGACCGTTGTTGACGGCGTCGAAGCCTTGAGTTTATTCTTCTTGTTATATAATTTCTGGAAGGCAGTGTCATAACTCACTACTTTTTTAACGGTTGTCCCCGTCGTCTTGAACAGTTTGTCGTACTTCTTAGCAAAGTACGGCTTGCTACTAGTCAAACCGGTCGTCGTCAACCGTTGCTGATTCTTAGTAACGGTATCCATTGTGACGTCAGCCTTGAGCAAGCCCTTAGCATTACGCAAATCTTGATAACTAGTCCGAACGGTCAGCATCTTAGCTGCCGTATCGTGTTGCTTCTGCAAACTCGTTTTTTCGCTAGAGTCTTTCATGTTATCAATATTATTTTGCAACTTAGTCAACGTCGCATTGGATGCGCTCGTACGTAAGTCACGTTGTGCCGATGACGTATAAACCTGACTCACAATTTTTTCAGCATTCGTCCGAGCATCAGCCTGAGTCGCTTGACCATGGTTCCACATGAAGAAGGCCCCACCAGCAGCGACAACTAAAATAGCCACTCCCGCTAACATCAATTTCCAATTATAACGCCGGGGTTGCTTCTTAAGATGCGGATTTTTCACACCTGCTTCTAACTCAGAAAAGTCACGTTCATCATCAGTCGGCTCATCACTAGAACCCCGTTGCTCTCCATGACGCGCTACTCTTGACATGGTTGGCTTATCAGGCTGTTTGCCCCCATTAGGTTGTTGATCACCATAGAGTTCTTCTCGCGATAACGGTAATTCTGGTTGCGAGTCATCAACAGCTTGTTCTGTTCCTTTAACCGCGATTCGCGGCTGTTGCTTGCGCGCAACTGGCGGAATGTGATCAGCGGGAATCCGTTTTTCAACCTTCTGTTGCTTAGGTGCCGCCGATGTCGGCTTCCTGTTTGCGGTCGCATCAGCCTTGGACACAGCTGACGACGATGTCGTAGCTTGTGATGTCGTAGCCTTTAATGCACCAGATTGAGGCGCTTTAGCTGCTGCAGATTTTGACTGATCAGACGTCGCCTGACTGGCTGCCACTTGACTCGCATGCCGAGCTGTCCGCGTCATTGGTACTTCAGACATGGTCGCAGTAGTCGTTGACTGACTGCTTGCTTGACGCCGAGCCGTCGCTTTAGGCGCACTTGATTGCGCCGTCGTAGTTGTCGATTGCTTGTTAGCACGCTTGTTAGCACGCTTGTTAGGTGCCACTTGTGAGGCTGCTGCGGTCGCCGACTTAGCAGTTGATTGACTGGCCGCTGCCAGATCTTCAGCCGTCGCTGTCTTACCCTGCACTTGTGATGATTTAGGCTTTGCGTGAGTATGCTCTGATTCAGTTGACTTTCCAGCCGCCCCCTTATGCATAATGGCACTAGTTGCTGCCTGTTTAGTGGTCGCACTCGACTGGGTAGCAGATTGAGCCGCAGACTTCTGACTAGTGGCTGCTGAATGGTGTGCTTTTTGAGCGACTTTCTTGGGTTCGATCACCGCGTCAACGGGTTGTTTTTCACTACCGCTATTCGCCGTTGAACGGGGAATATTGACCGTTGATTTTGCTTCAGCTTCGTCTGCCTTCGATGCGGCCGAGTCTTTTAAATCATAGGCCAACGGGATCTGTTCATTATCTTGTTCATCGTTATCATCGTCGGGAATCGGCTCAGTAATTGAATTCCAAAGCCGTTTACCCAAACCTTCTTTTTTGTTTTTTCTAGACAAAACCAACGCTCCTCGCCAATTTATAATTTACATTAGATTCCTGGTTAAGCGCCGACCAAAAATTTTTATCAATTTCGGTAAAATAACCATTAATAGTTAAATTATAGCATGGAATTGGCTACTGAGAAACCACTGGTCAAGCGGATTTGTGAATAACTGACCAATGCCTTAAATTAAGGTTAAAACTCTGCTATAATCGGCTTATCAAGATATTTGAAAGCGAGGAGTTCATATGGCTACTGCGAAAGTTATTTTTGCTACCATTACCGGTAACAACGAAGACGTTGCCGATATTATTACTGAAAAATTCGAAAAACTTGGGGTCGATGTTGTCAAAGAAGAAATCTCGCAAGCCGACGCAACTGAGTTCAACGATGTTGATATTTGTGTTGTCGTCCCTTACACCTACGATGAGGGCGCCCTCCCTGAAGAGGGACTCGACTTCTACGAGGACTTACAGGATTTAGATTTAACCGGCAAGATTTACGGTTGTGCCGGCTCTGGCGATACTTTCTATGATGATGATTATTGCCGTGCTGTTACCGATTTCAGTAACGCGTTGAAGAAGACTGGGGCTAATCAGGGTGCCCCGGACGTCTTCGTTAATCTCGCCCCTGAAGCAGATGATATCAAAGCGCTGGATGCATTTACTGAACAACTCGTTGCTAAAGTTCAATAACCTATTCAAATGACTAAATCGACCGCACTTCGAGATGAGAAGTACGGTCGATTTAGTCGTTTGAATTATTAAGCCACTAACTTACTATCGCTGCTTACGTCGTCCCAACCAGCCGCCAAATAATGTTAGTCCTAAGAGTAACGTTCCCAGCACGCCACCCCGACTTGGCGCCGAACCAGTTTGTGGCAACACAGCTGTCCCTAGTTTAGCCGTAGCGGGTACAATCGATGTTGTGCCTGAATACGACGTGGCCTTGTCAGCCTTTCCTAGTCTACGGTCGTCAATCTCACCGTCCATAGTATTAACCATTTGGTCAGTTGTTGGTACTGAATGTGGCTTGGTTCCAATCAATTGTCCAGATTTCCGGTTATTGGCTTCACTGATAGTCCCAGAATCCGACTTATCAGTTTCAATGGTCGCCAAATCATGACTAGTCTCGTCAGCGGCATCCATCAGATCATTATCAGTGTGCTCCTGACCATGTTCATCAGGTCTTTCTGCTTGACTGGCATTCGCCCCATCGGTATCAGGCCGCTCGACGCGAGCATTCACCGTGATAGTAACTATTTTGCTCAACACCCGACCATTAGCATCCGTATATTGATAAGTCACTTCATAAACACCAACTTTACTAGTATCAACCCTACCGGTGACAGTCAAATCTGCAATAGTTAAAGCATTTCCATTAACGTCCTTTACTAGTAATAAGTTGTCACTAGGTTGCCATTGATCGCCTACCATAACGGTAGAATTTTGAACTTGCAAGTCACTTTGGGACGCGTTCGGCTTAACTGCTTCATCAACGATTACCGTGACCGTCATAGTTGCTGTAACTAACACACCGGTCTGATCCTTGAATTGGTACGTTACTTGATAATCACCTGCCACTGTCCAATCCGGCTGGCCAAGCACTTCGATAGCTGACCATGCCACCGTTTGACCATCACTATTAGTGGCACTTTGAAAATTAGTTTGTGGTTGCCAGGCACTAGTTCCCTGACCATCGGTATGAACTATTACTTGGCTTTGATGCAAATTCAAACTGGCCTTATTTTCTGTAACCGTTACGGTTATCGTCTGGCTTTGATTGCCATAAGTATAAGTAATTTGATAGTCCCCCGGTACAGCGGTATTGACATCACCTGTAACCGTCACATCACTAAAGTCCACCGCCTGTCCATCTTTATCGGTCGCGCTATCAAACGCATCTTGGGCTTGCCAGCTACTACCAGCAGGTAACTCAATATCATGAATATTCAGGCTAGTTTGATCAGCCCGCACAATCACTAATGCCGTTACCGTCTTGCCTGCATACTTAAACGTAACTTGATAAGTTCCCGGTTGTTTCGTATTAACGATATCACCCGATAGTTCTACGGCTTGCTGATTATCGACATATAATGCCTGCACGTCAACTGATTGACCGAATTGATCTGCTAAGCTATCGATACTTTGTGCCCAATTCCAATCAGCACCAACTTCAAGTGTGACATCATGAACATTAAGAATCGCTTGATTAATTTCCCAAATGAATGTTCCAATCGGCGTATTCTCACCACTGTAAAGTGCCACTAACTCAGCGCTAGTTAATCTTTGTTCAGGATTAGCACTGTTCACCCAGTAACCTGTAAATTGATCATTGTTGGGCACATCCGGAAGTCCGACTGAGGATTCCCCCATTGGTGCCAAATTAGTTTTCGGCCCTAAAGTAATTTGTTTAAGATTAGTGCAACCTGTGAACATATTAGCATTGTCCGTAATGTTCTTGAAATCGAGCCCTGACAAATCGATTGCAGTCAATTGAGTGCATCCCTCAAATAATGAGGTGCTCTCTGTAACCTGATCTATTTGGATTTGCGGACTAAGCTTAAGATTGGTTAAATGCTTCATATTCATAAACGCAGCCTCAATATCTTCAAGATCAGTTGTTACCCAATTAGACAAATCCAATTGCGTTAAGCCAGTCTGGTAAAACATGTAACTAGCATTAATCAGGCTTCGAACGTTTAGACTCTCAATGCCAATAATATTAGTTAAATATTCATTGGACGCGAACATATAATCGACATCGGTAACACATCCTGTATCCCATCCAGAGATATTAATCGTCGTTAACTTGCTCGTCCCGGCTCGATTTTCAAACATATAATCCATATCATCAACATGGCCAACCTGCCAACTACTAAGATCAAGTTTTTTTACACTTAAATTATCCAAGAAAAAATAACTTAAATCTGTTGCCGTACTAACATCGATCTTTTCCAATCCTTCATAGTCTTCAACAGCAACTAACCCTGCAAAAAAGGTAGCGCCACATTCAATAATTTTGATTTTATCTAAAATAACAACTTTAACAACCTGTGCTCCCCATGACTTATCTGCCCATGGATTAGTACCTTGTGAATCATAGATTTCCCCACCTTCAAGTACTAGAACACCACTAGCCGCATCATAATGCCACTTAATTCCCTTTGTGTAATTATCCGGTTGCCACGTTCCTTCCATCGCATCACTATCTTCACTTGAGTTATCACTGCGACTATTCGATACATTGAATCGCTCAAATTCACGAGCTGGTACTGTTTTTTCTTCGACCGTCTGTTCATCATCATTGCTTACTCCGGACTCCAGACTGAGTGAATCATCCGCTACTAGTCGTTCATCCTGCTTCTGTTCCATGTCCACATGCTGAGTAATATTTGAATCTTCAGCTGTCAAATCATCCATATCTGTAGGCTGCTTACTAGTTGTACCCGTGTCAGGGGTCACTGGTAATAGAATATTATTGTCCACACTTTCAGATGCTTCGATTTCTTTTTCATTAATGTCATCCTTAGCTTTAATTGAGTCTCCTACATCTTGCTGAATTATAGCTTCATCTTGTTCTGCCGTTGCCGCGAGGTTCTCCTGAACCACTGGTGATTCATCCACACTATTTACAGTCGCTGTCACAATGGAACTAACTTCCACTTTATCGTCACTAACTTCCTGCTCATCGGCCCGACCATTCATTAGCTGCATATTGAGTGCCATTAAAGTGATGCTACCAAATACCCACGCCTTACCACTTTTATACATTTTATAATTTTTCTTTTTTTCCATAATTTCCAAACTCCTCTTTATTTAACCTTGTCGCTGCTTGCTAGTTATAATCCCGATAAAGCTAGTGATTATCAATAATACGGCGCCAACCCAACTTATTCGATTTTGGGGCTCACCAGTCTGTGGTAGTTGGCTCACCACTCTCATCTTAGTGGTACCAGTTGTGGGCTCATCTAATTGAAGACTAGTTTCCTTGGCTCGATGATAACGCGCGTCTGTCAATCCCATACCTTTTTGTTCATACTTAAAATTTTTTTGCTCACTAATTACTTTTCTCAATGGCTGGCTTGAATTAACCGACAAATCATATCGTTGTGCTATCTTTGACTGTCTATCTTGACGATCAATAGTCACGTTCGAACTAGTTAAGCCACTAGCATCATCAGCACTCGCAGTTTGTCCATCTTCTGGTGCTTCTGGCTCACTCGGTGTTTCGGGTTCCACTGGTGCTTCTGGTGCTTCTGGCTCACTTGGTGCTTCCGGTGCTTCCGGTGCTTCCGGTGTTTCTGGTGCTTCCGGTGTTTCTGGTGCTTCCGGTTCAGTCGGTTGCCCCGGTAACGGTGCCTCACCATCGGTACCATTATCAGCACTCGCAACTACCGTGACCGTTGTTACTGCTGTTACCAACTGTCCTGTTAAATCAGTGAACTGATAAACGACCTCATACACCCCAGCTCGCGTCAAATCTAGTTCACCAAGTACTGTCATATCCCGCCAACCAACAGAATGACCATCCGCATCCGTGGCATTGTCAAAATTATCTTGTGCGTGCCACACCGCCGTTCCTGTCTCCTGGTTGATTTCAACGGTGACATCATGTGCATGTAAGCTGAGCTGGCTTTGATTAGCCTTAACTGTGACAGTCACAGTTGTTTCACGGCCGGCATACGTCAAAGTAACGTGATACGTGCCCGGCTTACTCGTATCAACTAGCTCCCCACTCACCGTTACCGCTTGTGGATCAGTACTGAACAAGACACCCGGATCAACAGCCTGGCCATTTTGGTCAACTAACTGGGTCACGTTTTGGGACCAATCCCATTGCTGATTCACAAAGAGGGTACTGTCATTACCAGTAATGGCCGCAGCTGACTTAGTTTCCCAGACAAAAGTAGCCGTTTCAGCTTGGTTTCCTGTATATCTCGCCAATAGTTCGTCACTCGTGAACGTTTGAGAAGCATCAGCCACGTTGACCCATTTACCGGTATACTTGCCATTCTTAGGAATATCTGGTAATCCTACCAAGGGTTGCGTTCCATGCTGACCAAAATCAAGCTCCGGCCCTAGTGTCAATGTTTGCAAGCTTGTCAAACCAGCTAACATTTGCCAGTTTGCCTTGACATTTTGCATATTAAAATGCGATAGATCAAGGGATTTTAGTTTGACGTCATTATTAAACAGGCTATTCATCTTAGTGACATTTGCCACTGTAAATCGCGCCCCAAATTCAATGCCTTCCAAATTGGGCATCTGAGAAAAAGCGCCATCCATTTCAAGCAGACTTGCAGAATCAAAGTTAGCTAGATTCAAATGACCGACACCGCTTCTAGCAAACATATTGGTCATCGTCGTCACGCGACGTGTATCCCAGTCAGTTAACCCATCGATAATTCGAAGTTGATCATTATACTGGAACATGTTTTGCATGTTGGTTACATTGCGTGTATCCCAACCACTGAGATTAAGATAGGTCAGTTCGGTACCCATGAAACTGCCCATAAACATATTCACCATGGTCGAGACATTACCAACGTTCCAAGCACTCAGATCTAACTTTTCCAACGCACTGTTTTCTTTGAACACTGACTGCATATTCGTCACCGCACTTGTATCAAGCCTCTCCAATCCTTCGTACCGGATCACACTGACGAGATCTGCAAACAAACTATTCATGTTAGAACCGGCAATAATTCGATCAGCAATGACGATGCGAGTAATCATTGGCGCCCACGATTTACGACGCCATGGATTATCGCCATAACTATTATTTAATGTCCCACCACTTAACGTCAGGGTCCCAGTGCTCGCATCAAAATGCCAATCAACACCAAAGTTGCCAGACATAGCGTCCTCATCATCCTTAGTGACGTCATGCGCCATTGCTTGGGCAGCACTACGATATTGATTAACGACATCATCGCCATGGGGAAGATTTTGTTCAGAACTAGCAAGTGCCGGTTGGTTAACCATCGACCCGATCTCATTAGGTCTAATTACAGTCACCGGTTCAGCAATCAGTAATTCAGCATCGCCATTTACAAGCGAATCAGTGGCCATTTCTTCATGCGTTAATATTGATTGCCCATGAGCACTTTCTGCTCCCTCAACTTCTGACAAGGAGACGGGACTTTCTTCATTTGCTGTTACTGAGACCGCGTTACTCAATGCAGCCGATGATTCAGCGACCTGATCGCCTTCATCGATAATCGCTTGATCACTAAGCACTGACTGGTTGGCAATCGCCGCAGACTCATCATTAGTGGCAGCAGTGCTATCCCCATTGAAGATAACATTGTTCCTTGCCACCACCGCGTGACACTTAGCTTCAGTTGGCTCGGCGACGTCCGCAACCACACTCTGTTCGGCAACAGGTGTGGCACACTGTTCATCCGCATGCGCAGTTAATAACTGGGTGTGCCACAGTAGCAGTGCCATACTTGCGAATAACCATATCTTTCCATGCTTGTACATCTTATAACGTTTCACTTCTGATTCGCGGTAGTTAATTGTAATTCCCCATTTCTAAAAAGGCTGTCCGACCCAACAATTGATTTCATTAAATAAAGTATTTTCACTATATTTAATTATCGTGTTTAACTAATACACAACTTACAGTTTTTAAATATACCATGGGGTCCTCAGAATGCTCAACTGATTATCACATTTCTAATTAACCTGTTATCAGCCTGATTAACTCAATTATTTATTGTAAAAATATTATTATCGTTTCGCCAATCAAGTAATCGCTCTCATCGCCAAGTCTATCCAGTTTGCCGCGCCATATTTAACTGTTACGGGCTATCCATTCACCATACTGACAATTGCATCGTGCACTGATCGTAAATCATCCCCAATTCGGGCTGACCCTCGCAACGGCAACGCATAAAAAAATGGCCTTAAGAACTTATTATTCTTAAGACCAGTGGCCCCCTATTCTAAAGCCATTACAACTATTCACTGACACCGCCTACATTTGTGCCCACCAAACAATAGTGAGCGCTCAAAGCCATCGTCACTATTAGTAGCATTCATTTAGATCGTCGCTTTATAACGTGTTGCCGTATCACGTTATATACTAACTCGACGATCATAAACAGTACCGTGATTCCCACAATATCAATCAAATAAGACTCCAGACGATAGCCGATTTTTCCAATCCACAAGTCATAAGGCCCTTGAATCAGCAAGAAATAGATGACCAACGTTTCAAGGATCGTCCGAGTATGTCGCCAAAACGATCGCCATTGCATTTGTTTCACACTCCTTCAAGTGGTGACAGCATCTGTAATGCTTGTTTAACTTGACTCACTGCGAGTTGATTCTGATCACCAACGCGCCCAACATGCCCAAAAGCAACCGCCGAACCAGTCAGCTGTCCACAAATACTATTGTAACGACCAAATTTTCCGGTTGCCGTTGCAATAATTGGCACGCTGAGTTGTTGATGCGCCTGTTCAGTGACAGCCATCAACGCCAGGACGACTTGTGCATCTTGCCCTGCCACAGTCACGCGTACCACATCCGCACCGGTTGCAGCTAATTCTTGATAAGTTGTGAGTAGCTCAGCTGGCGTTGCTGTCGTGACCGTCTGACTCGCAATTAGTCGGATCCGATTGACACGCATCTGCTGGGTCAACGTCATAAAATCAGGTTGATTAACCATGGCTAAATCAATATCAACGGCAGCGACGCTCCGATTATTAACCAATGTTTGATAAGTTTGATAATATTCAGCTATATCAGCCGGTCCACTCGCCATTGCAAACATGGCAACCAAAGGAATAGTCCCTAAGACCTGTTGTAATTGAGCCGCCGTATTAACCAATTCGGCGCGGTTATCTAATTCCTGATACGAGTTTAACCGCCACACAACAAGTTGAGCCGCCGAAGTTAAAATCTGACCTGCTTTTCGTAGCAGCTCCTCTCGCGTTGCACCAGTTAAGACGATTCCAATCTTGGGCATCCCCGTCGTTAACGTTAACTCACCAACTGTAACTTCTTTCAAGACCATTCCTGCTTTCATCTTCATTCGGACTACCGAGTCCTGCACCATAATAATTTATTATCTCCTCTTAACAATAGCAAATTTTCGCCGTTTTGACACTCAAAATTCATTTTTTGTTTTGAAATTTAAAGCGCTTTTAATATTAGTTTGTTAATACTGGCATCGCTTCCAGTTTCGATTTACAATTAAGCATACTTTAAGCCCAAAAAGGAGTTACAACATGGAAAACGAAAAGCAGCTTCGCTGGTCCAACATTGCTTTAATTGCGTTCGTGGCGGTCTGGGGCCTTGGTAACGTCGTCAACAACTTTGCGTTACAGGGACTCTCAGTCGTCACTTCTTGGATTCTGATCATGATTATTTACTTTATTCCCTACACCTTGATCGTGGGTCAACTGGGTTCGACCTTTAAGGATGCTGAGGGGGGCGTCTCATCTTGGATTCGTGCAACTAGTACTAAGCGCCTCGCCTATTACGCAGCCTGGACGTATTGGATCGTGCACATTCCGTACTTAGCACAAAAACCCCAAGGGATTCTCATTGCATTTAGTTGGCTGTTCCGCGGTAATGGGAACTTTATCAACACGACCCCCGCGTTAATCGTGCAAGCTATTTGTTTAGTGCTATTCTTGTTCTTCCTCTGGATTGCTTCATTGGGACTAACGACACTGAAACGCATCGGGAGTGTCGCTGGTACGGGGATGTTCATCATGTCGATTTTATTCATCATCTTGGCCGTATCAGCACCATTTATGACCAAGGCGACTGTTCAGACACCGAACATGTTTTCACTCAAGTCCTACTTACCCAAGTTTGACTTTACGTACTTTACGACCGTTTCAATGTTAGTCTTCGCAGTCGGGGGATCTGAAAAGATTTCGCCGTACGTTAACAAGACCAAAAATCCAGGTCGTGAATTTCCATTAGGAATGTTGGTGCTAGCTGGCATGGTCGCCATCTGTGCGTTACTAGGTTCATTTGCGATGGGCATCCTATTTAATTCCAAACACATTCCAGCCGATCTAATGGCTAACGGCGCCTACTATGCATTTCAGCGCTTAGGCGCCTTTTATCACGTTGGAAATTTATTCCTGATTCTTTACGCCATTGCCAATGTGCTTGCCCAAATTTCAGCACTAGCATTCTCAATCGATGCACCATTGAAAATTTTGCTTGGTGATGCTGATCCTGAATTTATCCCCAATAAATTGAGCAAGATGAACAAAAAAGATGTTCCCGTCAATGGTTACATTTTAACCGGGATACTAGTTAGTATCTTAATTATTATCCCAGCATTAGGAATCGGTAACATGAATGAATTATTCAACTGGTTATTAAACTTGAACTCCGTTGTAATGCCAATGCGCTACCTATGGGTCTTTCTTGCTTACATGTTACTCAATAAGCATTTAAAAGAGTTTAAGAGCGATTATAAATTCCTTAAGAACCCTATTGCTGGCCGTTTGGTCGGTGCTTGGTGCTTCCTATTTACGGCATTTGCTTGTATCTTAGGAATGGTTCCTAAGACATCTTACGCTAGCAACCCTAGCAGTTGGCTCTTCCAGCTAACATTAAATATCCTTACACCAATTATTTTTGTTGCCCTAGGCATGATCCTACCAATGATTGCCCGTCGACACCACGCAGACGCCTAATATTGGCAGTTTAAGCAGCCACGCCGTACCATTACTTATTTTATCTTCATAAAGAGCCCATTGATGACGGCGTCGTTCATCAGTGGGCTTTTTATCTGAGCTGCGGTTCTACAAACGATACGCGTTGTGCTCGATCATCGGTCATGAAACTTGATTAAAATTGGCCAATATCTAAGCGCAAGGACAGCCAGCTTAGACCTGCCAGAAAAAGTTCAGATAGTGTAAACTTGCCTGATTTACGTCCTCACCAACTTACAAGTATGTCTGGCAACTTGTCGAGCTATTTTGAGCCACAGCCGACATCTCAAATATTGGCCTGCCACGCTGCAAGACACTACTGTCATCACGTGTTCGGGATCGACTGGGACTGCCGGGACTTGATCCGAACACTCTTGAGACTAGAGGGTCAGGTAGCCAACTAATTCTTAGTGGGCAGTGGCTTTCTCCTAACTTAGAATAAAGCTCATATTTGTAATTGCGTAATGGGGACCGGCGTGAAAGTCGATGTTGAAGTGCTCTATAATTGTCACCCGACCCTAAAAGTCAGACACACTGGCGAACAGAAATCCGGCTGACCGGTGCCTTTAATTATGATTAATATTGAACAAAAACTAGCACAACGCGGAAACGATATTACCCGTTACCATTAATTTCCGGCTCACAATTTAACACTTTTAAATCATTTAGCGGTATGATGCTTATTGAACATAGTCAATCTAAGTTTACCAACCATTCGTCCTTCAAGGAGGTCCTTATTTATGGCTACCGTTGATACTTTCAACGTCTTTTTGAGTGATTACGCCAACGTTTCCCGTTACCTCAATACCCGCTTAAATAAATTATTAACCACCCAACACTTAACCGCTGATACTTTTCTAATCATGCACGAAATTGGTCAAAGTTCGCAACCACTCTTATTAATGGATATTGCCCATCGGCACCGCGTTTCTCGTAGTGCGATTTCACGTCAGATCAGTGTCTTACTTAGCCATCAGTATATTTGTCAACAGGCTAATACCAACGATCGCCGCCAAAAAGGACTCTCCTTGACAGATGCCGGACGTCGACTAGATCAACAACTCATAACGACCATCCAGCAGACCGTGCACCAATGGACTTTGCAATTAGGACAGCCACGCGTTGACACACTACTTAGTATTCTCAATGATTTTAATGATCAAATTATCAATCATGAAGTGCCCACGAGTAATTAAAGTCTAGTTGCCAGTTACAACACTAACAACCGTTTTCCACTCAAGATACCGTTGACTAGTGGAAGCACGCTTCCATTAGTTGCTTAAGCCAGCTAGCAATCGTAGTCAGCAAATTAATTTAACCAAAAAAGGCGACGCCGTGTGAGTCTAGAGATGCTAGAACCACAGGCGTCGTCATATTTTTAACATAATCTCAATATTATGAATTAATTCCCGTCAGCCAGCATAACAAGCGCTCACTGATTTGAAATCTTAATCATCAGCATGAACATCAAAGGCGCCCAACAAGCGCTCCTGAACACCAGGCATATCAGGGTCGTGTTGTCCTTTTCCAGTATCCAAAGTTCGTAACTGTGCCATTTCGGCCGTAGTTAACTCAAAATCAAAAATTTCTTGATTACTCTTGATCCGAGCGCTGTGAATTGATTTAGGAAAAACGATCACACCCTCTTGATGCTCAAATCTGAGGATGATTTGACCAGCATCTTTATGATACTTTGCTGCTAATTGTTGAATGATTGGTTCATTGAACAGGGATTGATTGCCTTGGCCTAAGGGCGCCCATGCCTCCAATTTAACATCTTGAGCTGCTAACAATTGACGTAATGGCCGTTGTTGGAAGTACGGATTAAATTCAACTTGATTGACCGCCGGAATCGTTTCAAATTGCGGCACGAATTTTTGCCAAAGTGTTGGCGTCATGTTAGAGACACCAATTGACCTTAGTTTACCGGCCTTTTGAGCTGCTTCCATCGCCCGCCACGCACCAGGATCATCACCATAAGGTTGGTGAATCAAATACAAGTCAATAGGTCAATCCCAGTTTGGTTAGTGAGCGCTCAATTGCTCGACTAGCAGCTTCATAACCATAGTCTTGCAACCAAAGCTTGCTCGTCACCCAGATTTGTTCACGAGGAATGCCACTATCTTTAATTGCTCGCCCAACTTCATCCTCATTGAAATAAGCAACTGCCGTATCAATATGCCGATAGCCTAATGCCAATGCTTCTTTAACTGCCCGATAAGTTGACCCATCATCTGGAATTTGGAAAGTTCCAAATCCGATTGCTGGAATCGTGTGACCATCATTTAATTGAATTGTTGGAATTACTTCTGTTGACATTAATACCACTCCTTAGTTTATTCATGTAATTGTCGTAAACTGGCACCGAAAATCTGCTCAATTGTCACGGGATCGCGGTGATCAAAAAATTGACTGACACCCAGATCAAGTTCTGCCATTGCCGTCATCTCTAAAGCCGTTAATTCAAAATCAAAAACTGCAATGTTCTCAGCCATGCGTTCAGGATGGACCGATTTAGGAATAACTGTAATCCCACGCTGCAAGAGCCAGCGTAAAATCACTTGTCCAGTTGTTTTACCATGGGCTTGTGCGATGGACTGAATGGTTGGGTGACTAAAAATCGCATGCTTACCTTCCGCAAATGGAGCCCAGGCTTCGACTTGAACATTTTCATGCTGATTAAAGGCGACCTCCTCAGATTGCTGATACCACGGATTAACTTCAATCTGATTAACGACCGGCTGTACTGCCATCGTTAATTCTAAGTTCTTTAGTTGATCGGCATAAAAGTTGGAAACACCAATGGCCCGAATCTTCCCTGCCTGATACGCTTCTTCCAACGCGCGCCAAGCCCCCATCACATCACCATAAGGTTGGTGTAAAAGATATAGATCCATGTAATCTAAACCTAACCGCCGCAATGAATCGTCAATACCTTGTTGAGCCCGCTCATAGGTGAACTCTGACACCCATAATTTTGATGTAATAAACAGTTCATCCCGATTGAGGCCACTTTTTTGAATGGCACGCCCCACCGCAGCTTCATTTTGATAAGCGGTTGCCGTATCAATTAATCGATACCCCGCTCTCAAGGCAGCCGTGACCGCCGCTTCACATTCATCGAGGTTGGGAACTTGGAACACCCCAAACCCTAATTGGGGCATCGTTATACCGTTGTTTAATGTTGTTGTTGGAATCATCTTATATCAGCCTCTCTGTATTTGATTGCAATAACAATCTTACACGCAAACCCAATACTTGAAAATTACCACTTATTCATACTAGTATACATATATTGTATACTAGTATTGGAGGTTTATGATGATTGAGAATTACTTACTAGAAGAATTAATCACGTTTGCTCACGAACACACGCTAGCCAAAACGGCGGTCGCCTTGAACGTTACCCAACCAACGATTACTCGGGGAATGCAGAAATTAGAGACCATGCTTAACGTTCACCTATTTGATCGGCAACCGAATCGAATCACGTTGACGCCGACTGGTCAGTTAGCTGCTCAGGAGGCCGAACTATTATTAGCCCAACAGCGGGCCTTCGTGACCAAAATACAGAATTATGCCCAAAGTTTAGTCACACTGAATGCCGAAACGACCCTTCCAGGTCCACTCGCATTATTGTCATACTTGAAGAAGGCCTTGCCTGACACACTACAGGTGAACCCAGCATTAATTACAATTGATCAGATTACTGACCATCTCATTAATCGACAGGCAAATTTTATTTTCTCTAATCAAGAAATTTTAACAACTGACATTGAATCTCGCTTTATCGGTTCTGAAAATCTAGTAGTTCACCTGCAAAAATTCATGTATCGTGCTAATCAACTTAGTATTACATTTGAAGAACTCCAGGGGATGAGCTTCGTTGTTCTAAGCGCAATTGGTATTTGGAAAGATATTATTCAACAGGCCATTCCTGATGCCAAGTTTTTATATCAACCTCAACGCACAGCTTTTACAGAAATTACTAAGTACTCTGATTTTCCGTACTTCAGTACGAACTTTACAGCATTAGAACGAGAACAACGAATCGACACCAATGATAATGATAACCGCGTCGCCATTCCAATCAGTAATGATCGAGCGCATATGCCAATCTATGTCAATTATCTTGTTAGCAACCGTCAATCGCTGATGCCACTATTCAAACAGTTTGAAGCCGCGTGGCCCACTACCATGAAAAAATCATCTACGCTTTAGGCTTGTCTATTCATAATTGCTATTTTCAATCGAGTCAGTCAAGCTAGTCACATCAGTCTCCACACCAAAAGATCATTTTCTAACTTGAAATCACAATTAAAAAAGATTCCACGCGCCACATTAGATTGTCTAAGCGCGTATGGAATCTTTTTTGCCAAGCTTGTCATGCTTATTAATGTTTCACTTATGTTCATTACTACGGTGCACCGGCCTTTAACACCGATGCTGCTTCGTCACCAATTACTCTCAATCATATTCTGAAGCCGTTTAGCAGATTTGAACTGCCGACCTCTTCCTTACCATGGAAGTGCTCTACCTGCTGAGCTAAAACGGCATTAAGCGACCTTACCAAGTATACCAAAAGCATGTTCAAATTCAAACCGTACTTGTTAACATTCAACAAAAAAAGGAATCGAATTAACGATTCCTTAGGTTGCATGGCAACGTCCTACCCTCGCAGGGAGCGATCCCCCAACTACTCTCGGCGCTAAGAAGCTTAACTTCTGTGTTCGACATGGGAACAGGTGTATCCTTCTCGCCATCGTCACCACACTATTGAGAAACTTGTGCTCTCAAAACTAGCTAATATCAAATAATTTCATATGAACCGGAACACCAATTACTTGGTTAAGTCCTCGACCGATTAGTATTAGTCCGCTTCATGCGTCACCGCACTGCCACTTCTAACCTATCTACCTGATCATCTTTCAGGGGTCTTACTTCCATAAAGGAATGGGAAATCTCATCTCGAGGTGTGTTTCACACTTAGATGCTTTCAGCGTTTATCACATCCATACGTAGCTACCCAGCGATGCGCCTGGCGGCACAACTGGTACACCAGAGGTATGTCCATCCCGGTCCTCTCGTACTAAGGACAGGTCCTCTCAAATTTCCTACGCCCGCGACGGATAGGGACCGAACTGTCTCACGACGTTCTGAACCCAGCTCGCGTACCGCTTTAATGGGCGAACAGCCCAACCCTTGGGACCGACTACAGCCCCAGGATGCGATGAGCCGACATCGAGGTGCCAAACCTCCCCGTCGATGTGGACTCTTGGGGGAGATAAGCCTGTTATCCCCAGGGTAGCTTTTATCCGTTGAGCGATGGCCCTTCCATACGGTACCACCGGATCACTAAGCCCGACTTTCGTCCCTGCTCGACCTGTCTGTCTCGCAGTCAAGCTCCCTTGTGCCTTTACACTCTGCGAATGATTTCCAACCATTCTGAGGGAACCTTTGGGCGCCTCCGTTACTTTTTAGGAGGCGACCGCCCCAGTCAAACTGCCCACCTGACACTGTCTCCCACCACGATTAGTGGTGCGGGTTAGAGTGGTCATACAGCGAGGGTAGTATCCCACCAACGCCTCCACCGAAACTAGCGTTCCGGTTTCTATGGCTCCTACCTATCCTGTACAAGCTGTACAAACACTCAATATCAAGCTACAGTAAAGCTCCATGGGGTCTTTCCGTCCTGTCGCGGGTAGTCCGCATCTTCACGGACAATATAATTTCACCGAGTCTCTCGTTGAGACAGTGCCCAGATCGTTACGCCTTTCGTGCGGGTCGGAACTTACCCGACAAGGAATTTCGCTACCTTAGGACCGTTATAGTTACGGCCGCCGTTTACTGGGGCTTCAATTCTGAGCTTCGCCGAAGCTAACCCATCCTTTTAACCTTCCAGCACCGGGCAGGCGTCAGCCCCTATACGTCATCTTACGATTTTGCAGAGACCTGTGTTTTTGATAAACAGTCGCCTGGGCCTATTCACTGCGGCTGATCTTGCGATCAGCACCCCTTCTCCCGAAGTTACGGGGTCATTTTGCCGAGTTCCTTAACGAGAGTTCACTCGCTCACCTTAGGATTCTCTCCTCGACTACCTGTGTCGGTTTGCGGTACGGGTAGTTAAGTACTCACTAGAAGCTTTTCTCGGCAGTGTGACATCAGACGCTTCGCTACTAAATTTCGCTCCCCATCACAGCTTGTCCTTAAAGTGAAAAGCATTTGACTCTTCACAAGACTTACTGCTTGGACATTCTAATCCAACAGAATGCACATCTTAGCCTCCTGCGTCCCTCCATTGCTCAAACGCACTTAACTAGTACAGGAATCTCAACCTGTTATCCATCGTCTACGCCTCTCGGCCTCGACTTAGGTCCCGACTAACCCTGGGAGGACGAGCCTTCCCCAGGAAACCTTAGTCATTCGGTGGATAGGATTCTCACCTATCTTTCGCTACTCATACCGGCATTCTCACTTCTAAGCGCTCCACAAGTCCTCACGATCTTGCTTCACCGCCCTTAGAACGCTCTCCTATCACGCGACCTAATGGTCGCATCCATGGTTTCGGTAGTATGCTTAGCCCCGGTACATTTTCGGCGCAGGATCACTCGACTAGTGAGCTATTACGCACTCTTTAAATGGTGGCTGCTTCTGAGCCAACATCCTAGTTGTCTATGCAACTCCACATCCTTTTCCACTTAGCATACATTTAGGGACCTTAACTGATGGTCTGGGCTGTTCCCCTTTCGACGGTGGATCTTATCACTCATCGTCTGACTCCCGGATATGAATCAATGGCATTCGGAGTTTATCTGAATTCAGTAACCCAAGACGGGCCCCTAGTCCAAATAGTGCTCTACCTCCATGATCCTAATTCCGAGGCTAGCCCTAAAGCTATTTCGGAGAGAACCAGCTATCTCCAAGTTCGTTTGGAATTTCACCGCTATCCACACCTCATCCCAGCAATTTTCAACTTACACGGGTTCGGTCCTCCAGTGCGTTTTACCGCACCTTCAACCTGGACATGGATAGGTCACCTGGTTTCGGGTCTACAACCTCGTACTCAAAACGCCCATTTCAGACTCGCTTTCGCTACGGCTCCGACTTTTTAGTCTTAACCTTGCACGGGATCATAACTCGCCGGTTCATTCTACAAAAGGCACGCCATCACGCATTAACGCGCTCTGACTTATTGTAGGCACATGGTTTCAGGAACTATTTCACTCCCCTTCCGGGGTGCTTTTCACCTTTCCCTCACGGTACTGGTTCACTATCGGTCACTAGGTAGTATTTAGCCTTGGGAGATGGTCCTCCCGGATTCCGACGGAATTTCACGTGTTCCGCCGTACTCAGGATCCTGAACTGAGAGAACTTGATTTAATCTACTGGGCTATCACCATCTATGGCGGATTTTCCCAAATCCTTCGACTATCAAATTCTTTGGTAACTCAAATGTTCAGTCCTACAACCCCAAAGTGCAAGCACTTTGGTTTGGGCTGTTCCCCGTTCGCTCGCCGCTACTTAGGGAATCGAAATTTCTTTATATTCCTGCTGCTAATGAGATGTTTCAGTTCACAGCGTTTACCTCCAACTAGACTATGAATTCATCTAGTGGTAACAGTTGATTAAAACTGCTGGGTTGCCCCATTCGGAAATCTCCGGATCATAGCTTACGTACAGCTCCCCGAAGCATATCGGTGTTAGTCCCGTCCTTCATCGGCTCCTAGTGCCAAGGCATTCACCATGCGCCCTTGTTAACTTAACCTCATTTACCTAACGGTAAATGCGATTAATGAGTTTAGCGATAATTAAACTTCAATAAAAAACTCAAAAAACGCGGTGTTCTCGGTTTCATTATGAAAAAATATATTTGATATTATCTAGTTTTCAAAGAACAAGTTTTGAGAGTTAAATCTCTCAAAACTAAACAAAGTTTCGACGCGTGTGTAGGTTTCCGTAATATTCCTTAGAAAGGAGGTGATCCAGCCGCAGGTTCTCCTACGGCTACCTTGTTACGACTTCACCCTAATCATCTGTCCCACCTTAGGCGGCTGGTTCCTAAAAGGTTACCCCACCGACTTTGGGTGTTACAAACTCTCATGGTGTGACGGGCGGTGTGTACAAGGCCCGGGAACGTATTCACCGCGGCATGCTGATCCGCGATTACTAGCGATTCCGACTTCATGTAGGCGAGTTGCAGCCTACAATCCGAACTGAGAATGGCTTTAAGAGATTAGCTTACTCTCGCGAGTTCGCAACTCGTTGTACCATCCATTGTAGCACGTGTGTAGCCCAGGTCATAAGGGGCATGATGATTTGACGTCATCCCCACCTTCCTCCGGTTTGTCACCGGCAGTCTCACCAGAGTGCCCAACTTAATGCTGGCAACTGATAATAAGGGTTGCGCTCGTTGCGGGACTTAACCCAACATCTCACGACACGAGCTGACGACAACCATGCACCACCTGTATCCATGTCCCCGAAGGGAATGTCTAATCTCTTAGATTTGCATAGTATGTCAAGACCTGGTAAGGTTCTTCGCGTAGCTTCGAATTAAACCACATGCTCCACCGCTTGTGCGGGCCCCCGTCAATTCCTTTGAGTTTCAGCCTTGCGGCCGTACTCCCCAGGCGGAATGCTTAATGCGTTAGCTGCAGCACTGAAGGGCGGAAACCCTCCAACACTTAGCATTCATCGTTTACGGTATGGACTACCAGGGTATCTAATCCTGTTTGCTACCCATACTTTCGAGCCTCAGCGTCAGTTACAGACCAGACAGCCGCCTTCGCCACTGGTGTTCTTCCATATATCTACGCATTTCACCGCTACACATGGAGTTCCACTGTCCTCTTCTGCACTCAAGTTTCCCAGTTTCCGATGCACTTCTTCGGTTGAGCCGAAGGCTTTCACATCAGACTTAAAAAACCGCCTGCGCTCGCTTTACGCCCAATAAATCCGGACAACGCTTGCCACCTACGTATTACCGCGGCTGCTGGCACGTAGTTAGCCGTGGCTTTCTGGTTAAATACCGTCAATACCTGAACAGTTACTCTCAGATATGTTCTTCTTTAACAACAGAGTTTTACGAGCCGAAACCCTTCTTCACTCACGCGGCGTTGCTCCATCAGACTTTCGTCCATTGTGGAAGATTCCCTACTGCTGCCTCCCGTAGGAGTTTGGGCCGTGTCTCAGTCCCAATGTGGCCGATTACCCTCTCAGGTCGGCTACGTATCATTGCCATGGTGAGCCGTTACCTCACCATCTAGCTAATACGCCGCGGGACCATCCAAAAGTGATAGCCGAAGCCATCTTTCAAACTCGGACCATGCGGTCCAAGTTGTTATGCGGTATTAGCATCTGTTTCCAGGTGTTATCCCCCGCTTCTGGGCAGGTTTCCCACGTGTTACTCACCAGTTCGCCACTCACTCAAATGTAATTCATGATGCAAGCACCAATCATTACCAGAGTTCGTTCGACTTGCATGTATTAGGCACGCCGCCAGCGTTCGTCCTGAGCCAGGATCAAACTCTCAAATTAATGATGAGTTCTAAAAAGCTCATTTAAAGTTGTACTAAAATTTATTTGCTAGCGAATTGACTTCGCAAATGTTTTTGCTCTTGATTCAAAATCAAGAGACCCTACACATTTGATTCGTCGAAACTTTGTTCAGTTTTCAAAGATCTAATTCCGTGTGTTAATCGCTTAACACAACTTAATCATCATAACATCTTAATCAATATCTTGTCAACAACTTTTTTTAAGAAGTAACTTGATTAATTTGTCGTGGTTGCCTTTGCGACAACAGAAACTATCTTACCAATTACTGAAGAAGTTGTCAACAACTAATTTCAATAATTATTTGGCGGTGAGAAGCATCTGCCGTAGCAGCAACGTTTACTAATATACCAGCCACGATTGAAAGTGTCAACAAAAAATCGATTGTTTTTTCAAAATCAAGAAAACTTCACCCTCAAATTAACGTTAATTACAAAATCACTTCATTATATGTCACTAACCTGAGCATTAAAAAAAGTATGTGGGCGTCTACCCTAGCTCGGGCCCACCCACATACTAAATCAATCATAATCGACTACAAACTTGTTTGCTTTTTAATTAACGGTCGTACTCCAGCCACAATTGGAAAAGCCAAAACACCACCAACAACCGCCTGAACCAAATTAGTTGGTACTCCGACTAACCCAGTCGCCATCGTATACATTAATGAATCCGAAATGAAATAACCAGCAACCATGATAACAACTGCGGTTCCAATTGCCGCAACCTGACGCCCTTGCGTCTTACCGGCGCCTAAATATCCCGCTAGCCAGCCTTCCAGGCCATGAACAAGCAATGAGAAAAACATGTACTGCGGATAACCAAGCAGTAAATCTAACAACAACCCACTTGCGCCACCAACAATGGCGCCACCACGCCAACCAAAAATCAGTGCTGCAATAAAAATACCCGCATCGCACAAATTGATGTAACCATGGGTCATTGGAATTGGAATATGAAAGAAAATTGAAATAACAACATTCAGTGCAATCAGCATGCCCAACATTGCAATCGTTCGTGTATTAAACTTAACCCCCACCAAATTACCCATCCTCCTAAACTTTAAATATCTGTCTTCATTTACATCGCCGATACAATACAATTAAGACTTAAATAGAGTTTACACCAGTTACAACTTACGATAATAACAAAAAGACCGGGCCACAACGGGTCCAGTCTATCTGATAAATTAATTTACTTAACGTGCGCTAAGAAATACCGCTTCTTACCCCGGCGCACAATTACAAATTTCCCGTTAAAGGCCGCTGCTGGATCAATTTCTGCATCCACATCTGTTACCTTTTCACCGTTAATTCGAATGGCACCGTTCTTAATGTCTTCACGTGCCTGCCGCCGTGAAGGTTCAAACTTAGTCGCATCGACTAACCATAAAACAATATTTTGCTTTTCAGCTGTCACTTCCGCAGAAGGTACACCCTTAAAACCTTGTTCAATTTCATCAGCGGTTAAGCTCTGAACATCACCAGTAAATAAGGCCTTAGTAATATTTCCCGCTTCAACAACCGCCTGTTTACCATGAACAAACGCCGTCACTTCTTCAGCTAAACGCCGTTGGGCTTCACGCTTTTCGGGAGCTGTCTTCACCGTTTCAGCCAAACGATCAATTTCTTCATGACTTAAGAACGTAAAGTACTTGAGATATTTGACTACGTCACGATCATCCTGGTTGATCCAGAATTGGTAAAATTCATACGGCGACGTCCGTTCAGGATTCAACCAGACTGCTCCACCAGCAGTCTTTCCGAATTTAGTCCCATCCGCCTTCAGTAATAACGGAATCGTTAAACCGTATGCTTTGGCTTCATTACCTTCTAGGCGGTGAATTAAATCCGTCCCAGCCGTAATATTGCCCCACTGGTCAGCCCCACCAATTTGAAGTTGCACGTGTTCAGCACGGTATAAGTGTAAAAAGTCGACTGATTGTAAAATTTGGTACGTGAATTCAGTGTATGAGATACCAACTTCTAAGCGGCTGGCGACGACTTCTTTATTCAGCATCGTGTTCACGCTGAACAACTTTCCGTAATCACGCAAAAAGTCTAATAATGAAATCTTTGACAACCAATCGTAGTTGTTGACAATCGAAAAGTTTTCATCATTACCAAACAATTTGTGCATCTGGGCATTCAAACCGTCTTGATTATGCTTAACTTGGTCCATCGTCTGTAATTTACGTTCTGAATTCTTCCCAGACGGATCACCGATAGCACCAGTCCCACCACCAACTACCACGTATGGATGATGGCCAGCTAATTGGAATCGTTTGAGAATCATGAAGGGAATCAAGTGACCGATATGCATACTATCACCAGTTGGGTCAATCCCACAGTACAATGAAACGGATTGATTTTCCGTAAGCTCTTTTAGCCCCGCCTCATCCGTTTGTTGGTTAATGGCACCACGCCATTTTAAATCATCAATAATGTTCATCCTTATTCCTCCTCAATCGTTGTCACCAGACAAAAGAAAAAACTCGCCCCTGTCTTAAAACAGGGACGAGTTTTCCGCGTTACCACCCAAGTTATCACCATATGTGATCGCTCATTGATTAGTAACGGAAATCATCCGGCCAATGGCAGTTCACGTTATGTAATTCATCTTTGACCACAGCTCGGTTCGCACCACCCACCGAGTCGCTAGACTGTTGGATCAACGACTACTAATTAACGATCACTACTTTTTAATTATTACCTAACATCATAAGCACTCTACTGACAAATGTCAATCATGGTTATCATTCAAATTATTCGTTCAAGACCAGTGAGCCTACTAGACTTGCGCATTCTAACCTGCCAGCACTTGAAACACGACTGGTACCCAAGGCCGCTGATACTAAGCACCATGCCAATGCTTAATTATTAGCATCAGCCGCAATTTTGATCACAGTACCCGCCTGTTGACCTTGGACTTTCGCAACTTGGGCCCCATTTTGCCACTGAACCGAATTAGCCTGTCCATTTTGTGCCGTATCATAAACCGTGACGGCCCCACTAGTAACAGTTTTAGTTGTTAGCTTCTGCTTTTGAATTTGAGTATTGATTTGATTGGCAAACTTGGTTGGATTACTAGCAACATCTTGCGTATTGGCAATCGTTGTCACCGACCAACTTCCCGTATTCCAATGAACGTACACTTTTCCCATTGTCCCTTGAATAGTTGCCGGCGTGCCCGAATTCAACGTTGTGCTTTTCCCCTGAGCAGTCGCTAAATAGTCAACTTGGCTACTAGCATCGCTTTTCGTATTATAGTCCGTTTGCTGATACGTTGCGACGGTGGAGCTAGACCCGGCCTTGGCATACTTTACACGGTAGTTTCCCTTCGTCCCACTCGCACTCAACGCTTTCACAGTCTGATCTGTTGCTTTGACTGTCGCCGGTGCCGCCGTCTGGCTAATTGAACTGACATTGTCCGAAGCTGCGTGTAATACACTGGTCACAGACGGCACGGCAACCAGTCCTACCACCAACATGCCAGTTGCGGTGGCAATCCCTAACTGAATCTTGTGCTTAAAGTTCATAAAAATGTCCTCCTAATTTCTATAACAAAAATTGACCAATTGGATTAGCCCTAGCTATCGTTTTCCTGCTGAACGCTAAACGGATAGCAAAAATACCGTTGATCTCGGATGTTACTATGTACGAGACAACCGGTGATTTACTCGTCTAACCCGCTGATGTGCTGTTTTCCCTACCACTAAATGTTTGCGATTTGTCCGCCCTTGGTGCGTGTGGTGTTGCTGATAATGCCCCGCTTTTTGCTTGACGCTTAGCCGTTGACGGCGAATCACGCGATGCTTGACTCGCTTGCTTGAACGTACCAGTCGTTTTGCCCCCACGACCTTTTTAATTTTTTGCCGCAGATGTCTCACTTGTCTTTTAACTGTTTTGCCACGATGAATCACAACTTTTGTATGCTGAATTGGCTGCGACTTCAGACGACTTGCGGTTAACACGGGGCGTTTGATTGCCTTGGTCGCTTGTTTGCTTTTAACAATGGTTTGAACCTTTGATTGTGATTTAGGCCGTGCTAGGTACCTAATGGCAGTCTTAGTCGGCGCCTTACTTTTAACCACTGATTGAATTCTCAAATGCGATTTAGGCCGGTCCACGTGCTTAATGACAACCTTAGTTGTTGCAACTGATTTGCTTGGAACGCCGGTTTTCAACCGATACACTTTTGAAACTGGCGACATGGTCTTAAGTTTGGTTGCGACAACTGGAACCGAGCGAGTCGTTCCGAGCCACCACGAAACAGGATGGATACTAGTCATTACCCGACTATTATCAACCGGTGCAGCTAGCCCGGCTAAGTGATAGCGATCCGTATACTGCCACAAAGCTGCCGGAATAATCGGTGGCCGACGTGTCAGTGAGCCAATCCACTGTGCGTCAAACTGTTGGCGCGCCTGGTTAGCATATGTCAGTGCAAACGAAGCATATGAATAGAAAATCAACTTCTTGTTAGTTAACGACCGCATCTCATGATACCAAGCGGCCACTGCCGCATTGGTTGAACCTGAACGAACGGTATCAACCTCAAAATCCAAAGCGTAGAAGCGAGCGGCTTTATTGGAACGCGCATAAAAGGCCTGCGCTTCGCGACGCGCACTGCTTGCATCCGTAAATTGTGAAAAATCATATTCACCAAATGGAATCCCATAGCGAACGTACAATGCTGTATTATTAACCGCGTCCCGGTCAATGTAATTTAAGCCATACTGGCGCCGATTAATCACAAATAGCACCTGAGATTTCATCGCTCGCACCTGACTAGGAGTGAGCCGACCTTGCCATTCTGAAATATCCACCACCGCGCGCCCCTGTGCCTGGACATTAATCTTCATTCCAAACGTTACAAGCACGACTGTGGCAACCAACCAACTGACCTTTTTAATTCCCATCATGCGGCCCTCTCCCCATGTTGTGACTCCGCAAGCGAAAAATGTCATCGTAACTTGCCACTGATCCCCACAATCACTAACAGATAAACTGTTAATGGCAGTTTACAATGTTCCTATAATATTAACATTCTTACACTACCCAATAATAGGCTATTTTTAATAGGCTGCGGCGTCAATTCAGTTTCAATTCAGTTACAGCTTGTTAACAACCAATCGCCCCTTTATGGTTAATATTATGAACAACTCTGGAAAGGTCGAGACGTAGATTACAATTAGGTTACATCCAAGTTGTAACCCTAATTAACCATCTTAACTAGAGGCATTAAGGCTCACCATTAAGACCTGGTCAATTCGCTAATTGCTGCTGTTGATTTTTTTTGCAAGCTGCAACTTCACGAAAAAACAACCAATCCCGCTCAAGGCGATAGTTCGTCTTGAGCGGGATTGGTTGTTTGCTAGGTAGCATTATGACACCACTTGCCAACTAGTGAGGCAAAGTCAACACAATGGCCTGTTTTCCCATTTGATTATATGCGGCTTCGAAATTCTTCCAACTAACCGCTTGCTGTTTGTACCCGTACGGATTGTTAATGTAAATCAGCTTTTTAGCTCGGTTAAACCCTACAATGACCACACTATGCATATCGTAAGTCACTTTAACGGCTCCCTGGGGCGTCTGCCACGTTTGCATCGTGCTAACCGGTGCAAATGAAGCAGTCGTGATTGTCCAGACTGGCCGTCCTAATTCGAGTTGTTCAATCACAGTATCAAAGTTTGACCCAGTTAAGTCCTTTACATGGCTTGTCTCAGTTTTTGCCAATTTATAGATTGGCTTATGGTACACACCAAGGCCCGGATTATCACCGGTAATATCACCAACAAAACCATATTCTGGATTACCATGTTCCCCATTACTATAAGTGAGTGGTACACTCGTAATCTTCGTAGCTAATTCATTTTTAGTTACGTTAATGTGCGCGTATTTCATCAACATCGTCAGTGATGTGACCTCACAACCATTGTATAAACGTGGTGTTGCCATTTGATTGACTAGCGGTACGTCCAATTTAACCTGATTAACTGGCTTGGGCTTCGTTTGGGAACTGGATTTAGCCGCATTCGTTTGTTTATTCGTAAACGAAGCATCAATCCAGTCGGAAACTTGTGTACTTGTAAATCCAATGACCCCCAAAAGCACCATGGCAATTATGATCAGCGTCCATAACCGACGCCGTTTCCGTAAATGTCTTGGCATTTGTTACCATCCGTTTCTATTTTAATTTGATAAGCTCAATTTACTAACATACTATGTAGTATCATACCATGAACGAGTTAATAATACACCTTTATAATCTTAAATAAAAGGCAACTTCAAATTGAGCTTAGGTCAATATTATCAAGGCTTAAGATGCCATCCCCGCCAAACACTGTTCCAATCAGTTTAAAGCGTCGTGGACATTCATTTTATTACAACATCAATTCTATTTCCGGCTAGTTCAAATTTTAGCTTGCTAGCCAGTAAATCATCTTTATCTACCAGAATTAAGATTTTTTCAGCCATTAAAGTTATTTTGCTTTATGATAGTAAAGTCAACTGACAAACTAAAAATTCATCATTTATTAAAAGGAGTGACTAAGCGTGCAAGGCCAACTTAACTTACTATTATTATGTTCCGGAACTTACGAAATGATTATTCTTACAATGGCCTTTCATGAATTTCTCACTTGGCGAATCAGTCTCGCCTGGTTTGCACTCGTTAGTTGCCTCGCAATCGGTGGGCAGTTCGGCATTAACGCCGAACTAATCCGCCCCACCATCTTAGGCTATTTTCTAGCACCAATTATTTTGAACACGATTATGGCTAGCCGACTCATTAAAGTTAACTGGGTGCTTATGCTCCCAATCGTCACATTTTTAAACGCCCTCAAGTACCTGATTACCGGTTTCACTAGCCAATTAAATCAGTGGTTGCTTAATACTGATTGGCAAAACCCACTGATCAGTCTTAACTCGTGGCCTATTTTTTACATCAATTTCGCCCTCATTAGCGGTATCCTACTAGGATTTTTCATTATTTGTACGCTCGGCTGGCTGGCACATTACTTGATCATTCGTTCCAATACTGTCACGATCTTTTATCGCGCTGCACTGAACCGTCACGACAACGCACTGGTCTTGATAACTTGTTCTGGTTATGTCATTGCCAAAATTTACGTTCTGAAGCTCGGCCTAATGGCACAAATGTACACTGCAGCGCTAACTAGTATTATCCTAGGTGGATTGATTTTTTATTTGGTCAATAAGAATAACGTTTGGCTGAATGATGTACGCTTACTTAGTGACGTTGCGCACTACAATGAGGTATTAAGTGACCATAATCAGCAACTGCATCTTTTCAAACACGACTACCAAAATATTTTACTCAGCATGTCTCAGTACATTGCACAAGAAGATATGACTGGTTTAAAACGTTACTTTGAACAAGAAGTATTCCCTAACGAACAATTACTAAATCAAACGATTGCTCCTGATCAATTACGCTACTTACGTGCACCAGCCCTTAGTGGTCTCATTTACGCTAAATATCAAACTGCTGAGCACCGCCATGTTAAACTGGAAATCAATATTTGGCAGACTTTAACGTTACCGCAGACTGATCAAATCAAAGTCGTTCGTGTGTTAGGCAACTTACTGGATAATGCCATTGACGCTGCCACCCAAGCAGATCAACTAGTCCAACTAACCATAACGCAGGCTCGTGACAACGTTATGGTTACCATTGCTAATCAGCTTCCCAATCATACGACGATTGATCTCAAACAAATCAGTCGCCAACACTTCACGACTAAACTTGGTCACACCGGCAACGGTCTCAGTAGTATCGCCCGATTAGTCAATAAGCAACTTACGGTTCACTACCAAGTCATCGGTAATACATTTCAAGCCCAATTACGGTTAAAAAAATCGAACAATTAAACTAGCTTTAAAAAATAAGTTGATTAAAGCGCTTTCTTCATTACAATAGAAGTAAAAGCAATTTAATTTTACTGTTAACTGTGAAAGGACCTGACTGGCATGGCTAATTCTGAAAACCAAATGGATAAACACTTACAATCCGCAATATTCGGGGCCCCTGTACTACATCCAGATGAACAACATCGCAACCTTGGTACATTTCACGAACGGATTGATGTGAGCATTACCTTCACCCAGGCGCTTATGCGTGATTACTCAACCGAGCTCAAAAGTGAAATGACTGCCCATCCTGATTATCAATTGCTGCTCCACGGATTATTGGATGAAGATATACTCAATCGTTATGTTAAACTTGCCAACCAACAACAAATCAAGTTTGCAATTCGCAACGATTTAATGTATCAACATACACCCGCTAGTATCGCCATTGCGCTAGTAGCGAACTGTGCCATCACACCCACCACGATCGACATCGATGAGCGTTTTCCGGTGCCACCACTTAGCACAACTACAGATTGGTCGCACGATGCCCTGATTGATCACATTCACCGTCATTTGGAACGGAATCGTGAACTTTTTGGCATCAAACACCATCTGATTTGAGCCGACTATCATTGCATTCGACTATTAGTTTGGCTGAATTATCTCAATATAATCGAATTACTATTCGGTGATACTTGTTGATTTCAAAACCGTCATCGAATTTAGAATAATTGCATGACACTAATTACAACCGGTGGCACTAATAGGGCCGGCAATAAGTTTAACGTACTAAATTGTTTGATTTTTAGCATTCCCAAACCAGATGCCAAAATTAAGATGCCACCAACAATGGTAACTTCATTCAGTAACGCAGTACTTAACGCCCCCTTTAAGACTAGCGCCAAAACATATAAGCTGCCTTGCCAACAAAACAGCACTCCCGCCGCGATGGCAATGCCAAAACCAAATGTCGATGCTAAGACGATTGACGTAATCCCGTCTAACATGCCGTTTGTAAACAAAAACGTATAGTCATGTTTTAAAGCCGCCTCAATCGGTCCCAAAATAGATAGTGAACCAATGCAATACAGCAACACCGCGGTTGCCAACCCCTCTGCTAAGTTGCCACCGGCCAAGCGACTCACCCAGCGATCAAAATGGCCCTGAATATCCAAGGCTTGGCCAATTAGGCCACCGACTGCCAAGCTAACAATAAAGAGCACCGGGTACTTGCTCTGTGGCATCCGCTGCACGACCGCGTTAATCCCAATCACACAGGCCGCCAACCCTAACGCTTGTAGTAATATCGCATGATAGGCTGGTTTGATGCCCTTTTTAAAGATACTGCCTACCAAGCAACCAGCTAAAATCATGCTCGTATTAAAAATTGTTCCAATCATAGCTTCACTCCTTGTACTGATACCATATCTTGCATACTAAATTGACGTATCCGACCAATCATTATTTAGTATAAAGTCTCAAGTAGCTTGAGAGTCAATCGGAATTTGAATCTGGGTAATCGACTGTGCAACCTGATCAGTAATCCCGTAATCAATCAACGCCGTCTCAACTGCAGTTCCTGTCACTTGCCACCCCTGCTCATGACAATCTGCTAACAATTGCCGATACTGAGTGGGAGCATCCACATGCGTGCCATGAAAAATACGTTGTGCGTAAGGCTCAGCCACTAGCCGTTCTTGCTGTACGGGGATCACATCGCCGGGCTCAAATACTAGACAGATTCCTGTATAGCGTTCAAAGTGCCCGGCTTGGACCGCTTGCTGGTCAAGTAACAGTGCGACCTTACCTAAAAAGATTTCATTTGTTACACCGGTCTGCTTCCGTAACTTAGCAATAACCAATTCAATATCGTCTTGTGGTCGATATGGCTGCCGCAACGCCACCATTGGCCGTTCCGGGAGTATTACCCGTTCAGTCCGATCAAAATTGGCTGTTTGCGCCATTTCAATCTGAGCCAAGCGATTATTAATCCGCTGTTGAACTGCCGTTAGCAAACGTAACTGCCTCTCAATCTGCTGGTTTTGCGTCGTTAACATATGTGTTAACTTTGGTAACTCACGGGCTGCAAAAAAATCAGCGATGGTCGCTAGTGACATACCAAGCGCCCGTAAATATTTAATCGTACTTAAACGCTCAAATTGTGGCGTACCATAATAACGGTAATGACTATGGGGATCAACTCGGGCTGGCGTCAATAGCCCAATTTCATCATAATAGCGCAACGTGGCTACCGGAATATCAAATAACTGCGCAAGTTGTCCAATCGAAAAATCAGTCGCCATACTGCCCCTCCTCTTGTAAATACTTTATTACTATCCGTTGTGCTAGTTATTATATAGTATTAATTGTGCTTAAAACATGTCAATATCTAAGAACACAAGCAACCCAGCTTGGTCCCGCTGACAAGCGTGCAATTTGGCGGAAAATTCCTTAATTAGCTCGTTCTACGCCGGCTTCCAGCCATTCCTGCCGGGATTGCATTTAAATGCAGTTATTGATGGATTCAACTTTAGTTAAACTAGTCGTTGTTTCATATACAACAGCTTAAGATGCGATTATTGGGATTGGCAATAGCTGCAATCAGCTATTCGTTTTTTAGTTGCCATGCTAATATTTCAGTATTTCAAACAGCAGATTCAGACTAACACCACGGTTAGCTAAAAGTTCCATACAACAACTATTCCACAATCAATTGTATCAAGAAGCGTGATTGTTTATCAGCCATTCGAGCGGCCTACTGAAACGTGCTCGGTGCCACTGAAGCTTGTGCTTGTTACACCAACGGACTAATGCCAAAACCGCATTAATCCGTTGGCTGGGCAATGCTCGGCTTCAACCCGTGGCCCGCACAGGCTTTTAGACTGGAGGGGCTGGGTGACAATGCTCAGTAGCCAAATTATTCTTAGCTGGAAGTGACTTGCTTCCGGCTTAGAATAAGACTCGTATTTGAGATTGCGCAGTGGGCTTCTGCGTGAGCTCAAATCGACGTCGGCTACGTTTCAGCAATTGGCACCCAGCCCCGGAGGTCGGCATCGGGCGCGCATATATTGACGAACAGTAATCCAACTAACTGGCATGTTTTAAATCATGCTTCATACTAAGTAATAACTAGTACAACGCATCCTAAATGACAATCACTACCACGGCCACATAATAAAACAGTTGCGCTCAGAATGGCATTTCTGAAACGCAACTGTTTTATTTATGACTCATCAGTAGCCGTCATCATTGGATCACTTATCATTATCGTTTGGCTTCATGTTACTAATAGCCACACTAATCACCGCGAGCGACTATTATTTAGCCGCCGTTCGGGTACGACCTGCTCGAATCTCAGCCAAATACTGGTCACTTTGAGCCGTATCGAATTCGTGTTCAGACTTACCAATAATAACTGCGGCTAACGAATTACCGACCACATTGACAACCGTTCGACCCATATCCACTAACCGGTCAATCCCCGCAATAAAGGCGAGTCCCTGTACCGGAACGCCGATCGTCGAAATCGTCGCGAGCAGAACAACGAATGAAGCACCTGGAACGCCAGCAATTCCCTTTGATGTAATCATTAACACAATCAGTAAGGTGATCTGCTGACTCAGCGACAAATGAATCCCATACGCCTGTGCTAGGAACAGCGCTGCTAACGATTGGTAGATTGCGGAGCCGTCTAAGTTAAACGTGTACCCAGTTGGAATAACGAATGAGACAATTCCTTCACTAACACCGTACTTCCCCATCTTATCAATGATTCGTGGCAAGGCTGCCTCAGAGCTCGCCGTTGAAAAGCCAAGCACCATTTCGTCACGAATCACTCGTAGTAGGTGCCAAATATTTAAACCGAACAGCTTACCAACAATCCCCATCACAACCACAATGAAAATCGCCATGGTAATATAGGCGAGAATAATAAAATAACCTAGGGGGGCCAGCGCCTTCAAGCCCATCTCTGCAACCGTCACTCCAATCAAGGCACAGACGCCAATTGGGGCGGTGTGCATGACCCAGTTAGTCACTTTGAACATCGCTTCAGCAACGGCATTCATAAAGTCCAAAATAATTTTGCCCTGTTCACCGATTGCGGCAGTTCCTAAGCCGAAAAAGACGGCAAAGAAAATAACCGGAATCATATCACCAGCAGACAATGATTTAAAAACGTTAGTTGGAATAATTCCCATCACCGTTGACCAAATGCCATTATGAGAAACCGTCTTAGCCGTTTGAACGTATTGACTAATATTCGACGCATGCAGTTGATGAATATCGATATAATCACCGGGATGAAAAATATTACCCATTAGCAATCCCAAAGCAATTGCAATTGTCGTCATGATTTCAAAATAGATAATAGTTTTACCACCAATGCGACCCAACTTCTTCAGATCACCCATATTGGCAATTCCCGTAATTAGGCACGCCACTACAATTGGTAATACAATCATTTGTATTAGGCTGATGAACATGGTCCCAATATTTTGCATGGCTGTAATCGCCGTCTTGTTGCCATAAAAGACAACCCCTAATACAATTCCCAGCACTAGCCCAATTAAAATCTGCCAGCCCAAACTCAATCGAAACTGGCGATACCGTTTCATCTTTCCCTGCTTTTCCAAGCTACTTCCGCCCCATTCTCATTTATGGATGTTTTCATCAAATATTGCACACAATATTAATATTTTAGCACATTTCCGCTTAATATGAGAATTAAATTAAAAAGATAAGTATCAGAATCTGTTTGTCCTATCATAGTGCCTGTTATTGTCAGTTATTTTCCTCATAATCATCATACTACTTTGACTAGCACGTCTTTTATTACTAGTAAAATACGAACATTAATCAAAATAGCGTTAAATAAAACTAGCTTGATTAGAATTTTTAAGCTTTCCTAACCTAGCTAGTCTTTCAATTTAATTCCATATTTAATTATCATCACCAATGAATCAACTTAACCGCTCATTTCAGTAGCCGACCGCATTTTTACTTTGAGCGTGTCATCCGGTCATAGATTGCGGCACTGACCCAATCAGCAGTCCACATCCATAAGACATGTCCCACGGCCTCTGATACGTGCTCCGTCATCGGCTGATCCTTAGCAGCAGGAACGGTACCCAGTGCTGGTAAGATGCCATGATGAAAAGCCGTCCAAACGCCTAATCCGTACAGCGCACTGCTCCCCCCCTTAGCTCGGGGATGCTTGCGGGCCCACAAACTATAAGCCACGGCAAACGTTGTTGAGAAGCCAAAATGCATCACATAGCTGACACCAGGTAAGTCATGACCAGCATATGAATACGTTGCATGCGTAACACTGGCGGGAATGCCCATTTGTTGTAATAATTGTTGTGGGGGATTCGTTGCATCCCGTTCCGGCGTCCGTGGTGGTAAAATATTCTCCCACCCTAACTTAACCAAACCAGAAATCACACCGCCAGTAACACCAGCGATAACGGCGGCCCGATGATTGAACTGCTTTTTCACCATTACTAATTACCTACCTCTCTATATCAATAAGTCAATCATACCAGTCAGGGCAAACTTTTCGAAATAATTTAGCTTGACGACTAAATAAAAAAATTGATTTATCAGAATTAACGTGCTACTATAATCACATTGATTTATCGGGTGATAAATGAAATTAAGAGGAGGAATTGAGATGTATTTAGGCTTAAAAGAAATGAACCATGAAAAACTAAGATACGGATTACTTAGCGGTGTTTTACTGCTAATTGCGCTTGTCGTCTTTATGTTGGCAGGACTTGCTAATGGTCTATCCAATGGCAATCGCCAAGCAGTCGACCAGTGGGATGCGCAAACCGTCTATTTAAATAAGGACGCGAACCAGACATTATCTGCCTCCCAGCTCAAATTGGCAGATCAAGATCGCATTCAGGGCAATGACGTGGCCCCACTAGCTAGCCTATCAGGAACACTGCGAACAGCCAACAATGGTCTCAAAACAACCACGAGTGCTTTTGGAACCACTCGTGATAGCTTCTTGATGCCTAAAGTTGTCACCGGCCATCAGATTAACGGTAAGAATCAGCTGATTATCTCCGCGGCACTAAAAGACAAGGGCTACAAGTTAGGTCAAAAGGTTCGGATTGGAACCACTGATCAAAAAGTAACCATCGTTGGTACCTTTAAAGCAAGTACTTATAGCATTGCCCCGACAGTCTACACGGATGTTGCCACCCTTAATCGACTCAAGGGTAATCCCGTCACTAGCGGCGATCAACAACCAGTTAACGCGTTCGTGACTAAGAAAAGCCATTTTAAGAATCAGCACCATGGTGATATACAACGCTTGAGTATTGCGACCTTTATCGAAAAGCTCCCTGGTTACAGTGCCGAACAATTAACACTAAACACGATGATCTACTTCTTGTTTGTCATCGCGCTCGCCGTTATTGGTATTTTCATGTTCGTCTTAACCTTACAAAAACAAGCCTTATTTGGTGTCTTAAAAGTACAAGGAATTGGTACCAAACACATTCTGGCAGCCCTGCTAACCCAAAGCGTTGCGATGGCCATCATCGGCATCGGTATCGGCCTTTTAATTACACTAGGATTAGCTCAAATCATGCCGGCTGGTCTACCGTTCGCCATTGACTGGCCACAATTTGGAATTTATAGTGTGGCACTCTTACTAGCCGCAGTCATCGGGGCCTTGCTCTCATGGCGTACCGTTGCCAAGATTGATCCCGTTGTCGCCATCGGATAAGGAGGATTTCATTATGAGTCAACCAGTTTTAGCTTTACAAAATATCAACAAACAATTTGGGCACGGTCACACCGCCGTTAACGCTTTGACCAATGCCAACTTTGAGGTCAGTGCGGGGCAATTCGTTGCAATTATTGGACCATCAGGCTCGGGCAAATCAACCTTTTTAACGATTGCTGCCGGATTACAAACGCCCACTAGTGGACAAGTTATTCTCAATGGGCAATCCTTATCAAATCAAACGGAAAAGCAACGGTTAGCTTACCGTTTTAACGAAATTGGCTTCATCTTGCAAAGTTCCAATTTGATTCCATTTCTGACCGTACGTGAACAATTCAAACTCGTCGATAAGATGGCCCGGCGCAAATTCAACCAGGCTAGCACTGATGAGTTGCTCGCAGAATTAGCGCTCACTGAAGTCCGTGACGCTTACCCTAGTGATCTTTCAGGTGGTGAACGCCAGCGCGTTGCCATTGCTCGGGCACTTTATAACGATCCAAGTGTTATTTTAGCCGACGAGCCCACTGCAAGTCTTGACACACCGCGATCCATCGACGTAGTCAAGCGCCTTGCTAACGAAGCCCATCACCATCAAAAAGCTATCGTCATGGTCACACACGATCAACGTCTGATCGACGATTGTGACGTGGTTTATCAAATCGAAGATGGTCAAATGAGCCGACGTGATTAGTAGGCTATAAGCACAAAACCGTCCATAAATCTTTAAGACTTAAAAGGTCTTCTCCAAAACAATACTTGGAGAAGACCTTTTAAGCTTACACGGCCAATTACGACGCGTATTTTACAGATTATTATTGTCACAACTAACTTTTAAGCAGCCATCGTTTTTCGAATATTGACGCTTAAGAACCGCTGATTAAGTTAAGCCGCGCATCCACTAACCAACAATGGTGCTACCACTCACTTTGCTTCGACGCCATGGCTGGATAACACGGCGTTGACTAATTAATTTTGTGGCTCAGTATACTGTTCAATACACTGGACTAAGATTGCCGTAGCCCCGTTGCCCGCACGACCATCATAATACTGACGAAATCGCGGGTCTGCTAAATACAGCTGCGCTAATCCACGATGCATCGCTGGCTGATACTGCGCCCATGCATAGCACAACCAGTCACGATGAAGTTGATAAATCATTGCAGCGCGTTCTTCGGTCGGTTGTTGCAATTGTTGCGTTAAGGCCACTAATAATCGTTGCTCCGTCGCCTGCATAGTTGCGTAATCAGTGGCGCTAAGTTGACTAAAACGTTGATTTGCTGATTCGACCGCCTGCTCACCATAATGTTGGCGAGCTTCTGCGCCGTATTTAACTTCATGTTCATCGAGCTGTGTCTGCTTAAACGCTGCAAACTTCTCCTGATCATTCATTTGATTGCCCTCCCGTTGAGCCGCAATCGTCGTTTCCATCAAGGTCAACAATTGATCTAAATGTCGCCGTTCCTGTTGCAGCTGCTGATATTGTCGTTGAAGTTGTGTCACCACGACAGCTGCTGGTTGATCTAGCAATGTCGGCATCGTGGCCAATGGAATCTGTAACTGCCGGTATAAACAAATCCGTTGCAACCGATTAATCTGGGGTGTCTCGTAATACCGATACCCGTTGTCACCGATAAAAGCGGGTTTCAATAAACCGATTTCATCGTAGTAACGCAAAGTCCGTACACTAACACCAGCTAACGTTGCTAACTGCTTAATCTGATAAGCCATCATGATCACTCCTTTCAACAAGCTTTACTATAAGGGCTAACGTAACGAGAGGGTCAAGTCGTCGTCATCATTTTACTCAAAAAGATCGACTGATGCGTAGCGTAGTGCCCCCAGTCGACCTGACAAAATATCATTAAGTTGATAGATCATGGTACCGGCTAGCCAAACCATTGTCACGACGATACCAACTAATTTGCTTGCGGTAATTTATATCGTAAGGCCCGGTACACTAAGGCAACCACATAAACAGTAATAAAACGATCCAAGTAGTCCGTTCCCACTTGAATCAAAAAGACGGCCATTGGCTTACCCATCCCTGTTCCTAATAATAACTGAACTAGCATACTAGACCCTGATGAGGTGATTCCATGGAACAAGATAACCGTGATTGCCGTGGATAGTAGCGTTCCGGGAAGCGCGATTGCCCCAGCCAACCACCAACTTGAACGCCAAGTTCCCGGCTGGACTCGTCGATATAACCAGCCTGCCATGAATCCCGTTAACAACTGAACCGGCATGAAAAATAGTGAATACAAGTCAGTCGTGGCACCAACAATCACTCCCGTGGCACCCCCGGCCAGCATCCCGCCAAGTGGACCGAACACGGCCGCGGCTAACACCGTCCCAATTGAGTCCAAATAAATGGGTAATTTTAACATCAACGCAATATTACTGCCAATAATATTCAGTGCGATACAGAACGCTAATAACGTAATCGTACGGGTCTTTATTTTTCGCATGGCGTTACCAATTGATGCAAGACATGCGTCAAATCAGGCTCAGTCGCACCGATGACCGTCGTTAAGAACAAACGCCAGAAAGCCTCAACATCAACGTCCGTCATCACTTGGCTATTCACCGTTGCATGCCAAAAATCATGATCGTCAACAATCGATTGTCCGCGAGCGACACCATCCGTGACTACCGTCGTGTAACTGTCAAAGCCATGCAAAATCGTCGAATCAAGCATGCCCGCCACAGCCAACGGGTCATTGATCACGCAACCAATCACCCGCTCATATTGCCAGTGAAAGTCAAAGTAAAACTTAGTAATTTTCTCAATAAACGTCCCCATTGTGGGGTTAATATCTTTAATATAAGCTAACAAACTAGGTGTCAACACAATTTTACGAGTGACATCTAAACCAACCATCTGAATCGGAACCGGCATCAAGTCAAACACAACCTTGGCCGCATCTGGATCACACCAAAAATTGTACTCAGCAACTGGTGAACAATTACCATGACTGCGATAACTGCCACCCATCAATGTAAATTGATCGACTTGCTCAAACAAGTTCGGATCACGCTGCAGCACCGTTGCAATATTCGTCAATGGTCCTAACGCCAGAATTGAGGTGGTGGGCGCCTCCGTCAGCGTAGCTTCGATGAACCTAGCCGCATCTTGAATCGGTCGTACTGCTGTTACTGTCGGAATTTCGCTATTGCCTAACCCATCGTCACCATGTGTATCTTGGGCACTGGTATACGCGACTTCCAACGGGCGATTAGCCCCTAAGTAGACCGGAATATCTAACCGATCAGCTAAATCTAGAATTTTCAGTGCGTTTTCTGCACCAATATGGGTCGGCACATTCCCACAAACAATCGTAATCCCAATCACGTTTAGTGCCGGTGATTTTAATGCTAACAGCAGTGCTAAGCTGTCATCGATACCAGGATCACAATCAATAATAACGTTACGCGTCGCATTCATTCTCTTACCTCCGATAATTGAAGTTCTTGGTTTTTTATCCTGGGAAGTTTACGAACCAGGCCAGCTCACCCTGCGAATAACGTTCAAGGGCAGCCGAATTTATGAAATGCTAATCCAATTATAGCGGACCTTTTAGCGGTTGAACACCATCAATATTTAATTTTTGAGCTAGTTCCATCGTCAAACTTACGACTAGCTGTCCCGTTATTGGCCTTCCTCACAACACTCGGATACTGCATGTCAAATTAGTCGTCCCGTGACCGGCCACAAGCTTCTCCATTCTGGCGCCTGACTACTTAGCACCTACCACGACAAAGCAATCGATGTCTGATTATTCTTAGTTAAGCGGGTAGCTGTTAGCCATTCAAGCGACTTCCTAACACGTGCTCGGTACCAGCGAAGTGTATGCCATTGTTCAACTTCAATTTGTGCCCCCACAGACTCAAGACTGCAAGGATCGGCATAACAGCATGCATGCTGGCGAACAACCTCAGGAACCGCCTGTTTAATCAGGCTTCATACTAAATAATAACTAGCACCTCCGAATTGCACCCACTAGACGACTAACAATCCTAATACCGCAACCTAGCAGCCAAACAATGTCTCTTAATTATGTTACTGAACTTTTACCAGAGTTCAGTAAGTGTACAACTGGAAAACATGGTACAATATGACTACTAAAGATAAAGTAGGTGTCGAAACATGCGTAAAGTTCAGTTTTACGGGGCCATTTCAATTGACGGTTATCTAGCCACAAAGGATAACCGCTTAGACTGGTTGTTCCAAACAGCCGGTGCTAGTGATGCCCCCACCGAAGCATTTATGCAGCAAGTTGATACCGCCATCATGGGTCGCCATACTTACGAATACACGATGGAACAAACCACTGATCAACTCATTAATCCATATAATCCGGCGACCCGCAATATTGTTATGACTTCACAACCACATACTGGTGACGAACGTACTCAATTCACTAACACGCCTGTAACCGAGATCGTTGAAGAATTACGGCGCGCCGCGGGCCATAATATTTGGATCGTTGGTGGTGCAGGTGTCTTGATGCCGCTTTTGGCTGCCAACTTGATCGATGAACTATACATCCAGATTGCGCCAGTCATTTTGGGCGATGGCATTCCACTATTCAACGCCATTAACCAACAACAACGTTTTGAGTTGGTAACCACCAATCAATACGGTCAACTCGCCGAGGTTCATTTTCAGCGATTAAGTGTTGACTGATCGCCAAGTAGAACAGGACCGGCTTATTTGCAAAAATTGCAAATAAGCCGGTCCTGTTCAATCGACAACTAAAGTGAACCCTTAAAATTGGACAACTTTATTAAGCTGCTTTCTGGACGGTAAGTTCCCGGTATTTTATCGGGGACTTGCCGTCCAGTTTTGTTTTGATGCGCCGATGATTGTAGAAGTCTATCCATTCGTTCATAGCTTCGATAAGCGCTGTTTTGGTCTCAAAATGTTCATCCATAACCTCGACTTTCATAATGTGAAAAAACGACTCCATGGCGGCGTTGTCGAGACAAGTGGCTTTACGCGACATACTCTGAAATACATGGTGCTCTTTAAGCGTGTTTTGCCAGTGGCGATGCTGATACTGAAACCCTTGGTCAGTATGGACAGTCGTCCGATAATCTAACACCGGTATTTGATTTAGGGCTTCTTTCAAAGGCTTTAAAGCGAATTCAACGGTCGGGTGGTCACTGATATTGAAAGCCAGAACCTCTCCATTGAAGAGGTCGAGGACTGGTTCTAAATAAACCCGTTCATTTTGGCTTTGGTTCCCATATCGAAATTCACTGACGTCGGTGACTAACTTCTGGTAAGGCCGATCTGTTTTGAATCGTCGCTTAAGTCGATTTGGGGCGATGACGCCAACAGTTCCCTTGTAAGAATTATACTTTCGTTTCTGCCGATTAAAGGCGCCACATAGCCAGTCTTGTTCCCGCATAATCCGTAAGACCCGCTTATGATTGATTTTAAAGCCATAAGCGTCATGTAAAGCACCGGTTATTCGTCGGTACCCGTATTTCCGAGTATATTTTGGATCTTGTTGACGAATCTCATCAATTGCCTGAATAATTTGTGAATCATCTAAGTTACGACCACGATGCTCCTTAGCATAATAATACGTGCTGCGAGGAATACGAACAGCCTTAAGAACTAGTTTGATGGAAACTTGAAAATTCTGCCTTAACTCGTCTACTAGTTCGATGAGTTCGTGTGTTTTGACTTCTTTCGTGCTAAGGCATCGAGTTTTTTTAAGAATTCATTTTCTATTTTTAACATTTGATTCTCTTGTTTTAGCTGCTTCAATTCTGCGGCTGGAGTCTGTGGTTTTTCAGGTTTGGGGTTGTTCTGCTTGTGTTTGGCCATGGTCTTAGGATTCCCTCGTTTGCACTCAAGTCCCGCTATTCCAGATTCCTGGAAGTGTTTTTCCCACTGCCAAATCGTACTTGGCGACGACAAGTCAAAGTGTAAGGCAGTCACTGGAAGCGAAGCTTGATTTCGTTTCCTCCAGTTTAATACATCGACTTTGAACTGACTAGAATATTCTTGGGACATTGACCGGTCTTTTAGACCTTCAATACCTCGCCGCTCAAATCGATGAACCCAACCCAGAATGATTGCATGATTGCTAATGCGATACTTCTTAGCTAGAGACGGTGAACCTTTACCAGATAAGTATTCAGTAACGACCTTTATTCGAAGTTCTAAATTAAATTTTGACATAGTAAAACCCCCAAGGTTAGATTTGGTGTCCAACCTTAGGGGTTCACTTTAAACTTTTTATCCTTCAGCTTGTTTTTTGACTGCTTGACGCAGTAGTAACGGTGCAATCAGCGTCGTTAAAATAATTGCCGTGATGACTGCTGAATAACGATCAGCCGACAACAACTTTCCTTGATAACCAATCTGTGCAATAATCAATGCCATCTCACCACGCGAGACCATCCCAGCACCAATCTCATAACCACTCAACCAAGTAAACCCTGCTAACCGTGCCCCGACTCCGGCCCCTACCAACTTAGTCGCAATCGCTGCTACAGTAATCACTACAATAAACCAAAAGTCATTTAAAAAACCGTTAAATGACATATTCAAACCGATACTAACAAAAAAGACTGGAATAAATACGGCGTTACCAATTGGCTGAATATGCTCATCAATAACTTCGTGATAATCAGTCTGACCAACCGCGATACCGGCAAAGAAGGCGCCAATGACGGCACTCAAACCAATGGCATCTGCTAAGTACGATAAACCAAAGCAAATCACTAACGACATCAACGTAATTGATGTTGGCACTAGCAATGCGTTCCCTACCGCCATCAGGTGCGGTACGACCCACTTCACTACAAAGTACAGCGCTACAAAGAAGGCTAATTGAATTGCTAACGAAAGCCCCAAGTTCGTGGATGAATGACTCCCGCCACCACTAACCTCACTGCCAAACAAGCTAATCATCAAACTCAGGATCAAGACGGCTAAGACGTCATCAACCACCGCCGCACCTAGAATTGTCGTTCCTTCTTTACCATCCAATGCGCCCAACTCTTTGAGCACTGCCACGGAGATTGAGACCGACGTGGCCGCAAACGTGACACCTAAAAACAAACTTTCAGTAGCGTTAAGGTGAAATAACTGGCTGCACCAGTCAATCACCGCGATGGGTAGGACCACCCCTAGTACAGCAACTAATAGACTGGGGCGCCAATACTTCTTCAGTAACTTCAAGTCACTTTCCAACCCAGCCATAAACATTAAAATAATGACGCCAAGTTCCGCAAAGTCTTTAATAAAACTCGTTGCCGAGACCCACCCTAATACTGCAGGTCCTAGCAGAATCCCACTTAACAATTGGCCAATCACCGCAGGCAGGCCCATCCGCACACTCAGATGTCCAGCTACTGCTGTAACAATTAAAATCAACGCTAAACTACCAACATAATCCATTAAAAGCCTCCTAAAAAAGGGCACTTCAAGCTCCGACTACCCAACCCAAAAGTAGTCCGAATTCTTGAAGTGTCCTTCAACCGTAAAATCTATTGTGCAATCAGTATAGCATATTTTTCAGAGTCTGACCGTGACATCCGCTCGTGAAAGCGGTTATAATAAGCCATATACTGTTAATGGAAAGGTCGCTTAGTCGTGTTGAACATCTCTGATTTTCGTCAACGTTTTATATTTTTAATCTTTTCCATCCTATTGAATTCCGCTGCCAATGCACTCACTATCGCAACTAGTCTGGGGAGTGCCGTCTGGACGGGCTCTAGTGTCAACCTAGCTGATTGGACGCACATTTCATTGGGGACGACACTATTACTATATGGGGTCGTCGTTACGATTCTCAATCAGTTGTTACTCGGTCATTTCGATCGCCGACGCTTCATCTCCAATTTACTTTATATCGTCCCGTTTAGTTATCTCGTACAATTTATCGGTTACTTCTGGGATTGGTTACAAATTCCAGCGTTGCCCTTGATTCCACGGTTGATCCTAAACGTGCTCGGCTTATTAGGCGTGGCAGCCGCCGTTTCGATTTATCAACGTTGTAATTTAATTCAACATCCAAACGATGATTTATCATACATTTTACGGTTTCGGTTTCTACATGGCTCTGCCATAATTGCCCAGTGGACGAGTTACTTACCACCACTAACAATCATCATAGTATCATTTTTTGCCACGGGACACTTGCGAGCTATTGGCTTTGGAACGGCCTTTGCTTTGATCGCACAAGGCGCCATCATGGGCTGGTCAGATAGTCATGTCTTCCCACACCTCAAGCATCACGTCGATGTCGCCCAAGCGCATCATCCGGCCTAAAGATGTGTTGACAAAGCTCATGCTTAACCCCAATAATGAGACTATTCTAATTTATTGGACTGAAGCAGATGAATCTAACACAATTAACGAGTCAAATTATCTTAATGTTTATCCTCATGCTAGTCGGCTTGCTTATTAATAAGCTTGGCTTCATGCACGCCCAGACTTCCACCGACTTAACGAATATTTTGCTGTACATCGTCTCTCCCTGCTTGATTGTCCAAGCCTTCGAAAAGACGTTTTCAGCCGACCGCTTGCAAATGCTGGCCCGAGTCATTGTCGGAATCGTGATCATTTATCTCATCATGATCATCGTGACCCAATTACTCTTCAAACATGTGGCTGATGGCAATTTACGCCGTATCATGCGCTATGGTTCTGTCTACTCTAACGCTGGCTTTATGGGAATACCGCTAACAAGTGCCCTATTTGGTGCAACCGGCGTCTTCTTTGCAGTGGCATCATTAGCGGCCTTTAATATTTTCAGTTGGACGCACGGCATCAGTCTATTTACCGGCCGTCACGGAAACCGCCGTGACAACCTCAAGCAGATCGTTTTAAATCCCAACATTATCGCCATCATTGTGGGCCTACTCATTTTTGTCACGTCGTTTAAATTGCCAACGATTGCCAACAGTGCCGTCAAGTATGTCAGTTCAGTCAATACGCCGTTATCAATGATCGTCATCGGCAATAGCTTAGCGGACGTTAAGCTTGATCGGACGACCTTGGACAAGCGACTCTGGCTCGTGATTTTACTACGTAATTTACTATTTCCGTATCTGGCAATCGTCGTCTTACAACTGATGGGGATCAGTGGTATCCCATTGTTTACCACCGTCTTAATGGCCGCTTGTCCAGTAGCCGGAATTGTCGTCTTGTTCTCCCTCAAGGTTCACGGCAATCCAGGCCCCGCCGTGGCGCTAATGAGTATTTCGACGATTTTAAGCGTTGTCACGATTCCAATCGTCTTTGCTTTGGTTAATCTGCATTAGCTACTGTTACAGCCAGTTTTCCAGTCTACACAATAAGCAACTAAACGCGGGTAACTGCGCCACGCTTGTGCATGGATAAGTCTTGCTATTTCTAAAAAATAACGGCTGATGTGGACCAAACAGACCCAATTAACTGCTAGCCCCCAATTGTTGGGAACCCGCTAAGGATACAAACCGAATAGGCGCATCAAGAATTAACGATTAATTCTTGATGCGCCTATTGAGATTTTATCCAGATACTTGTCACTTTTTTGAGCTATCGAGTCGCCCGACACCTATTTTAAACATCATCTCAATTAATAAGTATCATCACGATTTCGCGACGATTCGGGATCTAGTCACATCTTCTTGCCGTGGCTGCATCAGTCCCACTGGTGAAAATAGCTGATCAACCAATTCGTCACTGAGTAACTGACGTCGATGCAATAATTCAGGAATCGCTTGGTTAGTAGCGAGGGCTTCTTTAATCAGCGCGGTGGTCGTCTCGTAACCAAGGTATGGTGCCAAAACAGTTGCCGTAATGGCGGAGTGCGCCACTTGATCCGCACAGCGCTGACGATTGACCGTCAATTGCCGCACACAGTGATCGACCAATGTTTCTAAAGCTCGCTGTAAATGTTGCTCACTGGCTAACAACGCTCGCAACATAATCGGTTCAAAAGCATTCAATTCCAATTGCCCCGCTTCAGCCGCCATCGTTACCGTCGTATCATGACCAATCACCTCAAACGCAACTTGGTTAACAACTTCCGGAATAACCGGATTGATTTTGCCGGGCATAATGGAAGAGCCAGCTTGCTGCGCGGGTAAATTCAATTCACCAAAACCGGCTTGCGGGCCACTCGCCAACAATCTTAAGTCATTGCTAAACTTCGAAAGGTCAACGGCTAACGTCTTCATGGCTGCGGAGAATTCCACGAACAAATCACAGTTCTGCGTTGCATCAATCAAGTCCGGTGCGGCTACCAAGCCTAAGTCAGTATTTTGATTTAATTTCACCAAAATTTGTTGTTGGTACGTGCGGGTCGCGTTGATACCAGTGCCGATTGCAGTCCCCCCCAAGTTCACAATCCGGAGGTGTTCCCCAGCCTGCCGTACGCGGGCTAAATCACGCTTGAATAATTGATAATAAGCATGAAAGGTCCGCCCGTACGTCGTTGGAACCGCATCTTCCAGTTGGGTCCGACCAACTTTGATGGCATCTTGATAACGCTGCGACTTAACCAGTAACGTTTGTACCAACCGGCTGAGTGCCGTTAATAATCCTGGGAGCTGCATGCAAAGCGCCATTTTACCGGCCGTTGGAAAAGTATCATTGGTTGATTGTGATTGATTAACATCATCGTTGGGATGAACGGCAACTGCCGGCATCAACCGGTGGGCTAAATTAGCGACAACCTCATTGACGTTCATATTAGCCGAGGTGCCAGCACCCCCCTGAATCGCGGGAACAATGAAGTTATCCGTATAACGCCCCAGTAGCAACTGGTTACATGCCGCAATGATGGCGTGCGCCTTGTCAGCAGATAAAGTCCCGCTGACCGCATTCACGCTAGCCGCGGCCTTCTTAATTTGAACGAGACTTTGGATGATCAGCGGATGCATCAGTTCCGTTGAAATCGGGAAATTATGAACGGCACGTAACGTATGAATGCCATACAACGCATCATCCGGAACAGCTAACTTACCAATACAATCAGCTTCAATTCGCATAGCAAAACCCTCTTATTTAGATTTCATGTAACATCTTCTAACATGAATGATTAGAGTTTAGACCATTTTTACTAAAATACAATCCTTTTAATTGATTTACGACTAATATTAAGTCTAACATCGATTATGGTTAATATTCATTAAGCTCATCATCGGCATACTTCATATTAATTAACTGTCCCCTACTGCCAGCGCCTATACCAATTATTAAGTTATTACACAAACATCAATAGCCCGCTTGGTATCAGTATCGTGCCAGTCATTTTAGGACTAATCATGATTAAAACGTGCCAGGTTTAGATTGTTGTTCGTCAGCGTGTGTGCGTCCTATTCCGACCTCCGGGGCTGGGTGCCAATTGCTGGAACGTAGCCGACGTCGATTTGAGCTAACGCCCAACCCGCGTCATCTCAAATACGAGTCTTATTCTAAGCCGGAAGGAAATCACTTCCAGCTAAGAATAATTTGGCTACTGAGCATTGTCACCCAGCCCCTCCAGTCGGGAAGTCGCTCGAATGGCTGATGAACGACCGCCTAATTTGGTCCAATGGGTCGCTGACCATTTTGATACTGGAACTTTAAACAAAGCGTTAGGTGCATTAGAACTTTGTCGAGAGATTAAATCTTACTACACGATTCAGGATTAGTGAGCTGGCTCAATATCATTTTCAGTCTGACAGTTGATTAGCAAAATTATCGTTTATGAAAAACAATGACAAATCCAGCAAAATTTGGGTACGCACATGTCTGCCATTCGAATACTATCCCGACTGGAAGGCGTTTCAGCCAATGCTCAGCGGTGCAAGAGTGTGAGGTTCAGACGGGTTGAGACCGAGGATTAGCCTAGCTATGACGTTAAGCGGTGAATTTCCGCTTGGCGCCATAGCGTCCCTAACCGGAAGTCTCAGTCTGACCTGAACACGTTTCACCAATATGGATTAAGGCGTGGAAGACCAGTATTTAAGACGTGGGTTGCGGCTTAAATCTGTGTCCACCGCGTTCCAGCAATTGGCAGAAATGCCTGGAAGTCGGTGTAGGACGCACTACCTAAGCAAGTTTACGCCCACTCGCACCTGTTTCCAGCGGTTTTTAGCTGGCCGTTTTTGAACTTAAAAAACGACACGTTTTAATCATGATTCATGACCGATTAACTAATACACTGCTAATGTTGCGCTTGTCGTGTCACCACCCGTGGATAATGAACAAAGTGGGCATAAAAGCCAATCATTAACACGACGACCGCTAACCCGCAGACGCCGTTCCAACCAGCTAAATCCCATAAGACATTGCCACAAAATGAACCTAGGGCGCCACCCATGAAGTAGCCAAACATGAATACCGAATTGAAACGGCTACTGGCATGGACATCGATGCTTTGAATCCGTGTCTGATTCGCGACCTGCCCGAATTGAGTACCTAAATCAAGAATGACAATACCAATAATTAACCCCACCAAATGCGTACCACTCAGCCAAAACACTACGTAGGCTAATGTTGATAACACTAGACCCAAGCCGATAATCGTTCGGGGCCGAAAACGATCAGCTAGACGGCCAATTAAAGGGGCTGCTAACACACCGGTAACACCTAGCAACGCAAGCAGACCAGCTTCACGACTTCCCCACCCGTATTGATGTTGCAAGTAAAAGACGAGTGTTGCCCAGAAAATATTAGAAACACCAAACAAGACAAAGCCGTTAACAGCCGACGCTCGCAAAACCGGATAGCGTTTTACTAACTGGGGCACTGTCTGAATCATGGCTTTATAATTCGTGGTATGTGTCGTCACGGGATCATGCGGTAATTTTCGCCACAAGACGAGCCACAATCCTGCAATCAAGATAGCGGCAATCAGATAAACCATCTGCCAAGGCAAATAGCTCGCAAGTACCCCACTGACAGTTCGTGATAAGAGAACCCCAACGAGTAAACCACTCAGAACGTTGCCCAAGACTTGACCGCGCTGATTACGAGGCGCGAGAAAGCCGGCGTACGGAATAATGACTTGCGGTGCCACTGAGGTTATCCCAATCAATAAGCTCGCCAAGGCATACACCCAAATATTGGGTGCCACGAAGGCTAGTAACGCTGAAATGATTGCGAGTACCAGTAAGCGCATAATCAACGTTCGGCGATTCATGATATCACCCATAGGAACAATTAACAGTAACCCGAAGGCATAGCCCAACTGCGTTAGCATTGCTACCGCGCCAATAACGGCATTTGGAAGATTAAACTGCTGTGCAATGTCAGCTTCAATTGGTTGAATATAATTAATATTAGCCACTACAATGGCTGCCGAAATCGCCATTAATAGGACCGTACTTTTATTTAAAGATTTTGAATTCACGTTAATTTCCTTTCCAACTTTGAGATTTAACAGTCTAGTCAAAATTAGAAAGCTTGTTCGACCCTAATAATCAGCCAGTGCTTTAACTGCTGATCAACGGGGACACTACCGCGCACGCTTACTCGACCCACTGCTTAGCAGCGGCCAAATCAGTAACCATATGGGTCGGCCGTTCAGCACTAGTCGGTTGTCGCTGATCACGATTAATCCAAATCATCGGCCACTGCATAGCACTGGCTGGAACAACATCGGATTCATAGCCACGTGCAATGTGCCAATGATTATCTGCCGTTAACTTAAAACGCTCTTGAACAGTTTCAAAGAAAGCTGACGCTGGTTTGTAAGCCTGAACATCTTCAGCCGTAACAACCGCTGTGAACGGCACCTTTAAGGCAGCAATGTTGGCCGGCATAATATCCCATGATGAGTTCGACATAATAATCAATTGATAGCCCAATTGCTGCCACGCTGTTAAGGTCGGTATAACGTCGGCGTATGGTAATAGGTGTCGTTGCACTTCCAGACATTCCACGTAATGACTTTCAAAGAAGTGTCCTTGTTCAAATAATCGATCTAAATGTTTCAGGTCAGCCCGGACTAATGCTGAATAATCTAGATAAGGGTGGACGCTAGCGGGATCGTCCTCATAAGTCGCGTAGGCTTTGCGAACCGTCAGTGGGTCTAAACCAACCGCTAAGCCTAAATTAGCCACCCATTGATACAACGGTTCAGTATTAATTAACGTCCCGTAACAATCAAATGTTAAATATGTTTCTGTCATCTTTTCAACTTCCTTACTGAATGTCGATGAATCATGCTGGCTATTATTAGCATGACTCACCATAAATTAAATAATATTATCTATTCATTTTACCACGACATCGACCATTCAGTTGACCACCCCAGTACCAATTAATAGGCCTAGGACCTGCATCGTGATATACTTATTGATTGTGCATTATTACAGAATTCATAAAAGAAAGGACGGTATTATGCCAACTCAAAATTCAACGTTACCGCTTGATGCCAATGGCCAGCCTTATCACCGGACTTGGCTCGTATTGACCTTGCTCGTCGGGACGTTCACTACCTTCATTACCCAAACCCTGTTAACGACAGCTTTTCCAACGTTAATGGCCGATTTTCATATTTCAGCAACCGCCGTTCAGTGGTTGACCACTGGTTTCATGTTAATCATGGGAATCATGATCCCCGTCAGTGCCTGGTTGCTGACCCGAATCAATTCCAAGTATCTGTACTTAACAGCTATGTTTATTTTTGGCCTTGGAACCACGCTGGCGTACTTTGCCGTCAACTTTCAGATGTTGCTAATTGCCCGAATGATTCAAGCTATGGGCGTCGGCATTTCCGCACCAGTGTTCCAAACGATCATGTCTTCAGTTTATCCACCCGAAAAGCGGGGCTCCGCAATGGGCACAGCCGGAATCGTTATTGGCTTAGCGCCCGCCATCGGACCGACACTCTCTGGTTGGATTATTGATAACTATTCTTGGCGAGCGCTCTTCTTATTCATTCTGCCAATCAATATTATGGTCATCATCGTTTCATTCTTCACTTTACGGAAAGTCTTACCAACTTCCAAACAACCAATCGACTGGTGGTCAGTCTTGATCTCAACGATCGGTTTTGGCAGTATGTTATACGGCTTTTCATCCGTTGGTAACGCTGGTTGGGGCGACCCGGTCGTCCTCACAACTTTAGTCATTGGCCTGATTTTCATTGGCCTATTCGTCTGGCGGCAACTTCACATGGATCAGCCATTATTGGAATTACGTGTCTTTAAGATTCCGGCCTTTACCTTATCCGCCATCCTGACCGCCCTCGCCTATATGGCTATGATGGGCGTCGAAATGATTTTGCCAATGTATATTCAAACGGTCCTCGGTCGTTCAGCGATGGATTCTGGATTGATTTTATTACCTGGCGCAATCATGATGGGGATTATGAGTCCGATTACTGGGCGCATCTTTGACCATATCGGTGCTCGCAGATTAGCAATGACGGGCATGTTACTCCTAACGCTAGGAACTGCTTTCTTCCTATCAATCAGTGCCACGACCCCGATCTTATGGATTATCGTTGTTTATGCTATTCGGATGTTCGGCCTGACCATGGTTACCATGCCCGTCACAACGACCGGGATCAATGCCTTACCATTCCGGTTGATCTCTCATGGGACCGCCGCCAACAACACCCTACGTCAAGTCGCCGCTTCAATGGGGACGGCCGTTTTAATCAGTGTCTACTCCAGCGTCGCCAAGTGGCAAATGCCGGGACACCAATTACTGACACAGGCACCCTTGAAATACCGTCAAGCGGGAATCACAGCTACCTTGACTGGTTATCATATGGCGTTCGTGGTCTCACTCATTTTTTGCGCGATCGGCTTTGGGATTACCTTCTTCTTAAAAGCCAACCACTCAACAACTATTAGTCAGGAGGATGATGCCGCATGATTATTGTCCTACTAATCCTTGCAACCTTTGTCTTTGCTGGCACAATGATTTTTTCACCAGCAGGCCGCAACCGCCTAATTGCCATTATTATTAGTGGCCTGATTATTGCCGCTAGCCTCATCGCCCTCGTCCTAAACGACAATTACCATTGGGGCATGCACGAGGTCACCCGCACGCAGATTCAAGATTTAGCCCCGCTAAAATCCAAACAAGCGGCGTTGCGGGTCCAGCAACTCGGAACAGGGTCTGAACGCGTCATCAGTTACCGGGTTGCAGCCGCCACTAAAGTCAGTCACACGGTGACCGCTACCACCACGACAACTAAGCTAACTAGTGGTGCCCCCGCACAAATCCAAATAAAAACCACGACTTGGCAGTTTAAGAATCACCTGACACGCGTTTTATTTAGCCTAGGAAATACCAAGACAAAAATTGTCCAACGACAATATTTGTTTACAATTCCTAAGACGTGGCAAGTGGTGACAGTTAAAAATTAAGCGTTAATAAAACTGACTAACCATCTAGGCTAGTCAGTTTTATTTTGTCTAATAATCACTTGCGGCGACTTGCTAGCCAATCGACCGCTGACATCTGATACACATTCTCATCATGATTGCCATCCAATAAGTGCTGACCATCTGGATGCTGGATCAAAAAATCAAAGCCCACCCGTTGTGCCACCGCATTGCTTGCCTGATTGTCCACCGCCGCACGAATCCGCAAATATTGACGACGATACTGGTTAAAGCCCAAGTCACAGACACCACGAACGACTGCCGTCATGACGCCACGCCCCTGAAACGGTCGCCCCAGCCAGTAACCGACGTTGGCACTGTGGTCGCTATCATCGAAGTGGTCACAGCTAACCATCCCCGCAACCCGTTGTTCAACGACAATGACTAGGTTGAGCGCTTGTGCTTGTTGTAACTGAGCTTGTGCCGAAGTTAAAAATCGTTGTTCATCCGCCACTGTTTGAATCTTAACCACCCACGACAAATAATACTGATACTGCGCACGATTAGCTGTTAATAATGCTAGTAATGCCGGCGCATCGCTTTGGGGTAGTGGTTCTCGCAGTTCAATTCTTGGTGTGACTTGATAAGTTAGCATGGTGTCCCTACTTTCTTGGATGAAAAATCGCAATCATGATTAACCATGATTGCGATTTGAGTGTATTAAAACCCAATTAATGTTGCAGTAATAACGTAATTAAAATCAAGGCGCTGACGACCTGAATCGTCCCCACACCTAAGCCATACAGTGCTAAGCGCTTGCCAGCTTTCATAAAGTTAACAAGATTCAAACGTAACCCGATAGCCGCTAACGCAATGATTTCAAACCAACTACTGATCGTATGAGCCGTCGCACCAACCATTGCTGGTAACGAGAGCAAGCTATTTAAAGCACATAAAATTAAGAATCCGGCCACGTACCAGGGCAACCAATGACCGTTGCCATTGCCACTGACGACAGCATCTTCAGCCAGCTCATTCTCAATTGTACGTTGGTGTAGCCGGCCAAAAATCAAAACAACAACGACTAACATCATAATCCGCATAATTTTAAAAATCGTTGCGAACTGAACCGTTGTTTGGTTGACCATACTAGCTGCGGCCACTACTTGCCCAACTGATTGTAAAGTTCCCCCAATCAAGGCTCCTTTAAGAATGACACTGCCACCAAAAACCGCCATCCCTAGAACCGGTAATGTTAACATCAGGACTGTCCCCATCAAGTTGACTAGGGTAATGACGGTCCCCTTATCATCTTCATCCGCGTCAATAACGGGTGCGATTGATGCAATCGCTGACGACCCACACACGGCGTTACCGCCAGCCATCAACATACGCACCGATTGGCTGAACCCCAACTTGCGCCCTAACCACAAGGCGCCGACGATCGTAATCGTCATTTGACACAGAATGAAAAGCACGCCGAAACCACCAATTTTGCCGATTGTCTGTACGGTCATCGTCGCGCCGAGCAGCATTACGGAATACTCCAACAACTTACTTTCCGCAAACTTAGTCCCCCGACCAAGCTGTGGTTGTTTCAAAAACGTGTTGCCGCCAACGATTCCTAATAAAATCGCGATAGTGGCCGCACCTAACGCTGGCACAAATTGCGCCAATCCCTGACTAATAATTGCAATGACCAGACTGGTCACTAACCCCGGTAAAATCCCTTTGACCTTCATTCGCTTGCTCCCATCTCTATCTCGATGCTTTTAAGTATACGAAAGTTATTTACATTTGAGAAATAAATTATTATGATAGTTACTATTAATAAACATAATAGTTAGAGGTGGACACAATGTTTAAACAATTAGAAACGTTCTGTGCGGTGTACGAGACCCGCAACTTCTCCCATGCTGCCGAGCAACTTTTCATTTCCCAGCCGACCGTCTCGACACAAATCAAACAACTTGAAGCCGATTTGCAAACCACGCTCTTTACACGTAATGGTCGCCAAGAAATCGTTCCTACTGCTAGTGGCCAGCTCCTCTATCAACAGGCTCAAAAGTTGTTAACAACTTGGGCCGCTACCAAAACAGCGGTGCAATCACCACGCCACTTAGTGAAAGTCCCTTGCCGGATTGGCGCCTCACACACAACTGGGCGTCTGATTCTACCGACCTTATTAGCCAATTTGAGTGCCGTCAGTGATCGCTTTGACTTTCAAGTGACGCTTGCCAATTCGGCCGAAATTTTGACTGCCATGTCCCAACACAAACTAGAGTTTGGTTTAGTTGAAAAGCCACTCGTTACTGACCAGCTCAATCGCTTGCCATTTGGCCACGATGAGCTTGTTCATGCGGGCGATTTCGCCAGTCCCCTCTGGTTGCTACGCGAACCTAATTCTGGTGTTCGCCATTATACCAACGCTTTTTTAAAGGCTCGCAATATTCAGCCAGCCCAAGTCATGGTGATCCATAGTAACCAAATCATTGCGGACCTTCTCGCTCATGGGATCGGCCAAACAATTATTTCGCGTCACGTTCTAACCGCCGATGTTCCTGTCGAACGGCTAAGTGCTCATTATCAGCGCCAATTTTTCTTGCTGACCAACACGCAACCGGCAGCGACACTGCGCCCCGTACAAGCAGCAATTACGCAATACCTAACAACGTGGTCAGATTAACGGCTCCCGTTTTTATTAAGAATTTATTTAGTAATACTTTTTGACATTAATATTGAAAAATGGCCTGACCACTAAAGTCAGACCATTTTTCTATTTACTGAACAACCGGCTGCCACTGTTGCCAAACTTGTTCATCAGCGTATTGTTCACTACTCCGATAAGCACCCTTGCTCAGTCGTTGTTGACGTTGCGGATTTTCAAGCGTCCGGGTCAACGCCCTGACAAGTTGGTTGACGGCACCATCCGTGACCAAATATCCATTCTTGCCATCCTTCAAAACATCTTTCGGGCCATAATTAATATTGTAAGCAATCGCTGGAACGCCATGACTAAGGGCCTCAACTAATGATAATGGCTGTGCATCACTTTCACCCGTATAAACGTAAGCGCCAGCTTGATCATAAGCATTTGTTAAGTTCGGTTGATACCCAGCAAGAGTCACCGCTGCCTCTAAGTGCAACTGGGCCACTTGCTGTTTTAAGTGGTCCAGCTCACCACCATACCCGTAAATCACCAAGGTAGCATCCGGAATCTTATGGTGCACTTGGTCAAAAGCCGTCACCAGCTGATCGACGCGCCGTTCAGCATCCAAACGCCCCGTATAAATAATTTCATGCGCGTGGCGATCACTGATATCAATTGGCGTACGTTGGGCTTGCTGCTTGGAAACCACGGCTGCTGATATCGTCAGGATTGGGATACTTGGTTGACCACCAAGCCACTGCGTCAAATCCTGCTTCTGCTGTTCAGTGCTCGTGATGACGCCATCCCAGGCACTCAAAAATTCGTGTAATCCATAAACATACGCGTTATTCAAATTAGAATAGACCTGATCACGCGGGTCCACCGCATGCGGTGTCGGTAACCACAAATATTTTTTAGCCGTCGTCTGCATATTCACCACCGGCCACTGAGCAGCTAATGGACGATCAGCAATAAAGACATTGTTTTCATCATATTGCTTGTTCAATTCATCTAGGAAGAACCGGTACCATTCCTGTTCACCGTTAAAGTAGTAGTCGCGGCCATGATAATCTAGCAAGTGGCACAGCGAAACATAGTTAGTTCCATTGCTATCATGCGCATAATATTGTTCGGCCAGCCGACTACCATCTGGACGATAAAAAATATCCGTGATTGGTTCCCCCGCTGACGAGAAAAATTCGTCACGGGCCTTGAAGCCCCGTTCATCATAGTCGGTTCGCTGAACTAAATTGTGGAATTGGTCAAAAATTTCAATAAAGTACACATGGCCCACCGTACTTGGCACAAAATGGACCTTAGCAATCAGCCGATCACCAGCCCGCACCTCACTGACGTTAGGGTCCGGCTTAATATCATAAGCAGCTGGCCAATTCAGATCAGCCATCTTGATGATCCGACTGGAAAAGCTAGTCGTTTCACGGAAAAAGTCAAACAAGTTGGCCATCTGATCATCGGCAATATTGAAGCGCCGCATGTTTTGATGCAGTAAACCATCGAATTGTCGCGTCACTAGTTTAGCCGGTGCTTGATGATTTTTAAACAACTGGAGCCGTTTGAATTCGGCATGCTCTACGCCAGAATTTAACGCCATTAAATACTGATTCACAAAAAAATTCATCGCTGCGTTGCCCCCTCAACTTGATAAAAATCGGCTGCGGCTTTCATAAGTGGTTGCCACTGTTGCCAAACGGCGGTCGTACTAAAACGCTTGGCATCTTGATAAGCCTGTTGACTATACGTAGCTAACTTTTCCGGCTGTGTCAATAAGTCAATCATCGCCGTAGCTAACGCATTCTCATCATTAACCGGTACCAATTGACCGTCGTGACCGTCACGAATAATATCCCGCGGCCCATATTTGACATCATAAGCAATCTGAGGCACCCCGTGGGCTTGGCCTTCAAGTAAGGCGAGTGCAAAACCTTCTGCCCGCGAGGTGAGCATCGCCAGCTGAGCATCATTATAGACAGTCGTCAAATCCGTCGTGTAATCATTAAACGTCACTGCCGATTGCAGTCCCAGTTGTTCCACGAGTTGATGTAGCTGCTTGCCCGTATCGCCATTCGCATAGCCCCAGAAATCAAGGGTTGCATTCGGCACTTGTGCCAACACCTTTTTGAACGCCCGAATCACCTGATCCTGTTGCTTTTCTTCGGCTAAACGCGCCACAAAAATAATCTTACCAGCGGTACGCTGATCAAAAGCGGGCTTGGGCGCGTTCAAAGTCGCGTCATCGACAATCCCGACCGGAATCGTATAAACGGCCGGTTGGTTGCCAAAGCGGGCTTGAAAGTCAGCAGTTTGTTGCTGAGTCGACGCAATGACACCGTTCCACTGATCCAGGTTATTGAGTGCATAAGCATAGTTAAAATTGAGACCAGCCGTTTTCGGATGCGCTGGATCATTAACATGATTGCTGTGTAGGTGCATGACTTTAAACGCTTTAGTCTGCATGTGGAGCGCAGCGTAGGCCAATTCATAAGTCCGATCAATGACAAAGACCGCATGTGGCGTCGTTCGATTAAGTTCATCGAGGAAAAAGGTCGTCATCGCCGTCTCACCGGCAAATGACCAGTCCTGCCCCTCATAATTAATGAAGCGATACAGTGAATTTTGCACCTGACTTTGTCGATCTGCCATATGAAAGGTCTGATAGACGACCTCTCCGTCCGGATTAAAGACTTGTTCACTTGCCACTTGTCCATCAGCGGCATAAAACTGTTCAAGTCCTTTGAATCCCCGAGTATCATACCAGTCAGTCTTAACTAACTTGCCATTTTGGTCGTAATATTGAACATTGTTCAGTTGTTTTTGCGTGTTCAGAAATGTATTAACCTTCATTAATAACTGGTCATTTTGATAGACCTCATAATGACGCCCAACGGGTTGCACACGTAAATTTGATGCTAAGTGTAAATCTTCAATCGTCACTTTTTTAGTTGGTTGTTTACTTGAATGTTGGATAAAATCAAACAAATTAATTTGATTTTCAGCTTTAATTCCCGCCGTTTTCAACGTCTGGTGTAACGATAACGAAAAGAATCGCGTGACCATCTTAGCAGGAACGTGATGCTGGTTAAAAAGTGCCAGCCGTTTCATCTCAGCATGTTCGATTCCCGATTTTTTCGGGTTAATGCTGGTATTCACAAAATAATACATTATTACTCGCTCCCTTACACAACGTTCTGCTTAACGGTCTCGATTATAACAAATTTTACTGAATTAATAAGAATATCGCTCACCGCTTTAAACCATTTTTTAAATTACCTTCTGAATTTTACCGCGAGTGTGATGATAATGTGGCGAAAAGATGATGAAAGTGTTAACTTGTTACACCATGTTACTTTGTTACAAAAATAGCTCAAACCGTAATCTGTTGTTTATTGCTTTGCAATCTGCGGTCGGTATACTAATCACCATTCAATCGAAATAACAACACAATTTTTATAGGAGTGACTGATTAACTTATGAAAATTAAAAATGCCTTATTAACTTCATTGGCAGCTACCGGTCTGTTAGCCTTAGGTACTACCGTAGCTAATGCCGATACCGTGGTTGTTAAAGCTGGCGATACCGTCAGCGAAATTGCTTTAACGCATAAGACGACCATCACAGCGATTCAGAAAGCCAACCATTTAAAGAACGTTAACTTGATCTATATCGGTGACAAACTGGAAGTCAACGGCAAGCACCATGCAACCACGGTTACTACCCAAGTACCAACTAGTGCTGCTTCAAGTACGGCTAGTTCGACCAGTACCAGTACTGCCAGTGCGGCGGCCACTAGCGCTAGTACTCAAAGTACCAGCAGCACAGCCGTAAGTAGTAGTACGAGCACATCAACGGCCAGTGATGCATCCAGCACCGCTACCAGTTCGTCAACAACGAGTGCTTCAAGTAATGCCACTAGCTCATCAACCACCAGCGCTGCGTCAAGTAGCATGACCAGCACATCTACCGCTAGCGCCGCGTCAAGCAGTGCCGCCAGTTCGTCAACTAGCAGTGCCGCGTCAAGTAGTGCCACTTCAAGTTCTGCGACGAGCCAAGCTAGCACCGCGTCAAGTGCAACTGCTACTTCCGCTTCCATGACGAAGCTGAGCTACAACACGGCCTCCAGCGCCGCAAGCACGAGCACCGCATCCAGCAGTAGTGCCACAACTTCAAGTAGCACCGCCACGACTAGTAGCAGTACGACGACCGCTAGCAGCAGTTCGTCAACAACTAGCACATCAAGTAGTGCTGAAGCTGCCGCGAAAGCTTGGATCGCCAACAAAGAATCTGGTGGTTCATACACCGCATCCAATGGGAACTATTATGGTAAGTATCAACTCAGTAAGTCACTGCTAAACGGTGACTACTCGGCTTCTAATCAGGAAACAGTCGCTGACGAATACGTGGCTTCTCGCTACGGTTCATGGGTAGCGGCCAAGGCCTTCTGGGAAGCCAACGGTTATTACTAAACAAACCCATGCACAACTGAACATACAATCAGCGCGGTCCCTAATGAGGGGCCGCGTCTTTATTTTCCCACTAGTATGCACCATCAGGCTATCACAAACCATTATCAAGCCACACAACTAACTTTCATTCCGACTATTCACCTTGTCACTAAGACGCTAGTCCCCCAACTAGTTTGAACGCGTTCATCCCCTTAGTAGCTCATCATTCGTTGATTTCCCTTACCTTGTTACCAATTACTACTTGTAGACGGCCATCTCAGTCACCATCATCACGTTACTCAGGTCAATACATTGACACGCTCGTCATTAAAATAACGTTGCAAATTAGCAGCAATGTAAGCGCTAATCTGTTACACTATGTCTTAATCGGACATGCTTTATTTGATAAAAAATCCGTCGGTGAGCAAATTGCGCTTAACGAACCGCTTACATGATGGTAAACTTTAAAGGAAGTCTATTCTAGTTTGGGAGTGAATCAATTATATGAAAATTAAACACCTATTATTATCTTCATTAGCGACAACTGGTGCCATTGCCCTTGGTGCTACCGCTGCTAAGGCAGATACGGTGACGGTCAAAGCTGGTGACACGGTCAGTGAAATTGCCGATAACCACAAAACCACGGTTGCTGCCGTTCAAAAGTTGAACCACTTGAAGAACGTCAACTTAATTTACGTTGGGGACAAACTGCAAGTCAATAAGCACCAGACGGTTAAGATGACGCGGACCACTACTTCAGCAGCGACTCCAACTACCACCGCTACAGCAACTAGTACAAGCACTCAAATCCATGCTAATACAGCCAGTAGCGCGGTAAGTACCGATACCACTTCGACCGTTAGCCAAAGCAGTACGAATCAAGCTAGCGCCAGTTCAGTGACTAAGGCAACGAGTCAAAGTACCACGGCCGTCGTTAGCCAGAGTAGCACTAGTCAGGCAAGTGCCAGCTCAGTCGCTAGTGCGACGAGTCAAAGTGCCACGTCAGCTGTTAGCCAAAGCAGTACTAGTCAAGCCAGCGCTAGTTCAGTCACTAGTGCCGCTAGCCAGAGTACATCAACAGTCGCCAGTCAAAGCAGTACTAGCCAAGCTAGCGCTAGTTCAGTCACTAGTGCAACCAGTCAAAGTGCCACATCGGCAGCTAGCCAAAGCAGTACTAGTCAAGCCAGTGCTAGTTCAGTAAAAAGCGCGGCTAGTCAAAGTACGACGGCAACTAGCCAAAGCACCACAACTACCGCTAGCTCAGCAGCAACCAGTAGTGCAACTACCAGCAGCACAACTGCCAGTCAAGCTAGTTCAAACACAGCTAGTTCAGCGACGAGCACAACGACTAGTTCGACTAGTACATCTGAAGCTGCAGCCAAGGCCTGGATTGCTGCTCGTGAATCCGGTGGCTCATACACCGCAACCAACGGAATTTATTACGGTAAATACCAACTTGGTAAAGTTCTCTTGAATGGTGATTATTCTGCTGCCAACCAAGAAGCGACTGCCGACGCATACGTCGCTGGTCGTTACGGCTCATGGACCGCTGCTAAAGCGTTCTGGCAAGTAAACGGCTGGTACTAATCAGTATCTGCAATTATTAAATTTAGCTATATCATAACCTCAAAGCTAGCGCAAACAGACCATCGTTTGCGCTAGCTTTTTAGCATTTCACTTATGTCGTACAACCACGCTGAACTGGTTGGTATAACCATGTTCTTTAACAATATTTTCATTTCAGTTCAAAGACTTGGATTAGTCATGCTAGCATTGTTGTCGGAATTGCCGTGGCGTTTGTCGATAAGCCTGCTTAAACTGCGTACTAAAATAGGCTGCCGATTGAAACCCACAGGCTGATGCAATCGTGGCAATTGGTTGATCAGTAGTTGTTAACAAATCGCGGGCATGTGCCAATCTGATTAACCGCAAATAGGCCATTGGTGTTTGCCCTGTCTGTTGTTGGAAAACGTGGTGCAAGTAAAACGGCGCGCCATGTGCCCGTTGTGCTAACTCGCTCAGCGTTAACGGTTCCGCATAGTGCTGCTCAATAATTTGCTTGATCGTTTGTACCCACTCGCTAGCTGCTACAATGGTTCCGGTTGGTCGACAACGCTTGCAGGGACGAAAACCAGCCGCTAGGGCACCATCAGCATTGTTAAATAGACGTACATTGGCCCGCTTAGGTAAACGTGAGTGACAGCTGGGTCGACAAAAAATCCCCGTACTCGTCACACCATAAAAAAACTGACCATCCGCCGTTGCATCGTTGTTACAAATAGCTCGCCACATGACATCGGCCCTTGTTAAATTCTCCAATCCCCGCACCTCCGCTTCCTGATGACTATCAGTATACGCGCAAAGTTTAATCAGTGCGCTAACCAAGGATTAAAAAGCAAGATTTTGAAAGTTCAGCCACTACAAATTCTGTTATACTAACGCTATCCTAATTGAGATGGAGGGTTCAAGCATGCACTTAACATTGACCCAAACAACCATTAACCAGCAAACTTACTGGCTGGGTGCAACGCCCGCCGGTTTAGCCTTTGTTGGCCGTGCCAACGGTCCACGTGACGAATGGCAAACCTTCTTCAAATCCGCTAATATTCAGTATGATCAACAAGCTAATCAACAGGCAAGTCAAGAGTTACACGACTATTTAACTGGCCACCGCCGGCATTTTGAAGTTCCCCTTGACCAGACGACAGGCACGCCTTTACAACAACAAGTTTGGCAAGCTTTAACTCGTATTCCATACGGCCAAACCGCAACTTATTCACAGTTAGCCACGATGATTAGTCGGCCTACCGCCGTCCGAGCCGTCGCCAGCGCCGTTGGTAAAAATCCACTTCTCATCATTATTCCTTGCCATCGTATTTGCCGTAAGGACGGTCAACTAGGCGGTTATCGCGGTGGCTTACCAATGAAGCGCGCCCTATTGGCCTTGGAAAACGCCGGCGTGACCAAGTAGCTTAGCTTAAAACCAAGCGTGCCCCCTTGTCACACCGAATCAACTATGTCATCATAAAACCAAACTATGATTGCTAATTGTGCTAGTCGTTATGAGAACTAATTCGGATTAAAACGTGCCAAGTTTAGATTGTTATTCGTCAGCCGATGCGCGTCCTATTCCGACCTCCGGGGCTGGGTGCCAATTGCTGGAACGCAGCCGACGTCGATTTGAGCTAACGCCCAACCCGCGTCATCTCAAATACGAGTCTTATTCTAAGCCGGAAGAAGGTCACTTCCAGCTAAGAATAATTTGGCTACTGAGCATTGTCACCCAGCCCCTCCAGTCTAAAAGCCTGTGAGAGGCTACGGGTTGAAGCTGAGCATTGCCTAGCCAACGGATTAATGTGGTCTTGGCGTAGCGAACACAGGCTTCAGTGGCACCGAACACGTTTCGGGAAGCCGCTTGGATGGCAGATGAACGGCCACTTAACTTGGTATAACTTATCGTTGGCTATTTTGATACTGAAACTTTAAACAAAGCGTTAGGTGCATTAGTACTTTGTCGAGAGACTAAAGTTTACTACATCGATTCAGGATTCGTGAGCTGGCTCAATATCATTTTCAGTCTGACAGTTGATTAACAAAATTAACGTTTATGAAAAACAATGACAAATCCAGCAAAAGTTGGGTACGCACATGTCTGCCATTCGAATACTATTCCGACTGGAAGGTATTTCGGCCAATGCTCAGCGGTGAAATTCCACTTAGCAAGCGTCCTTTGCTTGGTTAGTGGAAGACCAGTATTTAAGACGTGGGTTGCGGCTTAAATCTGTGTCCACCGCGTTCCAGCAATTGGCAGAAATGCCTGGAGTTCGGCGTAGGACGAACTAGCAAAGCATGTTTACGCTAACTCGCATTTTTTCCAGCGGGCCTAAGCTGGCTGCTTTTGATTTAATTGGCACGTTTTAATCCGATTTCATGACTAATTAGCTCGCACAACACGTAATGACTTTATTTCAAGAATTTTGGGGGACAAACTAATGCTATCTATCGCACATATCCAGAAGCGTTTCGGGACTGTTCAAGCATTAAATGACGTGTCATTTGACGTCCATGACGGGGAAATCATGGGATTGATTGGTCAAAATGGCGCGGGGAAATCAACCACGTTTCACAGCATCTTAAATTTTCTCTCATTCGATGGTCAGATTACTTGGAACGGGCAACCGTTGACCGCCGATGACTATGATCAAATCGGTTACTTACCCGAAGAACGTAGCCTAATGTCCAAGTTGACTATCACCCAACAAATCGTGTACTTGGCGCGGTTAAAAAATCAACCAGCGCGGGTGACCAAGGGTAAAATTGCTGCATGGATGAAGCGCTTTGCAGTCAAGGGACAACCGACCGATAAAATTGACAAGTTATCTAAGGGGAACCAACAAAAGGTCCAGCTGATTTGTACTTTGATTCATGATCCTAAACTAATTATCTTGGATGAACCGTTCAGCGGTTTGGACCCCGTCAACGCTGACCTGCTCAAACAAGCTATCCTTGATGCTAAGCAACGCGGCGCCGCGATTATTTTTTCCAGTCATGATATGAGTAATGTCGAAGCTATCTGCGACTCACTCGTCATGCTACGTAATGGCGAAACAGTCCTTAAGGGTACCGTTGAAGACGTCCGCGCCCAGTTTGGCCGCACCCGCCTCTTCTTGACGACTGACTGGCCGCAAGCTCAACTGGCTGATCTACCAGGAGTCACAACCGTTACACAACAAGGGGCCCGCCGCTTCCGACTCGAACTTGCCGATGCTTCAGTCGGTCCAGCGATTTTTGATCAAGTCACTGCTGGTCATTACATTGAAGAGTTCAGTCAGCAGCCACCAACGCTGGATGAGATTTTCCGAACTGAAGCGGGAGGTGTTGACCATGAATAAGACTTGGATCGTGACTTTTGAAACCTACTTACGGCAGATCAAATCCTGGAGCTTTTTGTCACTCGTTTTTATGCCCTTCTTGTTCTTCGGGTTCGTGGCCGCCTTTTCTTATTTTGCGGCTCCTAGCGCTAGTAAGAATGACATCGCGGTCGTTAGCACTAGCCCACAATTACGCACAAGTTTCATTAAACAGAGTCATGTGGCTACCGCTAATAAATACCAAACACTCGCCAGCGCCAAGGCTGCGACGAAGCGCAATGACATCGCCGGCTACCTTGTCTTAACAACCAAGAATCAACAGTTGCAAGCGCAGTTCACTGGTCCTAATGCCGTCAGCAGCGGCGATAAGGCTAAGATTCAACAGTTCTTAGCCACTGTCCAAAGCCAACGCAACGTGCAGCGCGCACAACTAAGTGCCAAGCAGGCTCAGGCGTTGGCTGTCCAGCCAAAATTTACTGAACAATTGCAGAAACACGCCGCTTCAGATAAAACGGCTAAAACGGTCTCCTTCTATATTGTGGTCTTCTTTGTCTACTTGATTTTGACCACCTACTCAGCAATCACAGCCCAAGAGATTGCTGCTGACAAGGGAACCAAGATTATGGAAGTCATCTTCTCAAGTACGACACCGCGGAAATACTTCAATGGTAAAATTTACGGTGTCTTACTAGTCATTGTGACCCAACTGCTCGTCTACTTAGTGGGTGGCTTTGCCGTCATGCAGTTCGTTCAACGTAGTTCGCTCACAATTGATTTTTGGCAACAAAACACTGATTTGATCAATCAAGTAATCCACAACTTGGTCTCAATCAACTTGTTGTTCGCATTACTGGCCGTACTACTCTACACCGTGGCGTCGGCCTTCTGTGGGGCTTTGGTGACCCGGGTCGCGGATGCTAGTAAGGCGGCACAACCGGTCATCTATCTGAGTATGCTAGCGTTTTTCATGGCCCTAGCTTTTCAGAACACACCCGACAATCTCTTTGTTAAGATTTTCTCATATATTCCGTTCTTCTCATCATACTTCATGCCATTGCGCCTCATTAACGGCATGGCAACGATGCCCGCTGCAATCGTGTCACTCCTGATTCTCATTGCAACAATCATTGGGAGTATGATCTACATCGGCCGAATCTATGGTGGGCTAATGTTACAGACGGATGAACTCGGTTTCTGGGGCAACTTAAAGCGTGGTTTACGGTTGAAGTAAGCCCACTAATTGACCATTATTAATACGATAACAACAGCAAGCACCCGGTCTAGCAACGTCATTATGCGCTAGACCGGGTGCTTGTATTTTTTGAATTCACATTTTAGAAATTTCCGACTTATCGTCAACTAGCTCAAATGACTGGTAATACCTGCTAAATCAAGTTAAGCCTGCTTCGTCGGATAAATCGTAAACTCATTAACGTTAACATCTTCTGGTTGGTCAATGGCAAAGTTGACCACGTTCGCAACGGCGGCTGGACTGATTCCCACTTGTTGATAAAAATCAGTCATATTCTGTTTGGCCGTCTTATCCGTAATCGTGTGCAGTAATTCCGTATTGATGGCCGCTGGATATAAGCTGACCGTTCGAATATTGGTGCCTTCTTGGGCACTTTCCATCCGAATGACTTCCATCAAATTACGAACCGCAAACTTCGTAGCACCGTACACGCCGGAGCCAGCAAAGGACTTAATCCCAGCCACTGACGATGTCGTAATAATCTGACCAGATTTTTGAGCGGTAAAGATTGGCATGACCGCGGCCACCCCGTTCAAGACGCCTTTGATGTTAATATCAATCATCTGGTCCCATTCATCCGTGTGTAAGGCACTGATTGGCGATGTCGGCATAATCCCGGCATTATTGAAAATCACGTCAAGTCCACCGAATTGCGTTTGGGCTAGCTTAACTAGTGCTTGTACATCAGCTGACTTCGTTACATCCGTCACCCGATAGGCCGCTTGTCCACCAGCGGCCTTGATTTCATCAACTAAAGCGGCCAGGCGTTCTTCACGCCGTGCGCCCAATACGACTTTAGCACCATTACTGGCTAATTGCTTAGCGGTCGTCGCCCCAATTCCGGACGAGGCCCCCGTAATCACAACGACTTTGTTTTTAACTGTCATCTAACTGTTCCTCCTATTCACCGTAAACTTCTTTAATCAGTGCCATTGCTGACCACGCCTTAGGCCAGCCCGCATAAAAAGCCAAGTGGGTAACGATTTCAACGGCTTCATCCTTTGAAATCCCATGATCCTTGCCCATCTTAAAATGGGCCTTTAATTGTGGAAAATCACCACTGGTCATTAAGCATGCAATCGTAATCATGCTCCGATCATGTAAACTTAGTGCGCTTTCGCGTGACCAGACTTCACCAAATAACACATCATCATTTAATGCGGCAAATTGTGGTGCTAATTTGCCTAAATTGTCGCGTCCTGCGGTTTGTTTAACTGCCATAATAACTTCCTCCTTCAATCACTGCTTTAACGTTTATAATTTTGCGTAGGCTTCATCGTCAACTAGTTCGAGCCATTCGCTAGTCCCCTTAGTAATCGCGATGTGGGCAAACCAACTATCCTTTGTTGCACCATGCCAATGCTTCACACCGGGATGAATTGTGACGACGTCGCCGGGATGTAATAATTGGGCTGGCTTACCAGCTTCTTGATACCAACCTTCACCACTCGTCACCAATAAGATTTGGTAGCCATTATGATGAATATGCCAATTATTCCGACAGCCGGGTTCAAACGTCACGTTGGAAACATTCACGTCGACCTGCTCATCACCGGCTAAGGCGTTCAGGTAACTTTGACCAATAAAGTATTGTTGGTAAGCCTCATTCTTCACACCTAAGCCAAATAAACCACTGTTATTAGTTGTTGTCATAATAAAAACACTCCTTAATTATTTGCTTGTTAACTTATCGATGAATACAGCTTACAACTTAAAGTGCACTTTAAGTCAACAATAAAGTTTAAACTTGCTAAAATAGGATTTCGTGGTATTGTTATTGCTAAAGTTACTTCAAATAAAAGCTTGGACAAAGGAGATTTTCACATTGACAACTACCACCACTGAACGTTATTCGATCGGTGACTTCGCTAAAGCCGTTGGTCTCAGCGCGCCCACACTACGCTACTACGAAAAAGCGGGCTTGATTGAACCACATCGCTTAGACAATGGCCGGCGCTATTATGAGACCGCCGATATTAACTGGGTCAAATTCTTATTACATCTCAAAGGAACGGGCATGAGTATTAGCGAATTGCAACAATACGTCACTTGGCGGGCAGCGGGCGACGACACAATTTCCCAGCGATTGGCCCTGCTCAAGCACGTTAAAGAAGACTTTCTCGTCCAGTTCAACGAAGTCCAACATCATCTACAAATTCTCAACGACAAAATTAATTGGTATGAAGAAAAGGAAGCTGGCATTACCCAGGATCACGAAGATTTTTCGAGTTACTTGCAACGGTTTGGGCATCACGAGTAACTGAACAGCGCACACTACTAATGAACGCACAACCGTCATCGCCATTGTTAACAAGTTTGCTAAAATTGGGTTCAGTAGCCTCGTCTGCAAAAAATAGTCGCTTCAAGAACTGAAAATCAATGGCACACCCTGTCAAGTACACAGTTTAAATAATATAAATTATGATGCTTTAAATCGGAGGGCATGATTTCGACATTCTGTCGGGGTCATGCCTTTTAATGACTTTTGACGTCGACCGTTGTTGTACCAGTCAATTGCTTTGGTAATGTTTTGAAGTAATTCTTCTTTGGTCAATGCGGTTTTAAAACTTAAGTCCTCATCTTTTAAATGACTCCAGAAACTCTCCATAGGCGCGTTGTCTCCAGGTGTCCCCGGTCTTGACATGCTATGGCAAATGCCATAGCTATTAAGGGCCCGATTGAATTCTAATGATGTATAGGCCGAACCTTGGTCAGTGTGTAAAATTAATTCGTTGGCGGCCAGGTCATTACTTTTCATTGCTTTATTAACAGTTGCTGTCACCAGTGTTGTCGTTTCGGTATCATCGATCGCCCAGGCAACGATACTGTGATCGTGTAAATCCTTGATGGCACTAAGTCGTAGTTTGTTGAGACTTTGATTACCGTATTTTAATTCAGTACAGTCGGTTGTCCAAACCTTATTAGATTCTTCCTGATTAAAATCATGCTTGATGATATTGGCTGACATCATTTCTTTATATTCCGCTTTACGATCATGTTTACTAATGCGAATCGATGATTTGATATGGTTAACTTGCATTAATCTTCTGATACGTTTGGCATTCACATGGTACTCAGTCTCTTCGTTGATGTGCATAACTAAGGTTTCAACACCAAATATATAATTATGGCTAATTTCTAATTTAAGCATGAATTTAACTAGCTCATCATTTAGTCGTTCATTAGCGGTTAATGTCCGGTTCAACCATTTATAATATGACCTCCGCTTGATCCCGACTTCTTGACACAACCAACTTATGGGATATTTACCGGCTAGTTCTTGAATTGCCTGATATTTTGAGATCCGGTCGATTGATGACCAACCACTTACTTCACTCTCCTTTGAATCTCTTTCAATTTTTTTGACAGGTCCTTTTCCATTTCCAAATGTTTAGTTCTAGCTTCTAATTCTTTTATTTTCAGTTTAGCGATATCTAACTCGGTAAGTGGCGTAGCTTTACTTTTCCCACGGCGGTCGGCTAAAGCGTCCACACCGCCGTTATTTAGCTTCTTGACCCAGGTATAAACTTGTTGATACGAGACCTCAAAATGGCTAGCGGCCTCGTGGTAAGCATAGTCGTTGGCGATAGTCCATTGAGCTATTTCAATGCGTTCAATTTGGGTTGTCTTGCGTCCGTCTTTCATCTTTCGGTTCCTCGGATTTCTATTGGAATAAGTTTTCTTTCCAATAGTATAATCTCTAAACCAATTAGACACCATCCCGGCGCTACTCAAACCATACTTGGTGGCTAATTTTGGAAAAGACAGCTTTTCTTTGATATGTTCCTGTACAATCCTTTCTTTGAATGCTTGAGAATAGCTGCGATTTTTTCTTTGATGCCTTAAGCCTTCACTTCCATTGAGATCGTACAATCTTTTCCATTGATGAATAACGTTTTTATTTATTTGTAGATCCCTGGCAATTGATTGCACCGTATGGTTATTATCAATCAGATTAAGAATGTTAATCTTTTCATCAAATGAATACTTTCTATTTGAACGCATACAAAAACCCCTTAGGTACACAGATTTTTTATTATTTAATCTGTGTACCTAAGGGGTAGTATATCCAATTCTTGAAGCGACTATTTTTTGTAGAATCATGCGTTATGCTAGTTAATTAGTCATGAATCATGATTCAACGTGCCGGTTGGTTAAGGT